>SXID01000026.1 GCA_005772955.1 Planctomycetia bacterium
CATATTAAGTGTCCCGGCCGCAACAGTGGTGCACTAAAACCACAGATCGGTGTATCGTCAATCAGTCTTCTGCAATGCCGAGGGCGTTGATCTTCGCCCGCAACGTGTTGCGGTTCATGCCCAGCAGCTGGGCGGCGCGCACCTTGTTGCCGGAAGTTACCGAAAGGGCGAGACGGATCAGCGGCCGCTCCACCCGGTTAACCACGGATTCGTGGACATTCGAGCCCTCCCCTTCACCGCCCGAGACAAGATCGCCCATCACATAACGGTGCAGCAGGGCTTCGATCTCGGCCTCGAAGCCAAGGCTCGCGCCGGTCTGCTCGGCCACGCCCATCCGCATCTCGCGCTCGACATCCATCACGGTGATGACCGAATCGGAGCTCAGCACGGCAAGGCGCAGGACGAGGTTTTCGAGCTCCCGGACGTTCCCCGGCCAGTCATAGGCGGCCATCAGGTCCAGCGCGGACTTGTCGAATGTGCGGGCGGCGAGGCCCTGACGCTGGGCGCGGATGAGGAAGGCGCGGGCAAGCTCCGGAATGTCTTCCTTGCGCTGGCGCAGCGGCGGAATGGAGAGACGCATCACGTTGAGGCGATAGTAGAGGTCTTCGCGGAACTCGCGGTCTTCGACGGCCTGTTCCAGCGACGTGTTCGTTGCCGCGATGACACGCACATCGACCCTGATGGTTCGGCTCTCGCCAACGCGCTCGAACTCGCGCTCCTGCAGCACACGGAGCAACTTCACCTGGAGTTTGTGTGAGGTGCTGTTGATTTCGTCGAGGAAGATGGTGCCGCCGTGCGCGGCCTCGAACCTGCCGGTCTTGTTCTCGACAGCGCCTGTGAACGAGCCTTTGATGTGCCCGAACAGTTCGCTTTCCAACAAGTTCTCGTGCAGCGCGCCGCAGTTTACGCGAATGAACGGCCCGTCCGCGCGTTTGCTGAGTTTGTGAACCGCTTTCGCGATCACTTCCTTGCCGGTCCCGGTTTCGCCAATGAGGAGGATGTTCGCCGAACGTGGCGCGGCGAGGCGCACAAGGCGGTAAACGTCTTGCATCGCTGGCGCGGTGCCCACGATCTCGGGCAACGGCGGTGAAAAATGCTCACTTTTCGGCATCAATAGGATGCTTCCGGGAGAGGAAGCCGCGGGCGCCGTCGAAAAGTCGCTCCGCATGCGGGATAGGCTATCAGATGGTGCCCGCATTTTCCATAGCGCGAGCGTGAAAAGCGAGCAGGGGGTCGTGAGTGACGAGTGTTCCGTCGAACCGCCTGCGTCCGCAGGCGGGGACGCGACGGAGTGACAAACAACCCGGCCTGCTCACGCAGGCGGTTCGGCACATCACGTTCGCTACTCGTACTGCAGCGCGTCGGGGATGCGTGTCTGGATCGCACGCCACGCGGGGATGAGGCCCGCGAGTGTCGCCAGCGCGATCGATGCCGCCGCGATGCCGAGCGTCGCCTTCCATGGGATGAGCATGTCGAGGTTGAAGCCCGATTCGTCCACGAACATCACCTTGAGTACGTACCACTCCATCGGTAGCCCGATCAGGATACCCAGCATCGTGCCGAACACGCCCATCAGAAACGCTTCGGCCAGCACCGAGCGCAACACCTGACCCGGCGTCGCACCCACCGCGAGCAGCAAGCCGAGTTCGCGCTTGCGCTGAAGCACCGAGATGAGCAGCGCGGTCACCACACCCAGCGCCGCGACCACGCCCACCAACAACTGCTGCATGTACGCAAGCACGTAGAGCCGGCTCAAAAGCCCGGAAACGAACTTGCGGAGCGAGTCGCGATCGGTAAGGTCTAGCCCCTTGTTCGCGGTGTATTTCTCCAGCGCCACCTCGGTGGCGCGTGCCCCTTCGGGCTTCACGAACACGTGACAGATGTCGATGAGGTCGTCGCCGAACAGTTTCGCGTAGCGGGCGCGGTCCAGGAAGATCGTGCCGCGGCTCCACGAATAGTCGCGTGCCGCGGCCACGATAACCAGGTCCACCGGCCCGTGCGGACCAGGCACGCTGATCGTGTCGCCGACCTTCACTTTGTGTCGCGCGAGGAAGTTCTCACTCACCAGAATCTTGTTCACGCCCACGTGGGTCGGGTGTGCGTCGGCCAGTTCGGGGAAGTCTTTCAGGGTGGCCGCGAGTTCGGGCACACGGGCGCTGGTCATCTCCGCGTAGGTCACCACGTCGAGTGCGACGAGGTACACGATGGTGCCGTTGTACTCGGGGCGGGAGTACCGGATGGTCATCACGTCCTGCACCCCCGGCAGCGCCTTCAGGTCGCGCGCCACCGTGGCCGACATCGGACTGTTCGAGCTGTTCGCGGAGGTCATGTTCCCGCTGAAGACGAAGTGATCCGCCTGAACCACTTGCGCGATCCACGAGACAACCGGTTCCTCGTTACTGCGGCCCACGCCCGCCGTCTGGAACATGAGCGCGACACCTGCGCCGAGCGCGCCGATAACGACACCCGTGCGCCCGGGCGCGCGCGACAGGTTATCGAACGCGAGCCGCAGCGTGAACGGGAACATCGCCCGCACCAAAGGACGCAACAGTGTGACCATCACAGCCACTAACATTGGCGACGCGAGCAACAAGCCCACGAGCACGAGCGTCATCCCGCCGACGGAACCAAAGCGCCGGGGTAACTCGAAGCGAAGCAGAACCAGTGCGATGCCGGCCAAAACCATGCCCACGCACGCGACGCGGTGAGCGAGCTTCCACAATCCCTTCACGCCACCCGCGGATCGGCGCACGACGTGCGCGGGGTCGTCGTTGGCGGCCTGAATCGCGGGGACGAGCGCCGCGAACACCGCGGTCGTTGTTCCAAGAAGCACCGCAGCGAGAGCGGTCGTCCAGGAGAGGTGCGTCAATCGCACTTCGGGGTTCAGGAACAGTGACTCCATTTCGCTGCGGAACTGGCCGAGGGTGACTTCCGCGAGGAGCATTCCGAGGGGTACGCCGAGAATCGCCCCGGCGAGGCCCAGGAACGCAGCGGCTGTGGCGAACAGCACAATAATCTGAGCGCGTGTCGCACCGATCGAGCGCAAGATACCAATGTCGGCGCGGCGTTCGGCCACGGTCACGGCCATCGCGTTGTAGACAAGGAACAGCCCGATAATCATCGCGCCGGCGGAACACATCAGCACGCCGATTTGCAGCCCGGTAATGATCTCCTGAGTGCTGCGGCGTTGCGCATCGGGTGTGCGCACTTCCGCCCGCCCCGCAACAACTTGCGCCGTCGCGGAGGTGACCTTTTCCTTGTCCGCGCCGGGTTCGAGGAACACATCGATGCGGTTCACTTTCGGCGGATTCACCGTCTCCGCGCCGGCTTCACCCAGACCGCCGCAGATGGCCGCGTATGGCGGGCTTGGCCGAACGATCTGGAGCGACTGTCCGACGCTCATTCCGATGAAATTCTTCCCCAGGGGCGCGAGCGGCGAGCCGTCCTCGAACTCGACCACGCCGATGGGAAGGCACTCGACGTCGCGCCCGGCATGCCGGACGACGAACGGCTTGGTCCCGCCCGTGCGGGCCATCCAGTCGTCATAGATCGGCTTCGACACCATTACCAGCAGCGAGGGGATGCGGTCCCACAGTTGCCCGGCCTTCGCGAACTCGCCCGCCGTGACCGCTTCAAATACCAGAGCGAGTTGCAACCCCAGGGCGAACCCGATCTCAAGTTTCTCGACCTTGACCTTCAGCGCGTTGTCTTTGGTGAGCAGTTGCGACGAGACTTCCGCACCGACGAGCACCGCGACGCGGCCGTCGAGATCGGGCAGCGTGACGCGGTCGAAGACGAGCGGTTGAACCGATTTCACGCCGGGAACGTTCGCGGCGCGAAGGTCGTCGGACACCGACCGCAGCACGCCGGCTTCGCCGTTGGTGACGTACAGTTCTGCGCTACCGGCGGGCGTGGTGGTGTCCTGAGCGGCAGCCTCGATGCACTGGTTCAGGATGCGCGCGGACACGAGCGTGGCGACGCCGAGCGAAATGCTGGCAACGATCAGCAGCGCACGGTCCCACCGTTGCAGCAGGTATCTCAGAGCCAGCAACCGGTACATCCGCCCTCCGGGCGGAGTATGGGTGTGGGTGTGCGTGTGCGTGAAAGTCAGTGAAAAGAAGAGCGAGGTTTTTGGCTCCTCTTCACTTCACTGTCTTTCACGCACACGCACACGCACACCCACACTCCTTAGCGATTCCTGCGAAGCCACGCCCACGCGCTGCCGCCCAGTCCGATGGCGGCCGCCCCGACAAAGATCAGCACGACGAAGATCCAGAACACTTTCGCATCGCTCATCTTCTCCCAGTTGCGCGCCAGCCAGATACCGAAGGGCAGTCCGCCTCCGGCGCCGACCGCGAAGATGAGCAACCAGACCTCCGGCCCCTCGTACCATGCCGGGCGCTTCGGCGGTCGCGATTCCGCTTCGCGCCGTCGTGCGGCCCGTGCCGCCGACTCGAACGCTTCCGATTTGTCGCGGTCTTCCGCCTTGGTGGACGTGCGCCCGACCTTGTACGTGTCCTCGTCCTTTTCCGGGTCGTATTTCTTTTCTCTCGTTTCTTTCTTCACCAGTTTCGGTGGGGTGAACACCTCGTCGCAGTCGGGGCACGTCACCGTGCTGCCGACTTCGGCGTCCTTTGGGTACTTCACTTCGCTCTTGCACGCGGGGCAGGCGGCTTTCGGCATCGTATTGTCCTTCGTCCAGCGTCATTAGTCATTCGTTCACGCTCCTCTTCGAGTCGCGGCTACGCGAATGACTAATGACGAACGACCTGTTCGTCGGACTCGATCAACCCGTCGCGGATCTTCACAAGACGGGTGCCGTAGGTCGCTCCGTTGGGGTCGTGCGTCACCATGATGACCGCACGCTTGCCCGGTTCGGGGAGCTTCGAGAGCAGCGTGAGAATCTCGCGGCTCGTGGCGGTGTCAAGGTTGCCGGTGGGTTCGTCGCACAGCACCGCTTCCGGGTCCGCGACCAGCGCCCGCGCGACGGCGACTCGCTGCATCTCGCCGCCGGACATCTCATCGGGAAAGTGGTCGGCGCGGTGTCCGAGGTTCACTCGCTCCAGACACTCCGCAGCGCGGGCCAGTGCGGTACTCCTCGCCATGCCCGCGAGCAGCAGCGGCAGCGCGACGTTCTCCGCGCCGGTGAGGGTGGGGAGCAAGTTGAATGCCTGAAACACGAACCCGATGCGGTCGCGTCGGAGCAGCGAACGCTGCCGGTCGGACATGCTCTGAAGGTCTTGGCCGTGAAAGACGGCGCGCCCGCCGCTTGGGGTGTCGAGTGCGCCCATGAGGTGCATGAGCGTGGACTTGCCCGACCCGCTTGGCCCCATGATGGTGACGAACTCGCCGGTGGCGACGCGGAGCGTGACCCCGCGAACCGCGTTCACGGTGCGCCGGCCTTGCGTGTAGGTCTTCACCGCGTCAAGGAGTTCGATCATGCCGTTCTCTGTAGTTGACGTTTCGCCGCGACCCGGAGTCCGCGCAGGGGAGCACGCAGACGTAGCGCGCTCCCTTGCGCGGACTCCGGGTCACGGCGAAACGAAGGCGAACGCTCATTGGCGATCCCCCCCGACTCACGTCGTGAGTTTCCGGTACTTGATCCGGGTTGGGATGTCGGCGGCGGCGCCCAGACGCGCGCGGCGCTGTTCTTCATACGTCTCGAAGTTTCCTTCGCACCAGACTACTTTGCTGTCGCCCTCGAACGCCAGGATGTGCGTCGCGATCCGGTCCAGAAACCACCGGTCGTGCGAGATCACCACCGCGTCGATGTGCGGTAGTTCCTCGATCGCCGGCACCGGCG
>SXID01000187.1 GCA_005772955.1 Planctomycetia bacterium
ATCGCGGCCGGGTACGGCGGTTTATCGTGGAAGAAAGTGCGCGCGCTGATCGAGGTCGCGTTCGCGGACTGGTCGGGTATGCTGTACGTATACGACGGGTTCGAAGCGGGCAAGTGAGGTTCCGCCATGTCTGACGAAGCCGCGTTGCTGGCCGCGATCCGCGACAACCCCGACGAAGACACACCGCGCCTCGTCTACGCCGACTGGCTCGACGAACATGCGACGACCGACCCACAACGGGCGCGAGCGGAGTTCATCCGCCTCAACTGCGAGATCACCCAACTCGGCGGGGAGTTCTTGGCGCCTGCGTACACCGAAGACTGGTGGCGCATTGCGACCCGTCAATACGAACTGGTCGAGCAGTACCACCAGCACTGGCTCACCGGGTTCCCTTTTCCAGATTGGCTGCGGCCGAATCATTTTGAACGTGGGTTTCCCCAAGAACTCGACCTCGTGGGGGACACTTGCTTGGCCCTCCCGCCTCCGCACTGGGGGCGGGAACCCCTCCTGAATGTATGTCTCTCAGGCACCACGGCCGAGTTGTGCAAGGTCATCGAGTCGGACTGGCTTGCCGGAATCGATTCGCTGCATTTTGTGCCGGATGTGGACACAGACGGTGACGAGATCGCACGGGCGCTCGCGGGGGCGCCGTGCGCTTCCAACCTCAGGTGGATCTATTTCATCAATCAGTCGCTGTCGGTGGCCGGACTGCGGGTGCTTGGCGAATCGACCCGGTTCCAACGCCTCAGGACGCTTTTCCTCGGTGGCAACTTCGATGCTGACGGCTGGGCGGCGGTGGTCAACGGACCGATCGCTGACCGGCTTGTCGGTCTGAGCTTCACGTATGCGGCTTGGGGGTCCGAACGGCGCCCGTGGCCAGAAGCGGCGGCAGCGCTGGCTGAGTCGCCCCGTTTGACGAAACTCGAAGTCCTGCTGATCACCCGGACCCGACTCGGCGCCGAGGGGGTTCGCTCCATTGTCACTTCACCTCATCTCGGCAACCTGCGGCGGTTAACATTCGGGCAGGAGAACTTCGACGGGCCAACGGCGGGTGCATTGGCGGCGATCAATCTACCCAAACTGGAACACCTCCACATCACGCGGAGTGAGTTGACGGACGAGGCGCTGCGCCTTCTGGCCGCGAGCGGTGTGCTCGCACAACTCACCCATCTGGATCTGACCCAGAACCCGCTGACCGCCGCGGGAATGCGGACGCTGGCAGGAGCGGGTCCGCTCCCCCGGTTGAAATCTCTCTGTCTGGACGAGACGCCGATTGGAGACGACGGGATTGTGGCCCTCGCTCGCTCGCTGCCCTTTCCTGGACTCCTGAACCTGGAACTCGCCAAGTGTCAGATCGGACCGAAGGGGACGAAGGCGCTGGCCGAAGCCCCTTGGGCAAACCACCTTGTGAGGCTGAATTTAACCGACAACGCGATCCGTAAGCCCGGCGTGGGCGCGTTGACCGTCCCCGGTCTGCTCACCCGACTGCTCCGCCTCGACATTGCGCGGTCGATTCGCACCCAAGACCTGAAGGACGCTCTGACCGCGCGGTTCGGCGACGGACTTAATTTGTAGCATCCTCATTTCGCCCACGTAGGTCGCTTCTCATCGTCTGCCACATGACGTAGAATGGCAGTTATGTCTGCAACGCTACCGATTCTCGATTCCGATTCTACGCCTCCGGTCGCTTACGCTCCCGGCCCGCTGGCCAAACCCGGCATTCTTGACGTACCGGCGGACACGTTGCGCGCGTGGCTTGGCGAACGCGGCCAGCCGCCCATGCGCGTGAATCAGATTCGGCGGCAAGTCCTCGCGAGCCGCACGACCACGTTCGAAGCGATGTCCGATCTGCCGAAACAGTTGCGGGCCGAACTCGCGGAAGCGTTCAGCGTGTTATCGATGCGCGTCGAGAAACACCTGTTCGCAAAAGACGACACACACAAACTTGTGCTGCGTCTCAACGACGACCGCATGATTGAAGCGGTGCTCATTCAGGACGACGGCCGCGCGACCGCGTGCATTAGTACGCAGGTTGGGTGTGGGATGGGGTGCGTGTTCTGCGCCAGTGGGCTGAACGGCGTTGTGCGGAACCTGACCACGGGCGAGATGCTCGAACAACTTGTGATGCTCCGCAACCTCACCGACGCGACCAGCACCAACCCGGACCGGGCGCTGCGGCTCACGAACGTCGTCGTGATGGGAATGGGTGAACCGCTCGCGAACCTTGAGAGCTTGCTGGAAGCACTTGCAATCGCGGGCGACAAGAACGGCCTCGGTATCGGCGCGCGGCACGTGACGATTTCCACCGTCGGGTTACCCGCGAAGATTCGGAAGCTCGCGGAATCTGGCAAACAGTACAGCCTCGCGGTGTCGCTGCACGCGCCCAACGACGAACTGCGCACGCGCATCGTACCGACCAACGACAAAACGGGACTGGATGCGATCCTCGCAAGCGCCGACGAGTTCTATGAGAAAACCGGCCGGCAAGTGACCTATGAATACGTTGTCCTCGGTGGGTTGAACGACTTGCCGCAGCACGCGAAACAACTCGCGGGGCTGCTTGTGGGCCGCAAGGCTCACGTGAACCTGATTCCGTGGAACGACGTGGAAGGGCTGCCGTACAATCGCCCGCAGGACGCAGATCTCCAGTACCTCATAGACACGCTCCGCAAGTCCGGCGTGAGCGTGAAAGTACGCAAGCGCAAGGGGTCCGAGATCGACGCCGCGTGCGGGCAGTTGCGCCGGAAGGTCGAGATGTCAGTGGCTGCGCCGGCCGCGTCGCTACCGACCGTCGAGGTCTGACCGCCCTTAGCTGGTGACTTCTGCTTTCTGGCTCCTGACCCTTGGTCTCTGACCCCAAGCAACATGGCGATCGGTCACACCAGTTCGCAGATGGCGCTACGCGACCCGGACATCCGGCTGATGCTCCGGGTCCGTGACGACGACGCCGCTGCGTTCGGCGAACTGGTCGAGCGGTTCCAGCACCGGCTCATCGCCGTCATGCACCACCTCGTCGGTAGCGCCGACGAAGCGGAAGATCTCGCGCAAGAGGTCTTCCTCCGGGTCTACCGCACGCGAAAGAAATACACGCCCAAGGCCAAGTTCTCGACCTGGCTATTTACCATCGCCAACAACCTTGCGCTGAACGCGCTCCGCGACCGCAAGCGGCGGCCCGTGCTGCCGTTGGAGGTGCGCGATTCGGGCGGGTTTAGCACGCGACCAATGGAGGGTCTCGCGCCGACCTGCGCCGACCCGCCCGCGCACAACCTCCAACAGCAGGAACTCGCCGCTGTGATCCGCACCGCTCTCGACGGATTGAACGAGCGCCAGCGGATGGCGATCGTGCTCAACAAGTTCGAGGACATGAACTACGTGGACATCGCTGATGTGATGGGGTTGAGCGCGAAAGCGGTAAAATCGCTACTCAGCCGTGCCCGGAGCAAGTTGCGTGACGCACTCCGGGGATATATCTACATGGACGGCGAGATGCCACAGGGCGAAGAAGACGGGGCCGAAGACGCGAAACAATGAGTTGACGAGAGGCACGCGGGTGGGCGAAATGGCCAACGAGAACCCAGAATTCGAAGACGACGCGGCGCCTGATCCGTTTGAGACGGAGTTGGTCGCGTACCTCGACGGCGAACTCGACACGACCGCGGCGCGCAAGGTCGAAGCCCGGCTCGCGAACGACCCGGAGGCCCGCGCCCGCGCCGCCGAACTGAAGACGTCGTTCGACATGCTCGACTACCTGCCCAAGCCCGAACCGTCACCGAACTTCACCACGCGCACACTCGATATGATCCCTGCGGTCAAGTCTCCCAGCGAGCCGTCGGGCCCCGCGCCGCTTGCGACCAGCAGCACCGCCGCGGTGCGGTCCACCGGCGCAAAGTTTGGCCCAACGGCAGCCGTTTCCACGTCGATGCCGGTAGCCATACTTGAAGGCGAGGAACCGGGCCCGACTCGCCGAGACGCCCGCCCGATACTGCGCATGGCCGGCTTGGTCGCAGTTGTCGCTGTGTTTGCGCTGGCGGGGTATTTTGCCACAGCCGCCGCTCGTCTGTACCTGTTCCCCACACGCGAAAAGGACGGGGACGAGACGCGCACGGGAGAGCCGGATACGCGTGTGATCGAGAACCTGCCGCTGTACGCGGTGGCCGACGACCTCGCGTTCGTTCAGGAACTGGCGAAACCGGAACTGTTCGGCGATGAACCGGCGGTTGTTTACGACGTGGGGCTGAAGATCCCGCACGGCGACACGGGCGAAAATCCGACTGGCAAACAGTTCGAGGCGCTCGCGAAGTCGTTCCGCACGCTGCACCCGGCACGCCAGGCCGAGATCGTGAAACTCGATCAGGAGTTACATGCGAAGGAGCCGAAGGAACGCGACCGACTATTTCGCTCGCTGGAAGTGTACGCGGTGTGGCTGGAGCGACTCGCGGACCGTGATCCCGAACGTCGCGCGGCCGTACTTGATGCGGGAACTTCAAACAAGCGACTACGAGTAATCCTGGAGGTCCGCGAGCAGCAGTGGACGGACGCTCTTCCGCCGCCTCAGCGCAAGATGCTGGACGCGATTGCTATTCCGACTGAGCGGGCCGCTCTCCGGCAGCAGTTGAAGGATGAGGAGGCGAGCCGCCGCGAGCGACGGGCGTTCGTTCGCCAGCACGCGGAGGCATTCGCCGCGAACAAGTCGCCGTGGCCGTTCGATACCGAAACCGGACGCAAGGAAGTGGAAGTGTTCGCTCAGGCGGTGTTCCGCGTGGACGACCCGAACCCGAAACGGTGCCGACTGACGATCGAGCAACTGGGAGAATACCGCCGCACACACGAACTCGCGAAACGCGACGGGGTCTGGGCGTGGTACGGGCTGACAGTGTATGAGTTGGCCAACCTCCACCCATACTTGCCCGAACCATCGGACCCCAAACTCATGTTCGACGGCAATGAGTTGCCTCCGGCTCTCAAGAAGGGCGCGTCGTTCCGCCTCCAGCGGTACGTGGGGAAGTGGCCCGAGTACGCGATCGAACTCCAGAAGGAGTTGTTGGGTGGAAAGAGTCCCTTCATGCCCACACTTGGCCCCGTTCGCACGATCGATTTCAAGGAACCAGTGCGGACGTTCGTGACGAAGGAACTGTTACCAAAAATGACCGGCGACGAGAAACGCGACTTGCAACGCCATGAAGGGAAGTGGCCCGATTACCCGCGGAAACTGCTCGATTATGCGGTCAAGTACGACCTCAGTGTCCCAGGCGTCACGCTGCCTGGGTCGCCGAAGAAGTGGGACGCCACCTACGGCATCCGTCCCGGTCCGCGGCTTGGGAACTAGCGGGGCCGTTTCTCATGGGCGACTCGTGGGTGTTCTGGGCGCTCCTCTCGGCCGTGTTTGCGGCCGCGACCGCCGTTCTCGCGAAAGCTGGATCCGAGGGTATCGACCCCGACCTCGCCACCCTCATTCGCACCGCTGTTGTCCTCGTCTGCCTGCTCGTACTCGTCACCGCGACTGGCAAGTGGAACCTCACCGAACCGCCGTCACAGCGCACGGTGCTACTACTCGTGCTTTCGGGCCTCGCGACCGGCGCGTCG
>SXID01000188.1 GCA_005772955.1 Planctomycetia bacterium
CTACGACGAACCGGCTTTTCACCTCGTCTAGGTTCTCCGCTTTCATGCGGTCCCACAGGTACGCGGTCTTCTTGTTCACCTCGACCTTCTTGACCGTCTCCTTCTTCATCTCCTCGGTGGAATACTTGTCCTTGAACTTCGGGTCGCGGGCCAGCGTGGTCGTCAGCACCGCGAACCGCCCGCCCATCCATTCGTAGTCCACGCTCTGACTGTAGGCCGTGGGCTTCTCGCCCTTTTCCACTTTCGGCGTTTCGACCTTGCGGCCGAAGTTACCGAGCGAGGGAAACAACTCGTCCCGATCTTTGAGGTCTGCAGTAGGCGTGAGCGCCAGAACGAATGCGATGAGCATGACGAAACACCTCGCGAGTGCGGCGCCCCTTCGGGTCGCACGCTAAACAGCTCTGAACAGCGCAAGGGGCCGACTGTTTCTGGAGTTGGGATTCACACCCACAGCTTCATCTTCGCCTTCAGTTCGGGCGGGAGCTTGTTCTCCAACAACTTCCGCACCTCGTTTGGATGATATCGCGTGCTGAAGTGCGCTGTGACGATCAGTTCGTTCTTGAACCGCGTGGCGCGATCGACGAAGTCATCCAGGTGCATGTGCCCGAACTTGTGGATCTTGTCTCGCCGGTGACTCGCGCGAATGAAGCTCATTTCGGTGATGAGAATCCTCGCCTCGAAGCACGCCGGGCACGCGTCCAGGCCGGCGGGTGAGGTGTCGCCGGTATACGCGACCAACGGGATTCGCACCTCACGCGTGATCGCGGTGCCGCTCAATTTCAGGTCGCGAATCTTGTCGCCAGGCAAGCCGACGTACTCGTCCTTCAGTTTGTTACGCCGCTCCCACACCACGAACCCGCGGCTCGGGATCGTGTGAACCGTGTCGAATACTGTCACAACGTGCTCGCGGCTCAGCTCGATCTCGTCGCCGGCGGTCAGCGGCTTGATGTGCGCGAGTTGCCGCCCGCGGTCGAGCCGATGCATGACCTGCATCAGCTTCTTCACGTCTTCGAGTGATTCGGTCGGGACGTACACGGTCGGCGGTTCCATCTTCATCATGCGCCGGCGTGCGACGTACACCGGCAGCGCCGCGACATGGTCGAGGTGCGTGTGCGACACAAACCACGTGGGCGTGCCCATGAAGTCCCACGGCTGCGCGCCGAGGTCGAACCCGATCTTCAGTTCCGGGATGCGCCAGTAGCTCTGCACCGCGGCGCGCGACCATCCTTCGACGGTCAACCCGCCGTGGATGTGCGTGTGGTACGGGGCGTTGTCTACCGGCCGGTCAGGGAGCATGTCGCGTCCTTCAGGAAAACTGTGCGATGCGGTCTTTTCCATCTTAACGACACGCCTGCTGTAGCGGTGCGTTCGATGCCGATAGTTGGTGTGTGAGCCGGTCGCGTGGAAGTCAACACATGGACGCCAAACCGCGGCGCGCGAAGTGGGGCAACCTGTACCGCGTGTGCCGGCTGTTCGGGCGGTCCAGGCAAGCGAGCGAATTCGCCTATCGACGCGCGGCGTAAGTCGTGCCGTGTAAGACGTTACGTGGACGAAAAACAACCACAATTGACCGGACTGCGGGAACTCGGCATAACCCCGGAACGGGTCGGAATAGCGAGAGGATCAGATGCACCATAAGAACCTTCGACGCCTGGGAATGTTCGTTGTACTCGCGTTCGCGGCGGCCGGATCGGGCTGCGCGAGCATGAACAACACGGAAAAGGGCGCTCTCGGTGGCGGCGTGGTCGGCACCGCCGGTGGCGCTGCGATCGGCGCCGCGACAGGTCGGCCGGTCCTCGGTGCCGTTGTTGGCGGGTTGGCCGGCACCGCTGCCGGCGGGCTCATCGGCAACGGTGTAGACAAGGAAGAGAAACGCGACCGCGACATCGCGCAAGCCACGGCGCTAGCCGACGCCCAGGCTCAGCAACAGCGACTGGGCATGTTCGATGTGATCCGGCTCGCACAAGAAGGACAGGACGACACGGTCATCATCAACCAGATTCGCAGAACAGGCAGCACATTCGACCTCGGCACGTCGGACCTGAGTGAGCTGAAACGCGCGGGCGTGTCGGCGCGTGTAATCGCAGAAATGCAGACAGCGCGTCCGACAGCGAGGCCTGCCCGCGTGGTGATCCGCGAACCGGCACCGGTCATCTACGATTCGGGACCGGTGTACGTGCGCCCGGCACCGGTCATCGTCGTCGGCCCGCGCCCCTACTACCACCCGCACCACTACCATCACGGTCGCCACTGGTAGGCACCGGACCGCGTTCGATTCTTGACGCGCAGGGGGGCATACGCCCCCTGTTTGTCAGTGATCGCACGTAAGGCTCCTCCAATCCCCGCCACAATCCGCCGCTCCTCCGGGCCTTAAATCAAGTCGTGTGCCTCTGCCCGGTCTTTCCCCTGTCTTCTGTCCTCCGACGCCTCGCCTTGCATTTCCTTCCCCTCTCGGCTATTCCTCCCAATCCGAATCCACCCAAGGCACAGGGACGTGCCCCGAATGACTCGCACCAGTGAATCGCCGTTCGATCGATTGGCCTACGCCCGGCGTGTGCTGCGCGCCGAGGCCGCGTCGCTCGATGTCGTCGCGGGCCGCCTCGACGACGGCTTCACGGCGGTCGCAGACGTGCTGTTCGCGTGCCGCGGGCGCGTCGCCGTGATCGGCGTGGGCAAGTCCGCGGACATCGGCCAGAAGACCGTCGGCACGCTCAACTCCACCGGCACGCGAGCCTACACGCTCGATGCCACTCGCGCCGTTCACGGCGATCTTGGGAGCATTCACCCGGACGATGTCGCGTTGCTGCTGTCCCACAGCGGTGAATCGGAAGAACTCCTCCGACTCCTCGGCCCGCTCAAGAAACTCGCTTCGTCACTGCTCGCGATCACGAGCAGCGCGGACAGCACGCTCGCCCGCGCTGCGGATGCGGCCATCATTTACGGTCTCGTGACCGAAGCGTGCCCGCTGAGTCTCGCGCCGAGTACTAGCACCACCGTCATGCTCGCGCTCGGCGACGCGCTCGCGTTCACGCTGCTCGAACAGCGTCAGTTCACCGCCGACGAGTTCGCGAAGTTCCACCCGGCCGGGTCGCTCGGTCGCAAACTCGCGATCGTTTCCGAGTGGATGCGGCAGGGTGACGAACTCCGCGTCGCGCCGGCAACGGACACGGTACGCGAGGTGTTCGCAAAGGTGCGGCATACCGGCCGGCGCACGGGCGCGATCATGCTTGTGGACACGGAGGGCCGGCTCGCGGGGCTGTTTACCGATAGCGACCTCGCCCGCCTCTTCGAGCATCGCGCGGAGAGCCTTCTGGATTCCCCCATCTCGGCCGTGATGACACACTCGCCAGTCGTGATCGCACCCGAATCGCGCGTCGCGATCGCACTGGAAGTGCTGAAGACGCGGAAGTTCAGCGAGCTTCCCGTGGTCGATATGGACGGTCGCCCAGTCGGAATGCTCGATATTACCGATCTGATCGGACTCGATCCTCTCGTTGGGGTCACGGATTCCCGCCCGGCACTGCGTCTGATCGACCGCAAGAGCGCGTAAAGTAATGCAGACGCTCGACCTCGTTTCCCGCGCACTTACAATCGAACTTCTCCTACTCGACGTGGACGGCGTCCTCACCGACGGCAGCGTTGTCTACATTGACGACGGTCGCGAACTTAAGCGTTTCCACGTCCGCGACGGGTCGGGGTTGAAGTTGTGGCGAGCCGCGGGTAAGCGGGCGGCCATCGTGTCGGGACGAAGTTCACACGCGGTCGAGCGCCGCGCTGCGGAGTTGGGCATTTGCCCAGTTCTGCAAGGCCGCGACGACAAGATCGTCGCGTTCGAGGAAGTGCTGACCCTGACCGGGCTGAAGCCGGAACAAGTGTGCGCGATCGGCGATGACCTCCCCGACGTGCCGGTTCTGCGTCGGTGCGGGTTAGCCATCGCGGTCGCGGATGCGTGCCGCGAAGCGCGCGATGCGGCCCATTACGTTACCGCGGTGCCCGGCGGTCGTGGGGCCGTTCGCGATGCGATCGAGTGGCTGCTGAAACTTCAGGGTCGGTGGGACGAGTTGACCGCCCGATACACCAACGGCCAGAGGCAGTGACCGGTGCTGACGCCGCGACGGACCATGTTGTTGCTAGCGGGTTTCGTGCTGTTCGCCGGTGCGTACGTCGTCTACGCGCAACTTCTCGGCTGGCTTGACGGACTGCCCCAACTCCCACCGCAGATGCTCACGCGCGCCGACGGGAGTTTCGCGCCACCGGTGCAGACAGTCTCGCCCACCCAGCAAAAACTGGTCGAAGCGTTCGGCGAGAAAAGCCCGGAAACGAACTACTCGCACTACGAAACGCAGATCGAATTCCGCACTGGGGACTCGTCCCTGGTGGTCGCGGCAGGCAAGCCGCCGAGCAACCCCAAATCGCACCGCGTCACCCTCACCCCATTCAGCGTCGCGAGGTTCGGCAAGCCGAAGCCGGCACACCTGCGGCAACCGGGCGAGGTGACCGAGATCAGCACCATCCACGCCGACAAAGGCATTCTGGAGTTTGATCGGGAGATCACTAACCCGGCCGATATGAAGAAGGCGAAGCTCGTTCGCCTTGAACTCGTCAGCGACTTCGAGCAGGCACTCCCGGACCCGCGTCGCGGAGTTGTTCACATCACGAATAACCAGCGGTCCAGCGACCCGAACCGGTTCCTGATCCTCCGCACCGTCGGCCCGGTCTTCTACCGCGAACCCAAGGCGGTCGCGGGGACGCCGGCCGCACAGGGGCCGGACATCTGGACCGACGCGCCGGTTGAGATCGTGGACCGCCAGAACCTTCCGCGTCCGGTCGGGTCGGCCATTCCGGTCACAGTGCCAACCAAGAGCGAAGAGAACCGCAACCGGACCGCGATTGCCGCGATCCTGAGCGGACAACGCCTCCCGCCGCCGACCGTCACCGCGATCGGGCTTCGCGTGTACTTTGAGCCCGAACCACCGTCTGGGCAGAGGAAGGAGCCGAAACCCGGGGCAGGCGCGATCAGCGGCGTACGGCGCATCGAGTTCCTCGAACAAGTGGTGCTGAACTTGTGGGTGGACAACGGGCAATCGCTCACTGGCGGCGCAGCGCCACAACCGGGGCAGCCGGCCCCGCCCAAAAGCAACTCGCTCGAGCTAGTCCCGCCACCGGCCGCGATCGCCGCGGTCACCGGCGGTCTCGGCCCGGCAGCCTACAACGCCCGACTGATGAACCGCGCGCTACTCCAGATCGACACCCGCGGGCCGTTTAGCTACGACGCAGAGAAGGGCATCGCCCGGTTCGACGTGGTTCCGCACTCGGACCCGAACCTGCCCAACGATGTGCAGGTGACCAAGATCCCCGCACGCGGCGGCACGAGCAGCCTGTTCAGTCAGGTACTCGAACTGGAGTTCAACGACGGGTTGACCGGTGCCGCGCGACCGGCCAACACCCCCGCGATCAAGCGACTGCACGCCTGGACCAGCACACCGGGACGGTACGTCACGCTCGCATCGCAGGACGAGGCCACAGAGGCCTACGGCCAGGACTTCGTTCACGACCAAGGCGCGAGCAAGACGGTGCTTATGGGCACGCCGTTGTACGTGGTGCGTGAGCGCAACATCCTCTCGGCCGGCGCGGCTCAAGTTCCGGCCACGCTCACCACGGAACCAGGACCAGTTCCGCCACCGGCGCCACCCGGAACACCACCGGCGCGCCGGCCATCGGTCGTCACCGTTCGCGGCGCCGGGCGAGTGGAACTGTTCGACACCGCGAGCAACGCGGTCACCATCGGTGCGTCGTGGCAAACCTCGCTTGTGCAGTCAACAGAGTTCATCAATGGCCGTGAGCAAGACCTGTTTGTGTTGACCGATGGCGCGAAGTTTGAAGATCGGAAAGCGGATTACTGGCTCAAGGGTACCGTGTTGAAATTGTGGCTCGAACCGCGCACCGGGCAACCCACACCGACTGAAACGAAGGCCGCGAACGGCGGGCAGGCCAAGCCTTCGCGCGTCGAGGCGATTGGGCAGGTGCGGAGTCACTCCACTGAGTACGACATCGACGACGCGGACCAACTAACGGTTCATTTCAGCGACGCGAAGCAAGCGCCCACCGTGGTCGCACTCGCGCCACCGAAGTTGCCTGTTTCACCCGTCACGGTCGCGCCGCCCCCAGTCAACCCGATGCCGCCGGTGCCGAAGCCCCCGGAACCGCTCGCGAAGGCGCCGGAAAAGTCGAGGCCGCCAATCAAGATCCGCGCGAAGGTTATCGAAACGTTCGTGACCCGCGTCGCGGTCGCGCCGGCTCCCGCCAAGCCGGGTGAGGCGCACGCCGAGGCGGGCGCGAGATATCAACTCGACCGCGCACGGTGCGAGGATAATGTCACCGTTCACCAGGATCCGGTCGACCCCACCAAGCCGCGCGGCATCGACATTATCGGGCGTCTCCTCCTGATTGATGGCTCCGCTGACGGCAGCGTGATGACCGTGTTCGGCTGGCCGAACAAACTCGGCGAGGTTCACCAGGAAGAGATGTCTCTCATCGGGCCGAAGGTCGTGCTCAACCAGGTGCTTAACTCGGCAGCGGTGGACGGACGCGGCGCGCTAACCATCCCGACCAAGAGCGACTTCGCGGGCACGGAACTCGCGCGACCCGAAACGGTCGTGATCCAGTGGCGTGACTCGATGGCCTTCAACGGCGCGCAGAAGTCCGCGATCTTCATCGGGAAGGTTCAGGCGCAGCAGGGCGAATCGTCAGTTCAGTGCCACACGATGAACGTGGTCTTCGACCGCCCGATCTACTTCAACCAGGCACAGAAAAAAGCCCCGCCGAAAACGGTGGTTGACCCGAAAGACCGGAACGCGGTTCACGCGGCGAAGAAGGAGGAGAGCGCGAAGATCGACAAGGTATTCTGCTACCCGGCCCCCGCTGACGCCGCGGATACCCGGGGCGAACTCGAAGTCATCTACTCGCAAGTCGATTACGACAAGACCGGGAAACCGATCAAGGTGCAGTGGCTCCGCGTGCAAGAACTGAAGATGGAAGCGCAGGCACAAGACCCGAACGGCGGCGAGAAGTACCAGCGAGTGGTCGCCGAAGGACCAGGGACGTTGCGCATCTGGCAGCAAGGCGACGCGAACCCTGTTGGCCCGGCGGCTGGCGCACAACCGACGCCGATGGCGCCCGGTGCGTTGCCCTCCAAGGGCGGCGAGCAGGAGATGAAGCTCACCGTCGTTGAGTTTCGCGGTCGGATGACCGGTATCGACAAGGGAAAGGTGTTCCAGCACGCCACGTTCGGCGACGACGTGACGGCGATTAGTCTCCCGTCCGATTCGCCCACGGTCAAGGTCGAGAAACACAACCTCCCGCCGCGTTCGGTGTTCCTGAAGTGCGACAAGGAACTCGTCGTGTGGAGTCACAAGAAGGGCGACGCGCCAGCCGCACAAAACATGGACGCGATCGGTAATGCGTACTTGCGAACGGACGAGTACGACGGGTCCGGTCAGACGATCAGCACCGCGGGGAAGACGGTCACTCTGACCGGCAGCGAGGCAATCCCTGCGCGGATCATGAACCGGTTCGGGCAGGGCAACGAGCAGACTGGCAAGCAGATCATCTACGACCGTGGCGCTGCCTCATTCCGAGTGAAGGAGGGGTTCGGCGGTACGATCAGTCCTTCGCCCAAGAACGCGCCCACCACGCCGCCGTCGTTCATTCCGCCAGCAATCACTCCACGCAAGAAGTGACTTCCCTGGACCGCGGTCCAGGGAAGTCACTTCTTCGCGGTGCAGGGCTTCGCCATCACCGCGATGATGAGTTGCTCACCGGACTTCGTGCGGTGCGGAGTCACGACGGGGAAGAACTTGTCACACGCGCAGGCGTAGGTCACCGCTTCCATGCTCGGCGGCTTGAGCGTCAGGCTGATCCGGCCTTGTTCGTCCTTCGCCTTATCCACCTGAAGTTTCAGCACCTGCTTGTCGGTCAGTGAGATCGTCGCGTTGCCGCCGACGGGGATCGACTTACACTCGGTCGCCACGAGTTTGAATCCGGTCAATTTCGGATCACGCTTCTGCACTTCCTTCGCCAGTTCCTTCAACTTCGGATCGATGGTGGTGTGCTCGGTCGAGGCAAGCACGATGACGACCGTGACTCGCACGGGGTCATCAGTCGGGCACGCCACAAGCAGATATGCGGTCAGAACGACAGCAGACATGGACTCACCTGGGCTTGGCGGCGAAGATCATCGGCGCGTCACCGGGCGACTTCGTCACCTGGGACCACACCGAATCGGGGTCGTCGAGTTCGACCTCGTCCGTGGTCGCGAGCGAAAGCGTGCCTGGCAGCGGGTCGGAGCCAACCGGTAACCACCCGGAACCAGGCACGCGACTGATGTCCACTTCGTTCGCGGTCGCCATCGGCAACACGGCGAACTCGGCAAGCGGGTCGGCCGGCGTTTCGGGCGAGATCGGAACCGATCGCACCGCTGCGATTTCTGGCTTCTGAGTCGGCGCGGGGGCAAAGGCTATCCAGGCGACTGCGGCAGCGGTAGTCAGCGCCGCACCAACCGCGACACACACCGCCGCGCGCCAGCGCCCGCTTCCGGGCACGGGACTCGCGGGGTTTAGCCGGTCGTGAATACGCCGGCGCACCGCGTCCCACTGCGCCTCGACCGGTTCGTCCGGCCGCGCAGCGTGAACCGCGTCGCGGTCGTTCGCGAGGTAGCCGTCGAGCGGGTCGGGTTGTGGTTGTTCGGGTATCATGGTTGTTGGTGAGCGGCCAGCAGGTCTTTCAATTTCTGTCGGGCGTAGAACAGACGGCTCATCACCGTCCCAATGGAAATTCCCAGCGCGTCGGCAACTTGACGGTAGGTCAGTTCACCCTCGACGTGCAATACGAACGTTCGTCGTTGTGCGTCGGGCAGTCGGGCAAGGGCTACGTCGATGGCCCGCCGCAGATCGGCCCGAACGAGTCCGGTGTCGGCGGGGGCCAGATCGTCGACCCCGAACCGGTCAGGTGACGCATCACGCGGTGCCTGCGGCACGCGTTCGTTCCGCTTCCGCTGTCGACCGATGTCGAGAGCCGCGTTACAGACTACCCGCATGAGCCAGGTCTTGAATGAACTTCGACCACCGAACCTATCCAGGTGCGTGAGCGCGTTCACGAACCCGTCCTGTACGGCGTCAAGGGCATCGGCCTCGCGGCCCAGCAGCCGATATGCGACCCGATACGCCACACTCCGGTAACGCCGGAACAGTTCGTCGAGCGCCGCACGGTCGCCACCCGCGAACCGCGTCAGGAGCGCGTCGTCCGTGGGAAGGACCGGGGGTAGGGGTAGTACGGCGAGCGGCATGAGCGAGATACGCATCCAAGCGGGAACGAACCCGAAGATGTGTATTCTACCCTCAACCACGTGGCGACTGCCAACCGGAATTTCAGAACCGTCGAACCGGAACCGCGTCGCCCGGCGACTGCCTCTCTAATCTAGACGCGAACGGAACGGCGGGAATTCAACCTTTCGCATGCCACAGAGCAAGCATGATCACGATCCACCGTCGGAATGGTTCCCACTCCGAGCGACTGGGCATCGAGGGGCTTCCCGCATCGACCGCAGCGGTCAGTGCCGACGAGTTCGTCTGGGTCGACTTGAGCGATCCGACGCCCGAAGAAGAAGTCGCGGTGTTCGAGAAGTTTCTCCCGGTCCACACGCTCACGCTCGAAGACGTGACCCGGATTCGCCGCGAACCGGACCAAGGCGCGCACTTCCCGAAGGTGGAAGAGTTCCCCGGTTACCTGTTCGTGATCGTCAACCCGCTCCCGTCCGGTCTCGTCGCGCTGGCCACGACGCTTGGCAAGCGACCCGCGGACGCGCCGAAACTCCCGTCGGCCGCGCGGATGCTTCGCCGGCACCGGCCGCAGTTGAGCGCCGTTCTCTCGCAGAACGTACTCATCACGCATTCGTCGGAACCGCTCATGTGCATTGCGAGTGCACACCAGTTCCTCGACCGGCACGGCGACTCTGCCCGACGCGGCCCGGACTACGTGTTCCACATCGTTCTCGACGCAATGGTAGATGAATACGCGCCCGTGGTGGAGTGGGTCGCGGGCCGCCTCGACCGGCTCGAATCGCGCGTCTTCACACACCCGACGACCGAGATGATCGCCGGCATACTGCGCCTCAAGCGCATTGTTACCGGCTTGCGGAAGACGCTTATCATCGAGCGCGAGGTGTTGTCGCGGTTGATCCGCGGGGAGTTCGAGTTGGTCGATACGCGCGAGATCGCGTACTACCGCAACGTGTACGACCACCTCGTACGGTACACGGAGCTGATCGAGGCGGCCCGCGAAATGGTGAGCGACCTGGGTGAGACGCACCTCGCGGCAGTCTCGAACAGGCTCAACCAGGTCATGAAAGTACTCACGATGATGTCTACCATCATCCTCCCGATGACGCTCATCGCGGGCGTCTACGGCATGAACTTCGAGGAGAACATCTGGCCCGACTTCAAGACGGCGAGTTGGGGGTTCGGCTTCGCGTTGGGGCTGATGGCGGCGACGGGGTTTTCCTCGCTGGCGTTCTTCCGCTGGAAGAAGTGGATCTGACACCCTCCCTTGTCGGTGATGGCGTTGCGAGGTAGTTTAACGATTGCAATTCATTACGCGCGGAGGTAGCTAAAATGGCGAAGGGTGGGCGCAAGAGCAGGATGGACCTGCGGCGTGAGGCGGAGGCCGTCGAGGCCAAACAGCGTGAGGACGAAGCCGAGGGCGAGGGCGGAGAAGCCGAAGAGGAAGAAGAGGACGAGGAAGAAGCGGACGCCGACGTTGAAGTCGAGGCGGACGCCGAGGGCGAGGCGGAAGCCGACATCGACGCCGAGGGCGACGCGGGCGACGACGACGACGAGGACGCCAAGCCCAAGAAGAAGAAAGCGAAGAAAGTCGCGGTCAAGAAGGCCGCGGTCAAGAAGGCGCCGAGCAAGCGCTCGCGGGCCGCGAAAGAGATCCGCACCCGCGCCGTCTGGGTCGTGTTCGACAACGGGAGCAAGGTGGTCGAGAAGTTCCCGTACAACCAGAAAGAGGAGGCCGAAGCCCTCCTCACCAGGAAACTCGAAGAGAAGAAGACCTTCTACATCAACCTGGTGAAGGAAGAGATCAAGGAGTAGGTCGCCGAAGGATGAGGGATGAAACCAAGACCCGCCCGATTGCGGGTCTTGGTTTCATCCCTCATCCTTTCCAAATCAGCCGGCCACTGTCGCCTTCTCGGCCAACAGTTTCTGTGCCTCTTCCAGACGCCACCCAATCCACAGCACGTTCGCGAGGCGGATCGTCTCACGCTCCGCGCCGGATGTCTTCACGATCAGGTCACCAGAGAAGAAACCCAACAACCAGTGCCGGAACAGGTCATCGCGCTGCTTCTCGAACGACAGCCCGGTTGTGTCGAACGTGCGGATCGACGCGCCCACGTGTTCACACACTCGAATCTGGCCCGGTGTAATCACGATATAGGTGCGTTGGTCGAAGATGAACACCGACACGGACCACAGGATGAACACGACGGTCGCGATGAACAGATACCCGGCCATGTTGATGTAGATGTGCAGGTCGCCAACCGCCCGGAGTAGTTTGTCCCAACCTTCGGGGAGCAACGAGATCAGCAGCGCGATCACGAGGAACATCAACAGCACCAGGAACGACCACAACCCGCGAAGCGGCACGTTTGTGATGACCACCGTGAGCAGCAGCACGACGCAGAACACAGGCCCCATCCACGGCTGGTGCGACACATGCGTCGGGAACGCCCGACGACTCAATTCCGGCCCTTCCTTTGATTTTGCAACGGCCTCGGTCAGCGACGTGGTTTCTTTCCCCTTGTCCACGCGGAGTTCAATGAAACTGCTGGTCTCGCTGTCCCGCACCTTCGAGGCGGTCGTGTTGGGCGGCAGGATCGCGAGCCGGTTGTCTTCTTGCAACGTCCAGATCGCCAGAACGAACCCCAAGACCCAAATGGGCCACCAGTAGAACAGCATCGAGTGGCTGGTGAGCCTGATCTCCCGCTTGTGTGGGAGCGACGCCGCGGGCAGTGAGGTCGGCGCGGTGGACATCGGTGGTACTCGGGTGTTGTGAGTGACGAATGGTGGCCAGCGTCGCGCGGCTCGCGGAGCCTGGTACTTCGGCCGTCGCACGTTGGAATTTTGCGCGAATCGCGATCAAGTTAGGGTAGTGACAACCCGGTGTCAAGCGCTGAACGTCACCGGTCGTCGGCGAACGGGTCCACGCGAACGCCCACGCGGAACGACTGGTGGCAGCGGTTGCACGCGTTCGC
>SXID01000189.1 GCA_005772955.1 Planctomycetia bacterium
GCCCCGGCGGGGCCGTGCCTTTTGAGAGAAGCACGGCCCCGCCGGGGCCTACGCTAAACAACTTTTGTAGGGTGGGCACTGCCCACCAAGAGCTTGGCGAAGAAGTGGGCAGTGCCCACCCTGCAAGAGCAAGTCGCCTCACTCCACCACAATCTTCACGCCTTCGCGCGCGAACTTCTCGGCCTCGGCCGCGCCCCGCTTCGTTGCCTTCGCACCGCGTGCGTAGAGGAACTTCAGCCGCGCGCCCTGCGCCGCATCCTTTAGCCCTGCGTCCGTGATCGCGGTGCCGTCGAACGTGGCGATCTCCAGCAGTGGCAGCGTGCGCACCAACTTCGCGGTGCCATCGCCGGCCTTCGTCGCGGTCAGGTTGAGGCTCGTTAGCTTCTTCAGTTCCGCGAGCGAAGTTAATCCGGCGTCCGAGACGGGGCACGCGGTCAGCGAGAGAGTCGTGAGCGCGGTGAACCGGGCGAGATGCGGGCCGTTCGCGTCCGCGAAGTTGGTGTGAGAGAGGCTCAGTTTCCGCAGAGCCGACAGTTGCGGGAATTTCGCGAACGCCGAGCCGGTGACAGCGGTCTTCTCCAGGTTCAGCACGCGCAGCGCACCCGCGCTGCTGAGTGCAGCGACGCCGGTATCCGTTATTTTCGTTTCTTCGAGGTGCAACTCTTTCAGTGCCGGCAGCTTTCCGAGCGCGACCAGGCCTGCGTCACCGACGCCGGTGTTGTCGAGAACCAGGTACGTCAAAGTCTTCGCACGTTCGAGGTGCTTCACGCCCGCGTCGGTGACCTTCGTAGCGCGAAGGTCGAGGCTTTCCAACACCGGCAACCCGGCCACCGCTTCGAGGCCCGCGTCGTCGAACGGCATGTTCGTCGCGCTGATTTCGCGCAATTTGGCCCAACCGGGGGCCGCGAATGCTCGGCCGCTGATGGGTACGGAATCGAGGCTAATGGTGTCGAGCGCGGGCAGCGCGGCGAGTTCTCGCAGCCCGGCGTCGGTGAGTCTCGTGCCGCTGCCGACGATGCTTACCGTTTTGAGGCGAGAGAGTCGCGCGAGCGCGCCGAACTCGGCGCCCGTCAGCCCGTCGCACTGGTTCAGAACCAGTGATTCGAGATGGTCGAACCCTTCCAGGCATTTGAGCGAGCCGTCGCTCAACCGCGCGCCTTCGATGGTGAGGCCGACGACGCACTTCGTTCCTTTCAGGAGTGCGAGAATCTCGGCGGCGTCGGCCGTGGGCGCGATGGTCACTTGGTAGCCGCCGTTCGTCAGCGGACCTTCGACACGAGCGTCCTTCTTCTCGGTCGCCTCTAACTTGGCCTTGTCCGCAGGCGTGACCGGCACCACCTCCGGGAGTGACGCCGTCGGTGTTGGGTCGGGCATCTTCTCTTTGGGAAGCGGAACAACCGGCGGCCTGGTGCTAGCCGGCTCCGGGTTCGGCGCGGACGGAGTTTCGACCTTCCCGCACCCCGCGAGCGCGACGCAGAAGACGGACAGCGCCGCGAACGGGAACAAGCATGTAGTGCGCATCGAATCTCTCGCGGTGGGGTTCAACCGTCCACGTCCCAAATGACAACCTTCCCGTTCTTTCCGGCAGCGGCACCGAGCAACCCATCCGCGCTGAACGCGACGGCGCGAATGGCGCCGATGCCCCACTCGAACGCCTTCAGTTCCGCCCCTGAAGTCGGATCCCACAACCGTGCGGTGCCGTCCGCGGACGCGCTCAGCAGCGTACGCCCATCGGCCGACCAGCACGCGGACCACACCGGCTGCGTGTGCCCGGTACAGGTGACCGGGTCTCCGGCGACATCCGATACCGGGTATAGGATTGGGTAAATCGAAACGAGCTTTCGATACCCGACGGCGAGCCATGCGCCGTCCGGGGAGAACTTGACCGGACCGTGATGGTTGGAGTGCGTGTGCAGGATCTGGCGGACCGACTTCCCGGTCGCCGGGTTCCACAGTTCCGCCCTGGCGAGGACATTCGTCGCCAGCAGCGAGCCGTCTGGAGAGAAATCCAGGCACGGCACGTTGCCGATGTTGAACGCGACGTCTGGCTTCCGTGGGGGCGTGAGGTGTCCGCGTCCGAGACCTTCCCAGATGTGAACCTTGCGCGACTCGCCGCCCGCGAGCCTCGGGTCCGGGCCGCGGCCGAATGCGAGTTCGTAGAACCCCCCGGTCCACCGCTCGCCGCCGACGAGAACCGCGACCACTTCCCAGCGTGCCGTGTCCCACACGCGAACGGAGTTCGTCATCCCCACGGCGAGCAGCGGCGCATCGAGCGCGAACGCGACTGACAGCCCCGCCCGGTCTTCGCCGCCGGGTTGGAGTTTACGAACCAGTTCGCCGGTAGTTGGCTTCCACAGCGAGATGAGGCGCCCGGTCCCGGTCGCGGTAGCGAGCAGGCTCCCATCCGGGCTGAACGCGAGCGACCGGACCTTGCCCTTGTGCGCTTGCCAGACGAACATCGTTCGCCCCTCTGGAGTTCGGTCGAGTGGCCGGAAATGAACAAAGCCCCGAACTCCGGGGCATTGTACGAGGTGGAGCGAGGCGAGTTGAACTCCTGACCAGGGCCGTTCCGTGTTTGATACCGCGTCGTTGTATTGTTGAAATGCCCAGCCTGCTGACGCAGGCTGGGCGCTTCCCTGCCCAGTTTGCCAACCGTGAAGCACGCAACGGCCCTGATGCCTACCACTGCGTTCGCATGTGGAGGGCGCGCCGCGGTCGGTGGTGAGGAGGCCGCGCGATCACGTCTGGATCACGAATGTGCGATTACCTGCGCTGATCGCGGCGCAAGCGCGGCGCAAGCGACGGATGCCTTCGGGAATCTGTTCTTCCGTTGCCACACCGAAGCACAAACGGCACTCGTTGTTCGGCACGTGCCCATTCTCATCGGGGACGTGGCCGAATTCACCCGGCACGAACAGCACACCGGTTTCCAGCGCCGCCAGCACGAACTCTCCGCTCGGACCGGTGTCGATGGCGTCGAGCGTCAGCCACACGTAGAACCCGCCATCCGGAATGGTCCAACGCGCGGCGGGGAAATCACCGAACTCCGATTCCATCGCGCGCAGCATCAGGTCGCGTTTCTTGCGATAGACGTTGCGTAACTCTTCCGCGTGTTTCGTGTACGCGCCTGACGCCATCAGCCGGGACGCGATGTGTTGCGACAGGTTCGCGGAGCCGAAGTCGTGGCTCCCTTTCAGGTGCATCATCGGTTCCATCACGTCGGGCGGCACGAGCGCGTAACCCGTCTTCAAGCCGGGCGCGCACGGCTTCGAGAACGTGCTGGTGTATACCACGTACTCGTTCGTCGTGTCGAACCGTTTCACGCTCGGTAGGTCCGCACCGGTGAACCGCAGTTCGCGGTAGGCTGCGTCTTCGAGAATGAGGATGCGGTGGTCCGTGCTGAACCGGCGTGCCAGTTCCACGAGCTTCGGGCGGCGGTCCAACGCCAGCGTCAAGCCGGTCGGGTTCTGGAAGTAATCGACGGTGTAGATCACCTTCACGCGTGGCAGTTCGCCCGAACGGCGGAGTCGTTCGAGCAGCGATTCCAGCGCGTCCATCTTCATGCCGCCGTCATCGATCGGCACGGTCAGCACCTTTGCGCCGTGCGACTGAAGCAGACTGTGGAACACGAAGTACGACGGGGCTTCCGTGATGACGATGTCGCCCGGATCGAACAGCACTTCGCCGAGCAAGTAGAGAAGTTGCTGTGACCCAGTCGTGATGCACACGTCGGCCGGTGTGAGGTTCACATCGTAAGGACGCACGCCGTCCGCGGCACACACGAGGTTTAGCACCTGCTCGCGCAGTTCCGGCAAGCCCTGCGTGGAACCGTACTGGAGCGCAGCGCGACCGGAAACCGGGTCGGAGACGATCTCCGCGACCGCGGCACCGACTTCATCCACGGGGAGCGAGCCTTCGTCCACGAGGCCAGCCGCGAACGAGATCAGGCCCGGCGTGTCGAGCGCCTTCTGGATGAAGTAACTGATGGGCGAATCGGCGGTGCGGTGGGACTTGCCCGACCGCGACAGCGGCACCGGCGGCATTCGGCTCTCCTTCGTAACACAAAAAGCCCCGGAGGGTAATTCCGGGGCCAACGGGTGTTTCCTACCGCGCGGACACCACGCCGACAAGTTACGCCCGTGTCGCGGCTTTCAGTTCCGGCACGAACCGACCACAACAGCCGGTTCTCATGCCTTCCCCGTTCGCCGCGAACACCGTGGATGCCGCGGCCCTCGCCAACGAGTTAGCCCGCCCCCCGTCATTCTGTAGGTGCGTTGGAGATCATCTTGTTCAAGATTCACGACGAGATGAAGACCTCGGACGACCGGTAACGTTACCGGTCGTGAGGTGCGCGTCAATCGTCCGATCTTCCCGGTTGGGTAAATTCGCCGGTTGCGAAGGATTGAATTGACGTGGTGCTGACGGTCGACTATCTTCTACCTGCGAGAATGTTGCTGCTGGTGCGTTCTCTGCGCTGCCCTCCTTACGCTGTCGCCCACGAGTGGCTGCCCGCTTACGGCCAACCAACGCCCGCTTTCCGCCGACCTGACACACTGACCCTAATCCCCAAACTCACGCCCCTTGCCCGACAGGAGTCCTGCCGATGAATCTGCTGTCCCGTTGCATTGGCTCGCCGCTCAACCGCCGGAATTTCCTGCACGTCGGGGCGATCGGTGCCCTCGGCCTCACACTCGACCAGTACATGCGCCTGCAAGCCGCGGAACCCGCGGGCAAGAAGAAGCCGAAGGCCGAAGCGTGCATTCACATCTTCCTCCCGGGCGGTTCGGCTCACCAGGAGAGCTGGGATCCGAAGCCGTTCGCGCCGATCGAGTATCGCGGGCAGATGGGCACCGTGAAGACCAAGATCGAGGGCGAAGTCTTCAACGAGTGCCTCACGAAGACCGCGGACCTCGCGAACGAGATCACCGTTTGTCGCGCGATGACGCACGGCGAAGCCGCACACGAACGCGGTACGCACAACATGTTCACCGGTTACCGGCCCTCACCGGCCCTCAAGTTCCCGAGCATCGGCAGCGTCGTCAGCCACGAACTCGGCGTGCGGAACAACCTGCCGCCTTACGTCGCGGTGCCGAGCCAACCGGCCAATGACGCGGGCAGTGGCTACCTGTCGTCGTCGTTCGCACCGTTCAGCCTCGGCAGCGACCCAGCCAACGGTGGGTTCCGCGTGCAAGACCTGTCGCTGCCCGCGACCGTGAGCAACGACCGCTTCACCACGCGTAAGAACATGCTCGACGCGGTCAACGGCCACTTCGCCGGCAAGGAGAAGTCCGACAACCTCGACGCGATGGATACGTTCTACCAGCGCGCCTACGGCCTCATCAGCAGCGAGAAGGCTCGCGAAGCGTTTGACATCAACAAGGAAGACGCGAAGGTACGCGACGGGTACGGCCGCAACGCCGCCGGTCAGCGGATGCTGATGGCGCGCCGGTTGGTCGAAGGCGGCGTGCGGTTCGTCACGCTGACCTACGGCGGGTGGGACTTGCACGGCGGCATCGCGCAGGGCACGAAGAACCAACTCCCGCAGTTCGACCAGGCGTTCGCGACGCTAATCACCGATCTCAAGCAGCGTGGGCTGTTCGACAGCACGCTGATCATGGTGTCGAGCGAGTTCGGGCGCACGCCGAAGATCAACGCGACCGCGGGCCGCGATCACTGGCCGAAGGTGTTCAGCGTGGTGCTGGCCGGTGGCGGTATCAAGAAGGGCTTGATCTACGGCAAGTCGGACGCGACCGCGAGCGAACCCGACGAGGACGGGCTGACGGTGGAAGACCTCGCACACACCGTTTACAACTGTCTCGGCATCGACGCGGACAAGAAACTGATGTCGCCCGGCGACCGGCCCATCGACATCGTCCGCGAGGGCAAGACGCGGAAGGATCTGTTGGCGTAGTCGGGCGCACAGGGCTTCCGCCCTGTGCTACGCCCGGCGACCCCTCCGGGGTGCAAAACCATTCAAGCGCCCTGTCTTCCGCATGGAGGGCCGGCTGACGTAGCACAGGGCGGAAGCCCTGTGCGAACCTACGACCGACGGAGATTCGCGCCATGCGCTTCCTGCTTTCTATCTGCGTGCTCTGCGTTCTCTGCGGTGAAATGTTTGCCGCCTCACCTTCTCTCGGCGGCATCCAACCACGAGGCGCGCAGCGCGGCACCGAAGCCGTGCTCACCTTCTCGGGCGGTCGCCTCGCCGACGCGCAGGAAGTGCTCGTCTACTACCCCGGTATCACTGTCAAAAAGCTCGAAGTGGTGAACGCCGCGCAGCTCAAAGTCACGGTTGCGATTGCACCGGACTGTCGGCTCGGCGAACACGCGTTCCGCGTCCGCACCGCGACCGGCATCTCGGAAGTCCGCACGTTTTGGGTCGGCGCGCTGCCCGTGATCGAAGAAGTCGAACCGAATAGCGAGTTCGATAAGCCGCAACCGATCGCACTGAACGCGACCGTTCACGGAGTTGTTGCGGCCGAAGACCAGGACTACTTTGTTGTGGAATGCAAGAAGGGGCAGCGCCTGTCGGTCGAAGTCGAGGCGATGCGGTTGGGTGTCACGTTCTTCGACCCCTACGTCGCGATCCTCGATAGCAAACGCTTTGAACTCGCTATCGGCGACGACTCGCCGCTCTCCGCGCAGGACGGCGGCTGTTCCGTCGTGATCCCGACCGACGGCAAGTACATCATTCAGATTCGCGAGAGCGCCTACGGCGGCAACGGTGCATCTCAGTACCGACTGCACATCGGCAACTTTCCGCGACCCACGGCAGTGGTCCCCGCCGGTGGCAAGCCGGGCGAAGAGTTGGATGTCACGTTCATCGGCGACCCGGCTGGGCCAATCAAGCAGAAGGTGAAACTCCCCTCGACCGCGGACAACAACTGGCGGTTGCATTGCGTGACGCCCGAAGGCACGAGCCCCACAGGCTTCAAGTTCCGTGTCGTGGACGTGCCCAACGCGATCGAAACCGGCGCGAACAACGCGGTGGCCGGCGCGACGCCGGGAGTCGCTCCCGGCGCGTTCAACGGCATCATCGCGAAGTCAGGCGAGGTCGATTACTTCAAGTTCAGCGCGAAGAAGGGGCAGGTGTTCGACGCCCATTGTTACGCCCGGCAACTCGGCTCGCAACTCGACCCGGTGCTGTCGGTTGGCAACGCGGCCGGCGCCGCAATCGCCAGCAACGACGACAGCGGCGGCCCGGACAGCTACTTCCGCTTCACCGTGCCCGCCGACGGCGACTACACGCTCTGGGTTAACGACCACTTGAATAAGGGCGGCGCGGATTACTTCTATCGCGTCGAACTCACGGCGGTCACGCCCTCGATCAACACGACGATCCCTCGCGTGGACAACAACAACCCGGCCAGCCAGGAGCGGCAGACGATCACGGTGCCGAAGGGCGGGCGATACGCGTCGCTGCTCGTCGCGAATCGCGCCGAAGTCGGTGGCCCGCTGAACATCGGCCTGGAGAAGTTGCCCCCCGGTGTGACGCTCACCGCGGAGCAGATGGAAGCCGGGCTGAACGTGGTTCCCGTGGTGTTCGATGCAAAACCGGACGCGCCCACAAGCGGTCACCTCACTACGATCACCGCGATCCACGCCGACCCAGCCGTGAAGGTGCCGTATCGCACCGCGTTCGACCCGGCGTTCGTCGTCGGCGCACCGGGGCAAACCGTGTACACGCGGCACTACATTGACCGTACCGCGATAGCGGTGGGCGAAGCGGCCCCGTACTCGATCGAAGTCATCGAGCCAAAGGTTCCGCTCGTGCAGAATGGCGCGTACAACCTGCGGGTCGTCGCGAAGCGGGCGGAAGGCTTCAAGGGCGCAATCACGGTGGCCCCGCTGTGGACCCCGCCGGGGCTGAGCATCCAGAGTTCCGCGGTCATTCCCGAAGGAGCGACTGAGTGCGTTCTGCCGATGAACGCGGCCGGCGGCGCCTCGCCCCGCAAGTGGAAGACCGTCGTGAACGCGGTGGCCGACGCGGGGACCGGCCCGGTGTGGACTTCAAGCCAACTGTTCACACTCGAAGTTGTCGTGCCCCTCATCACGCTCACGATGGAACGACCCGCGGTCGAGCAGGGCGCGCAGACACAAATGTTCTGCAAGGTCGCGGTGACGACGCCGTTCGAGGGCAAGGCGAAGGTGACGATCTACGGCCTGCCCGCGAAGGTCTCGACGCAGGTGGTGGAAGTGACGAAGGACACGAAGGAGATCGCATTCCCAATCGTCGCGGACAAAACCAGCCCGGTCGGGCAGCACAACATCTTCGCGCAGGTCGTTATCGACAGAGGCGGCGAGCTAATCACCGGCAGCACGGGCAACACGCAGTTACGCATCGACCTGCCGCTGCCGCCGAAGGTCGCGGTGGTGCCGCCCGTGACAAACCCGATGACACCCGTGACGCCGAAGACACCGGACCCGAAGACACCCGAGAAGCGGTTGACGCGGCTCGAACAGCTCCGCAAGGACGCCGAAGATCGCGAGAAGGCCGCGGCTGGCGGAACGACACCCGCACCCAAGAAAGAAGAGCCGCCTAAGAAGCCGTGATATGATGGGGGCGTTCGCCCTTTCGACACGGAGAAGCCATGAGCGAAGCCGCCGAGAAGTTGAAGACCGCGCTGTTGGAGTTGCCGCTCGAAGAGCGGTTGGAGATCGCCGATTTCTTGTATGCGAGTTTGCCACCTGCGCCCGGCTTGATGACCGAGGGCGATGCCGAATTCGACGCAATGCTCGATCGGCGGCTGCAAGATTTCGAGAGCGGGAAGGTGAAGGGCATTCCGGCCGAAGAGGTCTTCCGCAAATTGCGGAAGAAGAGGCAATGAAGCCCGTCGAACTCGATCCCGAAGCCAGCGAAGAACTTCGGCAAGCAATCGAGTACTTGGAATCGCAGCGCCTCGGCTCAGGTGACGAGTTCGAGCAAGCGGTTCAGGACGCGCTCGACATCATTGGCAAACAGCCCAAAGCGTTCGCCCCATACCGCAGTCGCTACCGAAAGTACGTCATCACGAAATTCGGTTACCTGATTTTCTACGTCGAACTCGACGACCGCAATTGGGTTGCTGCCATCGCGAATGGAAAGCGCCGTCCCGGTTACTGGATGAATCGCCAACCGAATTAGGCGCGATTCCAACTGACGACCTACCGCATGAGGCTCCACGATATGCGATCTGCCTACCTGTTCTCGCTCTGCGCCTTCGGTGTTCTCTGCGGTGACCTACACGCGCAAACGATTGCCGTGTACCCGCCGGACATCAACCTCGAAACGAGCCGCGACCGGCAATCGTTCGTGGTCCAACTCACCCAGCCTGACGGCATCACGCGCGATGTGACCGCACAGGCGCAGGTTACGTTTGCGAACCCGGCGCTCGTGAAGCTCGACAAGTTCCACGTGCTGCCGGTCGCGGACGGCGCCACCGAGATGGTGGTCACGTTGAATGGTCAAACAGTCAAGGTGCCGGTGAAGGTCGCGAAGGCGAAGGAGGATCGCGCGATCTCCTTCAAGCAGGACGTGATGCCGGTGTTCATGCGCGCCGGGTGCAACGTCGGCGGCTGTCACGGCGCGGCCCGCGGCAAGGATGGGTTCCGGCTGTCGCTCTTCGGCTTCGACCCCGAAGGCGACCACTATCGCTTAACGCGAGAATTCAACGGTCGCCGCATCAACCTCGCGCTGCCCGCCGAAAGCACGCTTATTGAGAAAGCCACCGGCAAGGTCGCGCACACCGGCGGCGCGAAGATCAAGGAAGGCGACGAGTACTATCAGTCGCTCATGCGATGGCTCGAAGCCGACGCGCCGCTGGACGCCGCGACGGTCGCGCTGCCGGTCAGCATGGAAGTGTTCCCGCCGAGCGCGGTCCTCGACGGCAAGGGCGAGAAGCAACGCGTCGTGGTGCGCGCGAAATACAGCGACGGCACCGACCGCGATGTCACTTCGCTCGCGCTCTTCTTGAGCAACAACGACAACGCCGCGAAGATTGCGGCGGAAGATGGCGCCGTCACCGCCGGCGAGCGCGGCGAAGCGTTCGTCATGGCCCGGTTCCACACGTTCACCATCGGCGTGCCGTTCATCACGCTGCCCAAAGACCTCAAGTTCGCGTGGCCCGCCACGACCGAAACGAACTACATCGACACGCTCGTCAACAACAAACTGAAGAAGCTCCGCATCGAACCAAGCGGCATCTGCGACGACGCGACCTTCGTGCGCCGCGTGTACCTCGACATCATCGGTGTGCTGCCCACGCCCGAAGAGTACGCCCGGTTCATGGTGAGTACGCTCGCGACCAAGCGCGAACACCTCGTTGACGAACTGCTCGACCGCAAGGAGTTCGCGGAACTGTGGGTACTGAAGTGGGCCGAGTTGCTTCAGATCCGATCGAGCAATCAAGTTTCCTACAAGGCGATGCTGCTCTACTACGGGTGGCTGCAAGAGAAGATCGCGAACAACGTGCCCACCGACGTGTGGGTGAAGGAACTGCTCGGCGCCAACGGCGGCACGTTCAAGAACCCGCCGACCAACTACTACCAACTCGAACGCGACGTGCTGAAGGTCACGGAGAACGTTGCCCAGGTGTTCATGGGGATGCGGATTCAGTGCGCGCAGTGCCACAACCACCCGTTCGACCGCTGGACGCAAGATGACTATTACGGCTTCGCGAGCTTCTTCACGCAGATCGGCCGCAAGAACACCGACGACGCGCGCGAACTGGTGGTGTTCAACTCGGGCGGCGGGGAAGTGGCTCACCCGGTGCGCAACCGCGCGATGCCGGCCAAGTTCCTCGGCGGCACCGCGCCCGCGGACGTGGCCGGTAAGGACCGCCGCACGGTGGTCGCGAACTGGCTCGCGAGCGCGGACAACCCGTACTTCGCGAAGAACCTGTCGAACATGGTGTGGGGCCACTTCTTCGGCCAGGGCATCATCAACGAGATGGACGACGTGCGCATCTCCAACCCCGCGAGCAACCAGGAACTGCTCGACGAGTTGGGGACGAAGTTCACCGGCTACAAGTACGACTTCAAGAAGCTGGTTCGCGACATCTGCACGTCGCAGACCTACCAGCGTTCGACGCAGCCCACCAAGACCAACGAGAGCGACACGCGGAACTTCGCACGCGGGCCGATCCGGCGCATCCGCGCCGAGACGATGCTCGACGTCATCACGCAGGTAACGGACACGAAGAACAAGTTCCAGGGCTTGCCACTGGGAGCGCGAGCGGTGCAGATCGCGGACGGCGGTGTGAGTACGTACTTCCTCACGACGTTCGGTCGGCCCACACGCGACACGGTCTGCTCGTGCGAGGTGCGGCTCGAGCCGACGCTGTCGCAAAGCCTCCACCTGCTGAACGGCGGCACCGTGGAACCGAAGATCGCGGCCGGGAACCTGGTGGGCAAGATGCTTCAGGAGAAGAAGACGCACGCGCAGATCGTCGAGCAGATTTACGTCCGCTGTCTGACACGCTCGCCGAAGCCGGAGGAACTGAAGACGCTCCTCGCGCTCGTGGACGCCTCGAAGGACAAGAGACAGGCGCTCGAAGACGTGTTCTGGGCAGTGATGAACTCGCGCGAGTTCATGTTCAACCACTGATCGCTAAGCCGGTAGCGGCTTAGCAACTGAGGCTTCCTGATATGCGGCAATTGGCTTTCCTCTGCGCGTCTGTGGCACTTCTCGCTGGCGGCTCGCGCGTCCTCGCGGACGCGAAGAACCCGACCTTCGACGAGGACGTGCTGCCCATCGTCAAGCAGCACTGCGTGAACTGCCACAGCAACGACAAGCAAAAAGGCGACCTCAACCTCGCCTCCTACGCCGCCATGCAAAAGGGCGGGTCGTCCGGTGCGGTCGTGAAGGCCGGCGACACGAGCAAGTCGCGGATTTACACGCTCTCGGCACACATCGAGCAGCCGAAGATGCCGCCCGAAGGCAACAAGATGCCCGACGCGCAGCTCGCGGTCATCAAGTTGTGGGTCGAGCAAGGCGTACGCGAAAACTCCGGTAGCAAGGTCGGGGTCGCGCCGATGCCCAGCGTTGACATCGGGCTGAAGTCTATCGTGAAGGGCCGCCCCGAAGGGCCGCCACCGATGCCCGCGATTGGTAAGTTGAAGCTCGATCCGATCGTGACCGCACGACGGCCCGGCGCGATCCTCGCGATGGCGACAAGCCCGTGGGCGCCGCTCGTCGCCATCGGCGGGCAGAAGCAAGTCATCCTCTACAACACCGACACCGGCGCACTTGTGGGGTTCATCCCGTTCGAGCACGGGCAGATCAACAGCATCAAGTTTTCGCGCAACGCGCGGTTCATCCTCGTCGCGGGCGGCAAAGGTGGGCAGTTGGGCAAGGCGGTACTGTACAAGGTCGAAACCGGCGAGAAGGTGATCGAAGTCGGCATCGAGAACGACGCGATCCTCGCGGCGGACATCTCCGCGGACCAGACGCAGATCGCGGTCGGCAGTCCGTCGAAGTTGGTGCGAATCTATTCCACCACCGACGGCAAGGTGATTCGCGAGATCAAGAAGCACACCGACTGGGTGACCGCGGTGGAGTACAGCGCCGATGGCGTGCTGCTCGCGACCGGTGACCGCAACGGCGGCTGTTTCGTGTGGGAAGCATTCACCGGGCGCGAATATTTCAACCTTCGCGGCCACACCGCGATGATTACCGACGTGTCGTGGCGCGACGACTCCAACGTGCTCGCGACGTGCAGCGAGGACGCGAGCGTCAGGCTGTGGGAGATGGAGAACGGCAACCAGATCAAGACGTGGGCCGCGCACGGCGGCGGCGCAGCAAGCGTGCGGTTCACGCACGACGGGAAACTCGCCAGCACCGGCCGCGACAAGGTTACGAAGTTCTGGGACCAGAACGGTACCGCCCTGAAGACCTTCGAGGCGTTCCCGGATTTGGGGCTGAAGGTCGCGGTCACGCATGACAACGCGCGTGTGATCGCGGGCGACTGGTCAGGCGTCGTGAAGGCGTGGACCGCGGCCGATGCGAAGATCGCAGCCACGCTCGACGCGAACCCGCTTCCCGTCGCACAGCGGTTGAAGGTCGCGGAGACCGCGCTCGCGGCGGCAACCGCGAAGGTCGTTCCGACGCAGACCGCTTTCGATGCGGCAGCACTGAAGGCGAAGCAGGCGACGGACACGTACAACGCGGCCGTCGCGAACATGAACAAGATCAACGCGGACCTCGCTGGGGCGAACAAGGGCGTGACCGATTTCACCGCGGTCGCGAATGCCGCAAAGCCCCTGATGGACGCGGCGAAAGTCGAAGTTGACAAGGCAACGCCGCTCGTCGGTGCAGCCGCGAACAAGGCCGCAGCGCTGGAAGTGGTCGTGAGCGCCGAGACGGTCGCGGCGAAGACCATCGCGGACGCCGCAGCGAAGGCACCGACGAACGCCGAACTCCCGGCGCAATCGAAGAAGAAAACCGATGCGCTCGCGGCGCTGAACGTCGAACTTGTTGCCGCGAAGAAGGCACAGACCGACACGGCCGCGGTGTTGGCCGCCGCGAACGCGAAGTTCGCCGCGCAGTCGAAGGCTTACACCGACGCGATGGCTCAGGTGGTCGCGAACCAGAAGAATGTGGCGGCGCTCACGCCGATGGTCGCGCCCGCGACCGCCGCGGTCGCCCCGGCGAAGGTCGTGGCGGATGCCGCAAACGCCGCGGTCGCGCCCGCGAAGGCCGCACTCGACGCGGTCAACGCCGAGGTGAACGGAGCGAAGGCGGTGTTCGAGCAACTGAAGGCACCAACACCAGCGCCGGCGCCGCCCAAGAAGTGAAGTTGGAACCTGTCCTTTCAACTGAGCCGTTTAGCGTTCGACCCGGAGGGGCGTTGCTTTCTCTCTTGAAGAAAGCAACGCTCCTCCGGGTCGAACGCTAGTCTCGTTTCAGCGTCCTTGTAGCTAGCCACGACCGCAAGGGAGTGGCTAACGTTCAACCGCTCCCTTGCGGTCTCGTTAAGACGCGACGAGGACGCTGAAACGGGACTAAACCAACCTCCAATCAGTAAGCTCTACTCGCTCAGGCCGAAGTCGATCGGGAGCCGGCGCCAGGCGCTGTGGATGTGGTTCGCCGGGTTCTTCGCGGCGTCCGCTTGCACGTTCAGGAACTCGACCACGAACTCCGGCGCCTGCACGCGGTACGTATATCCTTCGCCGGGCTTCGGGCTACCGCTATAAGCGAAGTACAACTTCGCGTCCGGCGTCGCCTTCACGCGTTTCATTTCACCCGCGGCCAGTTCTTCCGGCATCCGGCCCGCGTAGGCTTCGAGCAGTTTCACCAGCGTGGCTTTCTGGTCGGCGGTGAGCTTGTCCGCGGTGATGCCCACCGGTGCGCCCACGTCCGCGTTCGCCTGGCCTTCCTTGATTTCGGGGAACGCCTTCGGTTGCTTCGCGAGCTTGTCCTGATCTTCCTTCAGCGACGTAATGAGCGCGCGAACGTGATCCTCGATTTCCGGCAGTGGCCGTAAACCCTTCTTCGCGCCGTCCTTCACCACGGCCGGGTTGGTCGCGAACAGCATCGGCGCGCCGGCTACCACCTCGCCCTTGTCGAGCGTGTAGTTCACCGACAGGTGATGCCCCTCGAACCGCCAGCCCCACTTCCCGGTGTTCGACGGCTCCCCGAACACGCTCACGAAGTACCAACCCTGATTGCGAGTCATCGCGCCTTTTGGCCCTTCAAGTTCGAGCAACAGGTTTTCCAGGCCGATGATCGTGGTCGCTTGTTCGTAGCCTTTCGCGGAAAGCCCGGTCTTGAGCAGTTCCATCGCGGCCTTCTTCTGGTCCGCGGTCATCTCTTCGAGTCGCGCGCCCTTGCGCGTGAACTTCTTTTCCTTGTCCTGTTGCGGCGTGAAGAACCACGCGGTGCGGTGCTTGTCCTTGAAGTCGAAAATCGCCTTCTTTCTGAGTTCCGGCGTGAGCGACGTGAGGAACGCGTCGGACGCGATCTTCATCTTGCCGCCGGTGGTCTCCGGTGCGGAGTTGCCGACGAGCGCGATGCCGACGACGGCGGCGAGGGTGATAACGAACGCGGCGGTACGAACGCGGGTCATTGGGAATGGCTCCTTGGCAGGGTGGGTGGAGACATGTTAAGCGATGTCCCTTGAGACGACACTGCTAAACTGATCAGGATGACCCTCTGGCAATCGGGGAACCGCTCTCATGTCCGTGCCGGCCGAGCCGCTGCAGATCCTCGTGATCGACGACGACAAGCACCTCGCGGAGACGATCTCCGAGAGCCTGGAACGCCGCGGGCACGCCTGCACCGTCGCAACCGGCGGCAAGGCCGGTGTCGCGAAACTGGAACAGGAAGCGTTCGACGTGGTTCTCACCGACCTGAAGATGGCCGACCTGAACGGTCTCGAAGTTGTGGAGCGGTGCAAGCAGTTGCGCCCGGACGCGGAAGTGTACGTCATTACCGGGTTCGCGGACGTGAAGACCGCGGTGGAGGCGATGAAGCGCGGCGCGGCGCACTACCTTCAGAAACCACTCGACCTCGCGGAGCTTCGCGCGGTGGTCGAGAACTCGGCCAGGAGGGTCGGCACGGTCCGCGAACTCCGACGCCAACTCGACGAGAAGTTCGGCTTCGAGGGCGTGGTCGGCAACAGCCCGAAGATGCTGAAGGTGTTGAAGGATTTGAAGGCGTACGCGTCCTCGCCCGCCTCGGTCGTCATCCTCGGCGAGAACGGCACCGGCAAGGAACTGGCGGCTCGCGCGCTTCACACGAACAGCCCGCGCAAGGCCAAGCCGTTCACCGCGATGAACTGCGCCGCGCTCAACGAGAACCTGCTCGACGACGAGATGTTCGGCCATGAGGACGGTGCTTACACCGGATCGAAGGGCGCGCGCAAGGGCCGGTTCGAGCACGCGCACGGCGGCACGCCCGTCCTCCTCGAGCTCTGAAGGGCGCGCCAGGCGTTTAAGCCCGATCGGCTGGGGCAGGCGCGCCTCGCCGCCGCCGGCTGTCGCTGCACGCGGGCGCGGCAGCCGGGGCTCAGGGTCCTGCCCGAGGCCGCCAGCACTGCCGAACTCGAAGCGCGCCGCACGGCCAGACTGGGGCCTCTTTCCACGCGCTGACGCACACACATCATCGCGAAGCGCAAGCACCATGGCGGAGACGCTCACGTTCCGCGGCCAGCTGAAGGGCCACCAGGGCTGGGTGACGGCCATCGCCACGCCCATCGACCCCCACAGCGACATCATCCTGAGCGCCAGCCGGTGCGCGCCGCGGGGCGCCGGAGGCGGCAGCAGCAGCGCC
>SXID01000190.1 GCA_005772955.1 Planctomycetia bacterium
GCGTACACGCGAACCGCGTCCGCGAGCGCGTCCATCGCGTCATGTGTTTGGCCGCGCTGTTCGAGTTGCTTTGCGAGCGCGAGCTTCCCGGCGGCAAGTTTCTCCACCTCGTCGAGGATTTGCTTGGCCTTGATGCCGACCGGCTTCTCACCGGCTTCCTTCGTGATGCCCTTGAGGAGAGTCACGGCACGCGGATATTCACTCTCGGACAGCGCCTTCGACGCCTCATTGAAGGCGCGTGCGGCCCAGTCTGCCGTGGTGACCACGGTCACGGTGCGCTTCATCAGGTCCGCGAGGCGTTCCGGTTCGATGTAGCCCTCGATGAATGCGTGAATCTTCCCGTCTGGACCCGCGAGTACAGTCGTTGGGTACATCTGTACTTTCAGCGCCTTCGCCAGTTCGGGCACGGCCTTCGCGTCGAGCTTCAGTGGGATGTAGCCGGTCGCGATGAGCGGCGTCAGCGACCGGTCTTTAAGCGGGCCGGCTTCGAGCTTGCGACAGTAGAAGCAGTCGTCGGTGCCAACGACGACGAGCAGCGGCAGTCCCTTGTCTTGCGCTTCCTTGCGAGCTGTGTTGTAGTCGGTTCGCCATGTGATTTGCAGCGCTGGCGCAGCGGGCCGCACCGGTTGAGCAGTCGCCGGGAGAGAGTTCCCGAGCGCCGCCGCGGTCACGAGAGGGAAAAGAGCGCACAGACGTTTGACGGGACTAATCATGAAGCGGACCCCTGGTGCGAAACGACACTGCACAGACAGCTCAGCACCGACCCCGCCGGGGTCAACGCTAAACGGAACTTGAAGGAAAATCCTCCCACCCGCGACGCCCTCACGACCTGGGGTGGGCCTTCTGGTAGCTCTTCTGGAGTCGCTGTGTGGTCACGTGCGTGTAAACTTGTGTCGTCGCCAGGCTCTTGTGGCCGAGCAGTTCTTGCACTCCGCGAATGTCGGCCCCTGCGTCGAGCATGTGGGTCGCGAAGCTGTGTCTCAACGTGTGCGGGCTTGTTCGCGGGTCGAGGCCCGCTGTCTTCAGGTGGTTCGCAAGCAACCTGCCGACGCTGCGAGTCGTGAGCCGACCGCCCTTGTTGTTCAAGAACACAGCTACCGTGTCTTGGCCGGTTCGTTCGAGCAGGGCTTTTCGATCTTCTAGCCAGAGCGAAATCGCTTTCATCGCGTCTGGACCCAACAGTGCGAGCCGCTCTTTCTTGCCCTTGCCCCGAACCGTGATGACACCATCATTCAAGTCAATGCGCAGGACATCCAGCCCCACCAGTTCGGAAACGCGAATTCCCGAGGCGTAGAGCGTCTCCAACATCGCACGATCGCGCCGCCCCGCCCAATCCGTGTCGGGGGGCGCGACCAGCAACTTCTGAACATCCGCGAGAGTCAAGAAGTGCGGAAGTTTCTTGTCCTGGCGCGGCCCGCGAAGCCCTTGCGCCGGATTCGTTTCCAGGATGCCCGCGCGACACAGGTACTTGCCGAAAGAGCGGATCGCGGCGAGCCGGCGCGCGACCGTACTCTTGGCGTAGCCTTGCTCGTGAAGCCACGACACGAACGCACGGACCAGGCGCGTGTTCCAGTCCGAAGGAGCGACGTGAGTTTTCTTGAGGCGGTCGCGTGCGAAACCGAGTGCCTGCGAGAGGTCTTCGCGATACGACTTCACCGTCTTGTCGGAGGCGTTCTTTTCCAGACCGAGGTGCGTGAGGAACTCGGCGAGACCTTGTTCGAGCGTCAAGTTAGTTACCAGAGCGGGCGACTGGCGTCGCGGTGTTCCAGTTACCGCGAGCGCCGCTGTGTTGCGTTCTTGAAGCCGCCCTGCCCCACGGTACGGTTCGTTCAGTCGAGCAGATCGGCCGGGTCCGGTTCGGCCTGCGGGTTCCGCACGCGTTCGGTCAGCACCGCCGCGTCGAACCAGTTGAGCGTCACCGCGGGATCGGCCGCCTTGTCGCGAATGTCGTCGATAAGCGCGGCCTTGCTATCGTCGTCGTAAACGAAGATAAACCGCTCGGTGCCCTTGATCAGAGCGAGAACGTTAAGCTCTTGCGTCACGCTGACACTCCCCCCCCCGGCACTCACAGTCATTGGCACTTCTCACTCATCGACGACGTTTGAACAGGTACTTCAACGAAATTCCCACCGGATTGCCCGCGAGCCACCACCCGCCCAATCCACTGGGACAACCGGCACCGCTTGTCTGGTCCAACCCGTTGGCGCCGCACCACCGGCTCGCGAACTGTCTTGTCTTCAAACCATGTCTGCTGTAGAATGTTTTCGGTATTACGATGTTATCCCGCCAGCTTCTTGGAGAGCGACAATGAATGGCGGCCTGCTCTGGCTGAAAGCCGCGGTCGTGGGCGTTCTCGCCACGGCGGTCCCGCTTCTCATCTTCGGCTGTGGGAAGAAGCCAGAAGACGCGAAAGACTCCACCTGGCCCGACCAGCCGGGGCCGAAGGTGGTGGTGTCGTTCGCGCCGCTCTACTGCTTCGCAGCGAACGTCGCGGGCGATGACGCGGTGGTCAAGAACGTGATGACGTCCAAGGGGCCGCACGACTTCGACCCGACGGAAGCCGACGTGAAGCTCGTCACGAAAGCGGACATCTTCTTCGTGATCGGGCTGGGTCTGGACGAGACGAAGGCCGTGAAGATGAAAAATGGGTCCGGCAACAAGAACCTCAAGATCGTTGAACTCGCCGAGATGCTCGACAAGAAACACCTGTGCGAGGGCAAGTGCAACCACGCCGAGAAAGGCGCGGACCACAAGCACGACAAAGACCCGCACATGTGGCTCAGTCCCGATCACGCGGTGATGCTGGTGAACTTCATCCGCGACGAACTGAAGGCCGCGGACCCGGCTCACGCCGAGGGCTACGAGAAGCGTGCCGCGGCCTACGTCGTGAAACTCAAGGCGCTGAAGACCTACGGCATGGAAAAGATCAAGGACAAGAAGGACCGCCGGCTCGTGTCGTTCCACGACTCGCTCGCGTACTTCGAGCAAGCGTTTGAACTCGACGTTCGCGGCGTACTCACCAAGCACCCCGGGCAAGAGCCGGACGCGAAGGAGATGGCCGAACTGATCAGACTCTGCACCAAGAAGAACGCAGAGACGCGCGTGATCGCGACCGAACCGCAGTATTCGACGAGCGGTTCCGGCGATGCGCTCCGCAAGGAACTCATCGCGAAGGGCGTCGCGGATCCGGTTCTGTTGGAGTTTGACCCACTGGAAACGGTGAAGCCCGAAGACCTGACGCTGGACTGGTACGAGAAGAAGATGCGCGAGAACCTGGACGCACTCGCGAAGGCAATGAAATGACCCCGGAAGCACCGGCACGGCCGCTTGTGTCGCTCCGCGGACTGGGCGTCGAGTTGGGCGGGAAACCGATCCTTCGCGGCGTGACAGCCAACATCGCCCGCGGCACCATCACAGCGCTGATCGGGCTGAACGGTTCAGGGAAGACCACGTTGCTCCGCGCGCTGGTGAACGAGTACCCGCACAAGGGAACGATCCAGTTCCACTGTGGGCACGACCACTCAAAACCGTACCCGGAAGCAATCGGGTACGTTCCGCAGCGGCTCACGCTCGACGCGCGCTTACCGCTCACGGTCGGCGACTTCCTCGCGCTCACGCTCTCGCGGCGGCCGCTGTTCTTAGGCATCTCGAAGAAGACTGCGGAGAAAAGCCGGGTGATGCTGGAGCGTGTCGGCGTGGCGGAGTGTTTGAAGGTGCCCGTGGACGGTCTCTCGGGCGGGCAACTGCAGCGAGTGCTGCTCGCGCTGGCGCTCGAACCGCAACCGGAGTTGCTGCTGCTCGATGAACCCGCGGCCGGAATCGACTTCAAGGATCAGAAGAAGTTCTACGAGTTGATCGCGAGCATTAACCGCGACATCGGCGTGACCGTTCTGCTGGTATCGCACGATTTGAACATGGTGCAAACCTACGCTCACGAGGTGTTGTGTCTCCGGGGCGGTTCAATCCAGTGTCAGGGTCCGCCGTCGGAGATTCTCACGCCGATCAACATGTCGCTGGTCTTCGGTGCGGAAATCCACATGTTCCCGCACCGGTTTGGGACGTGAACTGCAAATCAAGCCAGCGGGGGCCAGTCCTTCGCCAGCCCTTCCCGCTCGATGAGATCCACCTGCTCCTTCGTAATCTGGAACCGTGACGCGATCTCCTTCTTGGAATCCAAGATCGTAACGGTATGGGTATCCTGCACTTCCACCAGCGCGTGGAAAATGGACTTGCGTTGCTGTACCGTCAATGTCTTGGCAGACACAGTAGTTACTCCTTGTGTTGGCGAAATCGAGACGAAAGTGCCTAGTTTAGTTTACGTTCGCCAAGTGACTTCCGAACCCGAAATCCGCCCGTTTCGCGCGCTTCCCACACCGCTTGAGACTCGCATCGTGAAAGGTCCGATCATGCTGCCCCGCCAACTCGCCGCACTCGTGATTCTAACCGCTAGTCTCGCTGTTTCCGGCGTCGAACCGCGCCCGCTTGCGGCGCTCAAACCGGCGCAACCAGAACCGAAGGCACAGCCGACCCCCCCTGAGGGTTGGGTCAAAGACCGCCTCGCCGATGTTGACAAGAAACTCGATGGCGAGATCAAGGATCTGGTCGCGCTCTACCAACACATCCACGAGAACCCGGAACTGTCCTTGATGGAGGTGAACACCTCAAAGCGCCTCGCGGAGGAGATGAAGAAGGCCGGTTACGAGGTGACGGAGAAGTTCGGCGGCAACGGCGTGGTCGCGGTGTTTAAGAACGGCCCCGGCCCCGTTGTGCTGATCCGCACCGACATGGACGGCTTGCCAATCATTGAGCAAACCGGCCTACGCTACGCGAGCAAGGTCAAGGTGAAGAACCGCGACGGAGTCGAGGTCGGCGTGATGCACGCGTGCGGCCATGATATTCACATGGCGAGTTGGGTCGGCGCCGCCCGCGTACTCGCTTCGATGAAGGACAAGTGGAGCGGCACCGTTGTGTTCATCGCACAACCGGCAGAGGAGATCGTCGCGGGGGCGAAGCAGATGCTGGAAGCGGGGCTGTACACGAAGTTCCCGAAGCCGGATTACGCACTCGCGCTGCACTCCGACCCGCTCCACCCGGCGGGTTCGCTCGGGTTCAGCGAAGGGCTTGCGATGGCCAACTCCGACACCGTGGACATTCTCGTGAAGGGCAAGGGCGGACACGGTGCGGCCCCGCACGCGACCATCGACCCCATCGTGCTTTCAGCGCGAATCATCCTCGACCTGCAGACGATCGTGAGCCGCGAGACCGACCCGCTCGACCCCGTGGTTGTGACAGTCGGATCGATCCACGGCGGCACGAAGCACAACATCATCCCGAACGAAGTGAAACTGCAACTCACTGTGCGCTCAACGACAAACGCGACCCGCGACCGCGTGCTGAAGGCGATCGACCGGATCGCGCGCGCTGCAGCACTTGGCGCGAATGCCCCGCCGCCGGAGGTGAAGGTGAGTTTGGAGGAGTCCACGCCCGCAACTTACAACGATGTGGCTTTGGCGCGCAAGTGCGGCGCGGTGTTTCGCGAGATCGTCAGCCCCGACAACGTGCGTGGCAACCGCAAGCCGATGATGGGGGCCGAGGACTTCGCCCGCTACGCGGACGGCGGCAAGATTCCGAGCCTGATGTACTTCATCGGCACGATCTCGCAGGAGAAGTACGACGCGGCGCAGAAGCCCGGTGCGCCCGGTTTGCAGGGGATGCACACCGACGCCTACGCCCCAGTGCCGGAGCCAAGCATCCGCACCGGTGTGCGCACAATGAGCCTCGCCGCAATGAACCTGATGCCGAAGAAGCAGAAGTGACGTCCTTACCAGCCCGCGGCGCAAGCTTTGAAGTAGCGTTCGCCTCATCTAAGGAGGAGTTGGCTTTTGGGTTTTCGCCCCGGAGGGGCGAAAACCCAATGCCAATTCTTCTTGCACACGCATCGAGCGCAACCTCAAAGAGCGCACGCAAGGATACAGGCAAAGCCCTTGCTTGCGCCGCGGGCTGGTAAACGAGTGGGTGGGTGATGTGAATCACGACAGTCGTACGCGTAGAATCTTCCGGCCCAAACGCACGATCAACCCCTCGCTCACGGGCACACTCGCCTTTACGTCGGCGGGCCGCGTGCGGTCCGGCCCGTAGTTGAACGCGCCCTCTTCGATCTTGCGGCGCGCCTCACCTTTACTTGCGGCGAGCTTCGCCTCCGCGATCAGCTCGACCGCGAGCATTCCGCCCGCAACCAGTTTCGCCGCGGGAATGGTCACGTCATCGATGTGGTCCGGGTCTTGCTTCGCGCCACTGCCGGCGAACTGCTTGTTCCAGTCCGCGACAGTTTCGGCCGCGGCAGTCGCGCCGTGGTAGAAAGTCACGATGTCCGACGCGAGCAACTTCTTAGCTTCGTTCGGATGGCCCGCGACAATCGCGGCTACTTCCTTCTCCGGTCGGTCCGTGAGCAACTCGAACCACTCCTTCATCAGCGTGTCGGGAATCCGCATCGTCTTGCCGAACATCTCCTTCGCGGGTTCGTTCAGGCCGATGTAGTTGCCGAGGCTCTTGCCCATCTTCTTTTCGCCGTCCAGTCCGCGGAGGATCGGCATCGTGAAGCAAATCTGGGCTTCCTGACCCGCGGTGCGCTGGAGATCGCGACCCACCATCAGGTTGTAGAGTTGTTCGGTGCCGCCGAGTTCCACGTCCGCGTGAATCTCCACCGAGTCCCAACCCTGCATCAACGGGTACAAGCACTCGTGAAGGTAGATCGCGGTGCCGGTCTTGATGCGGTTCGTGAAGTCGTCGCGCTCGATCATCCGCTGAATCGTGGTCGAGCCGAGCAGTTTCAGCATGTCCGCGAAGGTGAACTTCGTGAACCAGTCGCCGTTCGGGCGCACTTCGGCGCACGTTACGTCGATCACTTTCGCGATCTGCGTGAGGTACGTCTGCGCGTTCTTGTCGATCTGCTCAGTCGTTAACCCCTGACGGCTCGCGTCGCGCCCACTGGGGTCACCAACCGCCGCGGTCGCGGTGCCGATGATGAGCACCGGGGTGTGGCCGAGTTCCTGAAACTGACGCAACTTGCGGAGCGGAACTGTGTGCCCGAGGTGAACGTCGAATCCGGTCGGGTCGATGCCGTACTTGATGCGAAGCGGCTTGCCGGTCGCGTAGCTACGTTCGAGTTTCTTTTTGAGTTCGTCGCGGGTTTCGATCTGCGCGGCGCCGCGCATAATCACTGCAAGTTGCTCTTCGACCGGCTTGAAGGTGGACATTGCGAACTCACGTGAAGAACTGGAAGCGGCCGGTTGACTCGAAGGCGTGAGGGATGTGATGCACGGTAGGTTCGCGGGCGTGCTCCGGCCAGGCGATCACAAGCACGTCGTACCGTACCGCGATCTTTCCCAACAACCTTCGGCGTGCCAGAAAGCGCGACGTCGCCTCGGTGATCTTCCGCTGTTTGCGGAGGTCCACCGAGGCGGCGGTTTCACGAATCGCGTCGAACCGGTCGCTGGAAGTCGAACGCACTTCAACGATCACAAGCGTTTCGCCGTCGATTGCGAGGATGTCGAGTTCACCGTCGCGGTCGCAGACGTTGGCCGCGAGCAGCCGATAGCGCAACCCGCGAAGGTATCGCGCCGCGGCCCGCTCGCTGCGCCGACCGAACCACCGTTTCCACCACCGCCAGTTTGTAAAGTCGGAGGAAGGCGGCGTGTCGGGATCGGCCGAAGGGGTATCGTGTGCCATGTGCACAACCGCTCCCTTGGGGTCGCGGCCCGAACCGTGTTTACTTCTTCTTCGCTGCCTCGGCTTCCTTGCGGGCGCGCTTCTTGGCGGCGGACTTGCTCTCGCCACCCGCGGCGGTTGCTGCGGCGGCAGCCACCTGTGCGGCCTTCGCGGCCGTCTCGGCGGCGGTCTTGAGGTTCGCGTCGATCTGCGTCTGGCGCTGCACGTCGTCGCGAATCTTGGTCGCCTTGCCCACGCGATCGCGCAGGTAGTACAGCTTCGCGCGGCGAACCATACCGGCCTTTTTCACCACGATCTTCGCGATGCGCGGCGAGTGGATCGCGAAGATGCGTTCGACGCCTTCGCCCTGCACCAACCGGCGCACCGTCATGGTCTCGCGCGCACCGCCGTGGTTGCGCGAGATCACGTCGCCCTCGAAAATCTGGATGCGTTCCTTAGCACCATCCAGAATCTTCTGGTGGACTTCGATCCGGTCGCCGACCTGGAAGTCGGGGACGTCGTTTTTCGTGTTCTCGGTCTCGACCAACTGCATGAGGGGCGACAACATGGCCCACCATTCCCTTTCCGCAGCGCGTGTCGCGCGCGATTAATGTCGACTCGCTTGAATAATTAGGGGGCCGACGCCCCCCCGCCCGCCTTGTTTCGTTCGCGGCTACTCAACTCGCTCTGCTCTCGCCGCCACTTCGCTATCGCCGCGTGGTTCCCACTCAAGAGTATGGGCGGCACTTCCAAGCCGTTGAACACCCGCGGTCGCGTGTACTGCGGGTGTTCGAGGCGCCCGTCCTCGTTGTGCGAATCGTCCACCGCACTTTGTTCGTGTCCAAGCACGCCCGGTATCAGCCGAATGACAGTGTCAATCAGCACCATCGCGGGGACTTCGCCACCGTTACAAACGAAGTCACCGACGGAGACTTCCCAAGGATCGAGCAACTGCCGGATGCGGTCGTCGAACCCCTCGTAGCGACCACATAGGAGCAACAACCGCGGTTCCTGCGCGAGTTTCTCCACGGCTCTTTGCGTGAGCCGTTCGCCGGTGGGGGTGAGCATCACCACTCGACCCGGCGACTCCGCTTTCGCTTGCACCGCCACAACACAGTCTAATACCGGCTGTGCCATCAGCACCATACCGGGACCGCCGCCGAATGGCCGATCATCTACACGATGATGCTTGTCCTGGGTCCAGTCACGAATGTTCCAGGCGTTGACCGCGACTAACCCGGCCTGGATCGCGTCTTCGAGCAGGCTCTGCTTGAGGTAACTGTCGAAGATACCGGGGAACAGCGTCAGCACGTCGAAGCGCATGGGGCCACGCTCGCATTCGGCTCGCGGGTTAGGCCGTTGGCGCGCTCGCCTCCGCAGCCTTCTTGGCGTCTTCTGCCGCCTTCTGGGCAGCCTTCTGCGATTCGATCTCTTCCCACTTCTTCATGAAGTTCTTGAAGATCGCTTCGCAATGCTCTGACGCCTTCGCGCCCACACTTTTCCAGTACTTGATGCGCGAAGGAATGAGCGTGACGCGCTCGCCCTTCTCCTTGATGTGCGGGTCGTAGGTGCCGAGTTCCTCGATCACCCGGCCGTCGCGCGGCTGACGGTGGTCGATGGCCACGATGCGGTAATAGTGCCGGTGTGTCCGGCCCATCTGCTTCATTCGGATACGTACAGCCACTGCAACTCCCCTATCAAAGCGCAATTCGCAGAAGAACTGGAATGATAGCGAGTGCGACGGGAAGCGACTACTGTGGAAAGTCACAAGTCGGCAAGTCCCGGGTCAAGACACCTGCTCTGTCTTGACCCGGGACTTGCGACTTACCGACTTGTGACTATTTCCGCTTCTTTTTCTTCTTGCGCTCGTCGGCGCGTTCCTTCGCGCTCTTTCGGCGCCCGGTGTCGCCCTTCTTCACGATGCCGTCCATCCCACCCGGCAGGAACGCGCCCGCCTTGCCCATCCCCGTGACCATCTTCAGGCGCTGCCACAGTGACATTTGCGACATCTGCTTCATCAGCACGCGAACCTGGGCGAACTGCTTGAGAAATTGATTGATCTCGTGCGGCTCAACGCCCGCGCCCTTCGCGATGCGGCGGCGACGCGGCGTGTCGATGATGTCGGGGTCGGCCTTCTCCTTCTTGGTCATCGCGTCGATCATGCCCTGGACGCGCTTCAGCGCGACTTCGGGGTCTTCGCCTTCGGGGATCATCTCGGCCATGCCCGGCATGCGGCCGATCATGTCCTTCATGCCCATCTTTGCGATCTGCTCGAACTGCTTGCGGAAGTCTTCGAGCGTGAAGTCGCCTTTCGCGATCTTCGCCTGTTGCTCCGCGAGATCCTCCTGCGACATCTGCTGTTGAATGCCCGCGATCTTCTCGACGATCCCCATCATGTCGCCCTGGCCCATGATGCGGCCGGCCATGCGCTCGGGGACGAAGTCTTCGAGCTTATCAACCTTCTCGCCCATACCGATGAACTTGATTGGTACGCCCGTCACGCCCTTGATCGACATCGCCGCGCCACCGCGAGCGTCGCCGTCGAGCTTCGTGAGGATACACGCGTTCAACTCAAGAGCGTCGTTGAACGCCTTCGCGACGTTCGCGGCCTCCTGGCCGATCATTGCGTCCACGACGAGATAGCACTCGTCCGGCTTCACCAATTTGTCAATGCGTTGAAGCTCGGCCATCAACGCGTCGTCGATCTGCAACCGGCCTGCGGTGTCGAGAATGACGATGTCGCACAGGGTGCGCTTCGCTTCTGCAACCGCGTTGCGGCACACATCGATCGGGTTCGTCGCCTCGCTGTAAACCGGCACGCCGATCTGTTCGCCGAGCGTCTTCAGTTGCTCGACGGCACCGGGGCGCTGAAGGTCCGCACCCGCGAGCATCGGCTTGCGCCCTTGCCCTTTCAGCGTGAGCGCGAGTTTCGCCGCGGTGGTGGTTTTGCCGGAACCCTGAAGGCCGCAGAGCATGAGCACAACGGGCCGGTCGGAGCGCAGCGGGATCTTGTGATCCACCGGCCCCATCAGCGCGACCAGTTCTTCGTAGACGTTCTTGACGATCTGCTCGGACGGGTCCACACGCGCGAGTACGTCCTGGCCAAGCGACTTGGCTTCGACGCGCGCGATGAAGTCGCTGGCGACGTTGAAGTTTACGTCGGCTTCGAGGAACGCGCGGCGCACTTCGCGCAGCCCGTCCTTGACGTTCTCGGCGGTCAGTCGCCCGCGTCCGCGGAGCTTCTTGAACGCCTCGCCGAGCGACTTGGTAATGCCTTCAAACATGGTCACCGCCACGGAGCAGGAATCGGGAGCGTGCTGGTAACGAGAGCGACCGCAGATTACTTTAAGACAACACCGAGTCGGGTTCAACGGGACCGAAACCCCGACCGTTCTCGCTGGGTATCCTGTAGGTCGGGTCGAGTCTTCGAGGCCCGACGTTCTCCATTCGCGAAATCACGTCGGGCCTCGAAGACTCGACCCGACCTACGAAGACACAGGAGGCGTCATGCGATTGTTTTGGAGCCTTGCCGTTCTTGTTGCGATCACCGGCACCGCGACGGCCGAGGATTGGCCGCAGTGGTTGGGCACCAAGCGCGACGGGGTGTGGCGCGACACCGGGCTTGTCGAGAAGTTCCCGAAGGGCGGGCCGAAGGTCGCGTGGAAGGCCGATGTCGGCGTCGGCTACGCGGGTCCGGCCGTCGCTAACGGCAAGGTGTTCGTTCTCGATCTGGTGCCCGCCAATGACGCGAAACTCCCCGCGAGCGGGTTCGCGAAAGGCACGCGCGTTCCCGGCAAGGAGCGCGTGCTGTGTCTCGACGAGAAGACCGGCAAGAAGCTTTGGGCCACCGACTACCCGGTCGAATACACGGTCAGCTACGCCGCTGGCCCGCGATGCACGCCCACCGTTGACGGCGACTTCGTGTACACGCTCGGCGCGATGGGCGACCTGAAAGCAGTCACGGTCGCGGACGGGAAAGTTGTGTGGTCGAAGAACTTCATGAAGGACTATGACGCCGGTCTGCCGGTGTGGGGGTTCGCCGCGCACCCGCTCGTGGACGGCGACAAGCTCATCTGTCTGGTCGGCGGCACGAACGACCGGCTCGTGGTCGCGTTCGACAAGAAGACCGGCAAGGAACTGTGGACGTCGCAGAGTTGCCAGGGCGATTTCGGGTACTGCCCGCCGATGATCTACGAGTTCGGCGGGAAGCCTCAACTCATCATCTGGCACGCGCGTGCAGTCGTCGGGCTGGAGCCGAACACCGGGAGGCAACTGTGGCGTGTGCCGTTCGACTCGCGCGCCGCGCTCACCGCCCCGACCCCGCGAAAGGTCGGTGACGACAAGCTGTTCATCACGTCGTTCTACAACGGGTCGATGCTGATGAGGGTCGGCGCGGACAAGGCCGAAGTGGTGTGGAAGAGTAAGGCGAAGGGCGAAACGCCGGACCTGACGACCGACCTGAGTTCGATCATGGCGACGCCGGTCGTAGTGGGCGATCACATCTATGGCGTGTGCAGTTACGGGCAACTGCGGTGCATCGAAGCGAACACCGGGAAGCGCATGTGGGAGTCGATGCTCGCGACCCGCGGCGCACGCACTCCCGCGAAGATCGCGGAGAACCCCGAACCCGACGACAAGGAGCGGTGGAGCCTCGCGTTCCTGATCCCGCACGGTGACCGCTATTTCCTGTTCAACGAACAGGGTGACTTGATCATCGCGAAGTTGTCGCCGAAGGGGTACGAGGAGATCGACCGGGTGCATGTGATCGACCCGACGAACACAATGGCCGGTCGCGGGCGCTTGGTGGTGTGGATGCACCCCGCGTTCGCGAACAAGTGCGTCTACGTCCGCAACGACAAGGAACTGATCTGCGTGAGTTTGGCGGAGTAGAACTTTACCAGCCCGCAGCGCCAGCAAGGTTGGCCCTTGTTGGCGTCGCGGGCTGGTAACAAGAATCAACCACATCACACAAGGCCGCTGGCCGCGACCTTGATGCCCTTCAGCGCCATGCGGAGTTGCTCGGGGTTCGGCGAGAACTCCAACGCCGTTGCCTTGTCGATGCGCCCGCCGAGGCACAGGTCTTCCAGGTTCTTGTTGAAGTCCATCATACCTTCGTTGTAGAACGCACGCATCGCGTCCAAGAGCTTCGCGTCTTGCCCCTTCAGGATGATGTCGCGGATCGTCGGGTTCACGATCATGATCTCGTTCGTCGGCACGCGCGACACGCCGGGGATGCACGACGGCACCAACTTCTGAGCCACCACCGCACGCAGGTTGAACACCATTGATTGACGCACCGCACCGTGCTGACTCGGCGGGAACAAGCCCAGGATACGGTCGATGGTGCTATAGGCATTTGAGGCGTGGATCGTCCCGAACACGACGTGCCCGGTCTCGGCCGCGTGGACGGCCGACTCGAACGTCTCCGAGTCTCGCAACTCACCCACAAGAATGATGTCCGGGTCTTCGCGGACCGCGTGCTTCAGTCCCGTGTGCCAGTCGCACACGTCGAGGAACACTTCGCGCTGGTTCACGATCGACATCTTGTCCTGAAACACGAACTCGATCGGGTCTTCCAGCGTGAGGATGTGCAGCGCCTCGGTCGCGTTGATGTAGTCGAGCATCGACGCGATGGTGGTCGATTTGCCGGACCCTGTCACGCCCGCGAGCAGCACCATGCCCTGCTCGTAGTGGCACAGTTTTTCGATCATAGGCGGCAGGCCCAGTTTCTCGAACGACGGGATGCTCTGGTTCACGAGCCGGGCGACCATCGCGAACCGGCCGCGCTGCTTCATCAGGTTGACGCGATAGCGGGCCTCGTCGGCGCCGATGATGTGGGCGAAGTCGGCGCCGCCGGTCTCTTCGAGAACTTTCTTGTCCCGATCCTTGAGGATCGGGAAGATGAGCTTCTCAAGCGTCTCTTGTTCGAGTTTGGGCGTGTTCATCTTCTGGATGACGCCGCGAAGCCGCATCATGCCCGGCAGCCCGGCCTTCAGGTGAAGGTCCGAACCTTTGTGGAGCATCACGGTGCGGAACAACTGGTTGATCTGCGGTTCGCCGGCGATGGTGGCCGCGACCTTCAGCCCCGGTTCCGGCGAGTTGATCGAGATCGGAACGTAAGGCACTGGGGGAGGCGGCGGCGCTGGTGGTGGTGAAGCAGGCGGCGGCATCGAGATTGTCCCTCTAAGTGTCTTGTAGGGTGGGTCAAGGCTTTGCGCAGGCCCACCAGCGATGAGCTGCAGCAAAGATAGTTATCGTTCTGGCATCGCCGTGGTGGGCCTGCGCAAAGCCTTGACCCACCCTACGAAAGGCGCACAGCCACGCCCCGCGCGGCCAGATACGCCTTCGTGTCGGGGATCGAATATTCGTTGTAGTGGAAGATACTGGCGGCGAGCGCGGCATCGGCACCGGCCTCGAACGCGAGGCGTAGGTGTTCCGGGTTCCCGGCCCCGCCACTCGCGACGACCGGCACGTTCACCGCGCGGCTCACC
>SXID01000191.1 GCA_005772955.1 Planctomycetia bacterium
AAGAGCAGCAAGAAGAAGTCCAAGGGCGGTGACGACGACGATAACTGGTAACGGTCGCGCCCACCGGCTCGGAGGACGTGTCCGCGTGGACGACCTGTTGTGGTATCTGCTGGTGTGGTGGGCCGTGACCGTTCCGGGGGTGGTACTCGGCTGGCTTCGGGTGTTCCCGAAGGCCGGCCAACCCTGGTGGGCGGCCCTCATTCCGTTGTACAACATCTACATCCTCGTCGTGGGTGTCGCCAAACTCAGCACGCTCTGGTTTGTTCTCGTTCTCATCCCCGTTGTGCAGATCATCGCGGCCATTCTGGTGAACCTGGAAGTGGCCCGCCGGTTCGGGAAAAGCGAGGCGTTCGGCCTCGGTCTCGCGCTCCTCGGCTTCGTCTTCTACCCTCTCCTCGGTTTCAGTTCCGACCGGTATCAGGAAGGCACAGCCGAACTCGGGGAGTAGCCCTCTTCTTGCGCCGCTTGTGGCGTCGCGAGAGCGCCTGCCCGCGAAGCCGCAAGCGGCGGAACAACTGAGGCCGCTTTCCTCCGCTTGTGACGACGTTTCCTGTTTCCCCGAACGCGATGCCGGGGTAAACTACGGGAGAGCAGAAGTTTCTCCCGCCGCGCAATTTCGCGCACCCGCCCCGCCGAAGCTAAGTGGTGTCCACTCCCCTCGCTTACCACCACGATCCGACGACCAGGAGCCGTTCCGATGCTTGACGTTGTGCTGAACCACCAGCCGCACACCGTATGTACGGGTCCTTCGCGCCGCGACTTCCTTCGCGTCGGGGCGCTCGCGGGGCTGTCGCTCCCGGCGCTGCTCCGGGCGGAAGCGAACGCCGCGGGCAAGAAGGACGGTTCGCTCGCAAAAGGCGCGCGAGCCAAGTCGGTCGTGCTCGTGTACCTCGGTGGCGGCTTGTCACACCACGACAGTTTCGACCCGAAGCCCGACGCGTCGGACGACATTCGCGGCAAATACAGCACGATCGGCACCACCGTGCCCAGTCTCCGCATCAGCGACAAACTTCCGCTGATGGCGAGTGTGATGAACAAACTCGCCCTCGTGCGCTCGGGCGCGCACAACAACGACCACCACGAGACCGCGACGAACTGGGTGCTGTCCGGGCGGTTCGGCACACCGTTCGGCGACTACCCCGCGATCGGCGCCGTGGTCGCTCACGAAACCGGCTTCACCGGTACGCTGCCCCCCTACGTCGCGGTGCCAAGGAATCCTTCCTTCACCTGGGAGTTGGGCAAGAGCGCGTTCCTCGGCGGCCGGTACGAATCCTTCAAGGCGGGCGACCCGAACCAGGCTGATTACAAGGTGCAAGACCTCACGGCGGGAGGTGTGGGCGCAAAGCGGGCTGCGCGACGCGACACGCTCCTGAAGGCCGTTGACGGTCTCGCAAAGCGCGTCGAGGGGAACGACCAGATCGCGACCTACGACGAGTTCCACGCTCGCGCCCGCGAGATGGTGCTTTCGACTGAAGCGCGGACCGCGTTTGCCATCGACCGCGAAACGGACAAGGTCCGCGACCGCTACGGTCGCAATTCCGCGGGCCAGTCGATGCTGCTGGCGCGGCGATTGGTGGAAAGCGGCGTGCGGTTCGTCACCGTGAACTACGGTGGCTGGGACCACCACGCGAAGATCTTCGAGAGCCTCGACAAGAAACTACCGGAGTTCGACGCGGCCGTGTCGGCGCTGGTGGAAGACATGCACGTTCGCGGGGCGTTCGAGAACACGCTGCTGGTGGTGATGGGCGAGTTCGGCCGCGGCCCGAAGATCAACAAGGACGCGGGGCGCGACCACTGGGGACCGGCCGCGTCACTGCTGTTCGCGGGCGCTGGCGTGAAGCCGGGCCAAGTGATCGGCAAAACTGACAAGCAGGGCGGTTACGTCACGCAGCGCCCGGTGTCACCGGCGGACGTGGCGTACACCATCCTCGACGCGGTCGGCATCGACCCGCGCAAGCAACTCGTCGCGCCCGACGGCCGCCCCATCGAGATTCTCGATCAAGGCGAACCCGTGAAGGAACTGTTCGAGTGATTTCCGGCGTCTTGGCCCTCTCCCGCAAGGGAGAGACACGTTCGCGAAGTTCACAAGTTGTTCCTGTTCGCCAGTTGCGCTTGGCCTCGGAATCCAGTGATTCCCCGCCTCCACTCAAGGTCACTTGCGATAAGATCGCAAGTGACCTTTTTTATTCGGTTGCGGCGAATGGGTGGCGTCAAACGGGGGAGACACATGTTCCGATTTGTGCTCGCGATGGTCGTCGGCTCACTCTTCACGGCCCCGTTGTTCGCACAGGACGCGAACGCACTCGCCGGGAAGCGGATCGTGTTCCTTGGCGACAGCATCACCCAGGCCGGCGGGTACGTCGCGTTCACCACGTACTACCTGGAGAAGTTGCACCCGAACAAGGACTTCGACGTTCTCGGTCTGGGGTTGGCGAGCGAAACTTTGTCTGGACTGAGCGAGGACGGTCACGCCGGCGGGAAGTTCCCGCGACCGTGCCTGTTCGAGCGGTTCGGCCGCGTGTTGGAGAAGGCCAAACCGGATGTGGTGTTCGCGTGCTACGGGATCAACGACGGCATCTACCAGCCGCTCGACAAGGACCGGTTCGCGGCGTTCCAGAAGGGCGTCACAAAACTAATCGACCAGAGCAAGGAAGCCGGCGTGAAGCAAATCTTCATTATCACGCCGCCGATCTACGACTTCACCCCGAAAGCGGGCGAGTTCAACTACGACGCGGTGCTGACGGAGTACGCGAAGTGGCAGACAGCGATGAAGGTCGACGGCGTAACCGTACTCGACCTGCACACCGCGATGCGCAAGGCCCGCGACGCCCGCACCACACCATTCTCCGGGGACAAGGTTCACCCCGGCGAGGACGGCCAACTGCTGATCGCAAAAACGATCCTCACCTCGCTCGGCGTGAAGACCGCGGACGAAACCGTCGCGACGATCAAGGCCGACCCGCTGTTCAAGTTGGTGGAGCAGAAACGCGGGGCGCGGTCGGCCGCATGGATGAAGCACGTCGGCTACACGCGTGAGAAGACCGTCAAGCCGGAACCGCTCGGGACCACCGAAGCGGACGCGACGAAGGTTCAGGAGAAGATCGACGCCCTCCGGCGGAAGAAGTGAACACGCTCACGACGCTCACCCCTCACCCGTGACGAAGCGCCGACAGCTGTGACACTGTGGCGTAAGACGCACCACCACTGTGTAATCGTTCTGTAAAGTGATCCATACCACTACCACCCCAACCGCGAAACGTGTGATAATACCCACCACGCGGTTCCCGCAGAGTATCTCGCCACAATCATTCCTCCTCGTTTGGTGCTTGCGATGAACGCGAACATCCTCTCCGCGATCCGGCTCCATCAGCGCCGCACGTTCCTCACGCAGGCGTGTCGCGGCGTCGGCGCTCTCGGCTTGGCGTCGCTGCTCGCGCCGCGACTGTCGAGCGCCGCGGACACCCAACCGCCGCGCGGCGTCATCACCAAGCCGCACGTCGCGCCGAAGGCCAAGCGAGTCATCTTCATGGTAATGGCTGGCGGCGCGAGCCATCTGGAGTTGTTCGACAACAAGCCCGAACTCGCGAAGCGCAACGGTCAACTGATGCCGGAAAGCGTCACGAAGGGGCAGCCGATCGCGCAACTTCAGGGCGCGAAACTGACGTGCTACGCCCCACAGTGGGGTTTCAAGAAGCACGGCAAGAGCGGTCAGGAGATGAACGAACTGTTCAAGTTCCTGCCGGAAGTCGCGGACGACTTGTGCATCGTGCGGTCGTGCAAGACGGAGGCGATCAATCACGACCCGGCCCACACGTTCATGAACACCGGGAGCAGCGTGTCCGGGCGGCCGAGCATGGGCAGTTGGCTCACCTACGGCATCGGCGCCGAGTCCGCCGACCTGCCCGGGTTCGTGGTGCTCACCTCGAACGGTCGCGGCGGGCAGAACCAGCCGATCGCGTCGCGCCAATGGTCCGCGGGGTTCCTACCCGGCAAGCACCAGGGCGTGCAACTTCGCGGCAAGGGCGACCCGGTGCTGTACCTCACCAACCCGCCCGGCGTGGCGGCGGATCAGCAAAAGGACGTGATCGACGCCGTCGCGAAGCTCAACCAGATGCAGAATGCCGCAGTGGACGACCCTGAAATCGCCACGCGCATCGGGCAATATGAGTTGGCCTTCAAGATGCAAACATCTGTGCCGGCGCTCATGGACATGAAGGACGAACAAGCAAAGGTGATGGAGTCCTACGGCACGAAGGGCAGCGACGGCTCGTTCGCGGCGAACTGCTTGCTCGCGCGGCGCATGGCGCAGAAGGGCGTGCGGTTCATCCAGATGTATCACCGCGACTGGGACCACCACGGTGGCATCAAGGACGGCATCAAGTTGAAGATTGAGGAGATCGACCAACCGCTCACCGCGCTGATCAAAGACCTGAAGCGGCTCGGCATGTTCGACGACACCTTGATCGTGCTGACAGGGGAGTTCGGGCGCACCCCGATGTCGCAGGGCGGCAGCGGACGCGACCACCACATGAAGGGCTTTAGCGTGCTGCTCGCGGGCGGCGGGATCAAGGGCGGTGTTTCTTACGGCGCGACCGACGAGTTCGGCTACAACGCCGAGGAGAAGGTGTTCCCAATCCACGACCTGCACGCGACGATGCTTCACCTGCTCGGCATCGACCACGAGCGTCTGACGTACAAGTTCCAGGGCCGCGACTACCGCCTCACCGATGTTCATGGTCACGTGGTGAAGGACATTCTTGCGTGATGCTCTTCCGCCGCTTGCGGCTTCGCGAGCGTCAATCGCTCGCGAAGCCGCAAGCGGCGGAAGAGAAAGCATAGTTACACCCTCGTTGCGCCTCTTTGCGCGGAACCCCGGTATAGTCGTGGTAGATCGTGGCCGTTTGCCGCGACGCACTGTAACGGGAGCTTCGCGATGAAGTACCTCGTCTTGGCGATCGTGTTCGCCGCGGGCTATCTGGTCGCACATCTGGCAGGTGTAACGACCGCGGCCCCGCCGCAACAGCAACCGCCGGCGCCACCGAGCAACGCGAACCCCAATATCGACTTCAACGGCTACCTGAAGATCGCGCAGGAAGCGTACCAACACCGCGAGAAACGCCGGCTCACCGAAGCCGACTTCATCAAGATGAGCAATGAAGAGGGCGTAATCGTGCTCGACGCCCGCAGCAAGGAGAAGTACGACATCCTGCACATCAAGGGCGCGGTCAACCTGAGTTTCCCGGACATTGACATCGAGAGCCTGAAGAAGAACCTGCCGAACAAGGACGTCAAGATACTGATCTACTGCAACAACAACTTCACCGACGGCGGTCCGGCGTCGAGCGTGCGCGTCACGCCGGGCGGCGCGCAAGGCAAGGCCGCGGAGGCGTTCCCGTCGAAGAAGCCGACCCTGTCGCTGAACATCTCGACCTACACCGCGCTGTACGGCTACGGCTACAAGAACGTGTACGAACTCGGCCCGGTCCTCGACGCAACCACGACGAAACTCACGCTTGTGTCGAGCAAGAAGTGACGACACCTGTGCCCTGCGAGCAGGGGGCTTACGCCCCCTGTTTGCTCTTTGAGGTTGCGCTCGATGCCTGTCCAAGTAGAATTGGCTTTGGCTATTGCTTTTAGCCCCGGAGGGGCGCTGGATGGTAGCCAGGGGTGAAGCGAACCGAAGGTTCGCGCAACCCCTGGTCGGTGAGGCGAAATAGCCAGAAGCCCCGTGTAGGGGCGATGGAGACCTCAACGTGAGATGTTTCCGTCGCCCCTAACGGGGCTTCAATCATATTCCGTGGACGTGGTTCCAGGGGTTGCGCTCGCAAAGCCTCGCTTCACCCCTGGCTACCATCCAGCGCCCCTCACGGGGCTAAAAGCACAAGCCAACTCCTTTGCAGTCGCGCCTTCGGGTGCGTATCATGAGCGTTTGGTAAGTGTCGCGTCTGCGCACACGCGCTGCGCGGTGCTCATTTGTTGCCCGCCCGCAGTCCCTCCCCGCCGCACTTCCATGATCATTCGATACGTTTCTGCCACTGCACTCCTTGTCGCGGTCGCTGCGCTGGTGGGGTGCGCCCGCAAGCCGCCCGAACCGGTGAAGACCCCGCCGGCGGTCGTCCTCACGAGTACACCGGTGGCGCAGAAGGTGAATGACTACGAGGATTTCGCCGGGCGCACCGAACCGTACCGGTTCGTCGAACTCAAGTCGCGTGTCACCGGGCACCTGAAGAAGATCCACTTCAAGGATGGCCAAGACATCGAAGAGGGGCAACCGCTGTTCGAGATCGACAGCCGTACCTACCGCGCGCAGTTCGATCAGGCGAAGGCGGCGCTGAGCAAGGCCGAGACCCATCTGAAGACCGCGACCGAAAGTTACGACCGCGCGAAAAGCCTGCTCGACTCGGGCGGGGGCAGCAAGGAGGACTTCGACCTCAAGGCCGGCGAAAAGGCCAAGGCCGAAGCGGACGTGAACGCAGTCCGCGCCGCGGGTCAACTCGCCGCCACCAACCTCCGCTACTGTAGCATCCACGCCCCGTTCGACGGCCGACTGAGCAAGCGGTTCGTGGACGAGGAGAACCTCATCAAGGCCGACGATACGGCCCTCAGCACCATCGTGCAGCTCAACTACGTGTACGCGACGTTCGACGTGGACGAGCGGACCGTGTCGCGTGTGCGAAAACTTATTGAGAAGGGTGCGGTCACATCGTCCCGTGAGCAACCGCTTACGGTGCAGATCGCGCTAGCCGACGACGACGGGTTCACGCTCTCCGGCTTGGTCGTGTTCACCGACAACCAAATCGACGCCGGCACCGGCACGCTCCGGGTTCGGGCCGAGATCCTGAACCCGCGGCTCCCCCGGGCGCCGTGGTACATGCTGTCGCCGGGTCAGTTCGTACGCGTGCGCCTGCCCATCGGCCCGCCACGCGACGCGATCCTCATCCCTGAAAAGGCCATCGGTTCCGACCAGGGGCAGAAGTTCGTGTACCTCGTGAACGACAAGAACGAAGTCGAGCGGCGGAACGTCCGCGTAGGCCAGCTCTACGGCCAGATGCGTGTGATTGAGGACGGTACGGTGAAGACGAGCGACCGGCTCATCGTGGACGGGATGCTCCGCGTGCGTCCCGGTGTGGAAGTGAACCCGAAACCGGCACCGCCACAGAAACTGCCCACGGAAGCCGTTCGCGTGCTGCCCGAAGCGCCTGCGCCGCGGGAGAAATGACCGCGCCTGGGGCTTACGCCCACAGGCTAAGAACAGCCGCCCTTCCAGGGCTGAAAACAGAAAACCGCTTCTTAGCCCCGAATGGGGCGGCTGTTCTTAGCCTGTGGGCGTAAGCCCCAGGCGCAACCCCACCCGCCGCACGCAGGCCGCATGATCGCACGGTTCTTCATCGACCGGCCCATCTTGGCCACCGTGCTGTCGGTTGCGGTCATCGTCGCTGGCATCTTGGCCCGCGAGTCGCTGCCCGTTTCGCAGTACCCGAAGGTTACCCCGCCCACCATCCAGATCGACTGCAACTACCCCGGTGCCAGCGCGCAAGTGGTCTCGGAGACGATCGCCGCGCCCATCGAGCAGCAGGTGAACGGCGTCGAGGACATGCTCTACATGACCTCGCAGTGTACCAGCGACGGTACGTACACGCTGACGGTCACGTTCAAGAGCGGCACCGATTTGAACATGGCGCAGGTGCGGGTGCAGAACCGCGTTAACCTCGCGTTCCCGCAGTTGCCCGAAGTGGTCCGCGCCACCGGCATCACCACGCGGAAGCGGTCGCCCGAACTGCTCATGACAGTTGGCATCACGTCGCCGCCCGAAACTGATTTCCCGGAGGGGCGTTACAACCAACTTCACCTGAGCAACTACGCGGTGCTGAAACTGAAGGAGGAGTTGCAGCGTTTACCGGGCATCAGCGACGTGACCATCTTCGGTCAACGCGACTACGCGATGCGCCTGTGGGTGGACCCGGACAAACTCGCCGCGCGGAACCTGACTGCGGCCGACGTACTGGCGGCCCTCCGCCAGCAGAACCTACCCGTTGCCGCGGGTCAAGTGGGGCAGCCGCCGAACGGGTCCGGGCAGCCATACCAGTTCACACTTTCCGCTCTCGGCCGGCTTGTCGAGGTCGAGGAGTTCGAGCAGGTCGTCGTGAAACGCGGCCCGCAGGGGCAATTGGTGAAGGTGAAGGACGTGGCCCGCGTGGAACTGGGGGCGCGTGTGCAAGACGTGGCCAACCGGTTCGACGACAAGCCCACCGTCGGCCTAGCGATCTTCGTCCTGCCGGAAGCCAACGCCATCGAGACCGCGGCGGCGGTGAGGGCGCACATGGCGAAGATGAGCAAGGACTTCCCGCCGGGCATCACGTACGACATCGGCTACGACACCAGCCCGTTCATCCGCGACTCCATCCGCGAGGTGTTCAAGTCCCTTCGCGATGCGATCATCCTTGTCGCGATTGTGGTGCTGGTGTTCCTGCAAACGTGGCGGGCCGCGATCATCCCGCTAGCCGCGGTTCCGGTCGCGATCATTGGGACGTTCGCGGCGATGGCACTCGCCGGGTTCACGATCAACAACCTCACGCTCTTCGGGCTAGTCCTCGCGGTGGGCATTGTGGTGGACGATGCCATCGTCGTCGTGGAAGCGGTTCAGCACCAGTTGGAGAAGGGACTCACGCCGCGTGAGGCTACGCTTCGCGCGATGAAGGACGTATCAGGGCCGATCATCGCGGTGGGCGTGGTGCTGGGCGCGGTGTTTATCCCGTGCGCGTTCCTGTCTGGCATTGTCGGTGCGTTCTTTCGGCAGTTCGCGGTCACGATCGCGGTCAGCACAATGATCTCCACATTCAACTCGCTCACACTCAGCCCGGCATTGTGTGCGCTCTTGCTGAAAGGCCCGCGGAGTAAGGATCGCGTGCCGAACGAGATCGAAAGGGTTGTCACCTTTTCGCTTGTCCCGTTGACGTTCCTCGGTGGGCTGTTCAACCTCGCGTTCGGCGCGGCCAATCGGTGGTACGTGAAACTGGTAGGCTTGAGCCTTCGCGTGCCGCTGCTGGTGCTGATCGGGTACGCGGCGATTGTCGCGTCGGGCGTGGCCGCGTTCCGCACGCAGCCCACCGGGTTCATCCCGCAGCAAGATAAGGGCTACATGATCTGCAGCATCCAACTGCCGGACGCCGCGAGCGCCGATCGCACGCGCGAGGTGATATCGAAGGTCAGCAAAATCGCGCTGGAAACGGAGATCGACGACGGCACCGGGAAGAAAGTACGCCCTGTGAAGCACGTGAACGCGGTTGCCGGTAACTCGTTCGTCATCAGCGCGTATGGCTCCAACTTCGGCTCGATGTTCGTGATCCTCGACGGATTCGAGAACCGGCGATCGAAGACGCTCACCTCCGACGCAATCGCCGTGGAACTGCGGAAGCGGTTCAACACGTTGTGCCCCGAAGGGCAGGTGCAGGTGTTCGGCGCGCCGGCGGTAAGCGGCCTCGGGCGCGCCGGCGGGTTCCGCATCATGATCGAGGACCGCGGTTCCGTTGGCCCGGTCACGCTCCAGGGGCAGACCGAAGCGTTCATCGAGAAGGCGAACCAGCAGAAGCAAGTGGTCGGGCTGTTCAGCGTGTTCAAGACGAACTCGCCGCAACTCGTGTTGGCCATCAACACCGATGCGTGCCTGGAGCGGTTGGTGGAAGTGGGCGACGTGTACGCCACACTCCAGGGCACGATGGGGAGCCGGTACGCGAACGACTTCAACCGGTTCGGGCGCACGTGGCAGGTGAACGTGCAGGCCGACGACCGGTTCCGCGACCAGATCGAGGACGTGAAGCACCTGAAGGTGCGGAACAAGAAAGGCGACATGGTGCCGCTGGGCGCGTTGTTGACCGTGAAGGAACAGAGCGGCCCGCTGGTCATCACGCGCTACAACATGTACCCGGCCGCGGCGGTGAACGGGAACGTGGCGCCCGGCAGCAGCACCGGCGACGCGATCGGGATGTTGGAGAAACTCGCGGACCAGCAACTACCCGACAAGATGGCGTATGAATGGACGGAACTCACGTTCCTGGAGAAGCAGTCGCGCAACACCGGTGGCCTTGTGTTCGGCCTCTCGGTGGCGTTCGTGTTCCTGATCCTCGCGGCGCTGTACGAGAGCTGGGCGTTCCCGCTCGCGGTGATTCTGGTCGTACCGGTGTGCGTGGCGTGTTCGCTCGCGGCGGTGTGGATTAGCGACCCCGGTTCGGCGCACCAACAACTCGTGCAGTGGAACGCGGGCGGCGTGCCCGACTTCCTGAAGTTCGGCGAATGGGCCTTCGGCCCCGCGTCGTGGATCGATCGGGTACTCAGCGGCAGCGGGAACAAGGCGGTACTCTCGACCGGCATCGGCAAGCAGGACGTGAACATCTTCACGCAGGTCGGGTTCGTGGTGCTGGTGGGCCTGGCGTGCAAGAACGCGATTCTGATCGTCGAGTTCGCGAAGCACACACGCGACAAGGGCAAAGACCTGAACACCGCGATTCTGGAGGCGTGCAAACTCCGGTTCCGACCGATCATGATGACCTCGGTAGCGTTCATGTTGGGCGTGCTGCCGCTGGCGATCGCGAAAGGCGCGGGTGCCGAGATGCGGCAGGCGTTGGGCGTCGCGGTGCTGGGCGGAATGCTCGGCGTGACCCTGTTCGGGGGGGTGCTAACGCCGGTGTTCTTCGCGCTGATGGACCGATTCACGCGCCTGACGCGGCTCGCAACGGGTGGTTCGCGGGCGGTGTCCGTGGGTCAGGCTATTCTCGCACTGGTCGGCATCCCGGCGCTGATCTGTGCGATCGAGTTCGGATCCGAGGCGCTGCTTTACGAAATCATGCTCGGCTTCGCGATCTTGTTGCTCGCGGTGTTTCTGGGAATGGTGCTGATCGCGGCCTGCGACACAATGGAAACGCTCGCCGTCGTCGTGCAGAAGGCGAGAGACACCGCGCGGAAGGGCGGCGCGTTGCGGCGCCTCAGTGACATGGTGCGGAATATCCGCACACGCGGCGGCACGCGGTAGGGTTTGCCCTCACCCCGGATCTGCGGGGAGCGGCCCAACGCGATTCGCGGCGGGGTGAGGGGTCTTCAAAGTTCAACGCCTCACCCGGTCGGCGAAGCGCCGACCACCCTCGCCCACAAAGCCGGGGCGAGGGTCAAGACAATACGCTCCGCTCGCCAAGACAACTATGTTCACACGCTTCTTCATCGACCGACCGCTCTTCGCCGCGGTGCTGGCGATCATGACCGTGCTCGCGGGAGTGGTCGGGCTGTACTCGCGACCCGTCGCGCAGTACCCGGACATCACGCCGCCGACAGTCGAGGTGTACGGCATCTACCCCGGCGCGAACGCGCGCACCGTCGCGGACACCGTCGCCGCACCCATCGAGCAGCAGGTGAACGGCGTCGAGGACATGCTCTACATGTCGTCGACGTGCGGCAACGACGGCGCGTACACGCTCACGGTCACGTTCAAACCGGGCGTCGATCTGAACATCGCGCAGGTACTCGTGCAGAATCGCGTGAACCTCGCGGAGCCGGTACTGCCCGACATCGTGAAGCGCCGCGGCGTGACCGTAAAGAAGAAGTCGCCCAGCCAGTTGATGATTATCAACCTGTACAACGAGGGCGACGCACCGGACGACGAGAACGCACGCCAGAAGTTGCTGCTTGAACTGAGCAACTACGCGACCATCCAGTTGCGCGACGAACTCGCGCGCCTTCAAGGCGTGGGCGACATCACTTACTTGGGCCAGCGTGACTACTCGATGCGGCTCTGGCTCGACCCCGAGAAGATGGCGGTGAAGGGGCTATCCGCGGCGGATGTATTGCACGCGGTCGAACAGCAGAACGCGCAGGTCGCGGCCGGGCAAGTGGGTCAGCCACCGGCGCCGAGAGGGCAAGCGTTCCAGTACACGATTAACACGCTTGGCCGACTCGCCGACGAGAAGCAGTTCGGCGAGATCATCCTGAAGGCAGACACCGACAGCCGCCCCGTGAGGCTCAAAGACGTGGCCCGCGTCGAACTCGGCGCGCTCAGTTACGACCAGTCCTGTACGTTCGACGGCAAGCCGTCTGTTGCGCTCGCCGTGTACCAGTTGCCCGGCACGAACGCGATCGGCACCGCGCGCCGCGTGCACGCGAAGATGGCCGAACTGAAGGGCCGGTTCCCGCCGGGCGTCAAGTACGAGATCGCCTACGACACCACGCCGTTCATCGACGAGTCCATCACGGAAGTCTTCCACACGCTCCGCGACGCAGTCATCCTCGTGGCACTGGTGACGCTCGTGTTCCTCCAGAGCTGGCGAGCCGCGATCATCCCTTTAGCGGCGGTGCCGGTCGCGATCGTGGGTACGTTCACAGCGATGGCCGTCCTCGGCTACTCGGTGAACAACCTCACGCTCTTCGGGTTGGTACTCGCGGTCGGCATTGTGGTGGACGACGCCATCGTTGTTGTGGAAGCCGTTCAGCACCACATCGAACGCGGGCTGTCACCGCGCGACGCGACCGTGAAAGCCCTGGATCAGGTATCCGGGCCAGTGATCGCAGTGGGGTTGGTGTTGACCGCGGTGTTCGTGCCATGCGTGTTCATCGCCGGCATCGTCGGCGAGTTCTACCGGCAGTTCGCGGTGACGATCGCGGTCAGCACGCTGATCTCGGCGTTCAACTCGCTCACGCTCAGCCCGGCACTGTGCGCGATGCTACTGAAGCCGAACACCGACGCGACCGCACGCGACCCGCTGCCCGCGGTCGCGTTTCCGCTACTCGGTGCGGGTCTTGTGTACTTCTTCCTACACACACACCTGAACTTGTGGGCGAGCGAGCAACCGTCGCTGGGAGGCGTGCCGTCGTGGGCGGTGCCGGTCGCGGCGGCGCTGGCCGGCGGGTTGCTCGGGGGGGCGTTCCACAAGGTGCTGAACCGCGCGCTCGGCACACTGTTCGCCAGTTTCAACCGGGGGTTCGACGCGGTCACGGAGGGCTACGCGAAGGCGGTCGCGCTCACCTTACGTGGCTCCCTGCTCGTGATCCTCGCTTACGGCGGGTTGCTGTACCTCACCTACGAGACGCTCACCACCACACCCACCGGGTTCATCACGGCGCAGGACAAGGGTTACCTACTGGTGAACGTGGTGCTACCGGACTCGGCGTCGGTCGAGCGCACCGAACAGGAGATGCGGAAATTGGAGGCGGTCGCACGGGCCACGCCGGGCGTGAAACACACCGTCAGCGTGTCCGGCAACTCGGTGATGATCGGCACCAACGCGCCGAACTTCGCGACGCTCTACGTGATGCTCGACGACTTCCCGAACCGGCACGCACCGGAACTCTCCAGTGACGCGATCGCGGCCGAACTCCAGCGCGAGTTGTCCGACGAAGTGCCCGGCGCGCGGCTCACGGTATTCGGTGCGCCGCCCGTGGACGGGCTCGGCAACACTGGCGGGTTCAAACTCATCATCGAGGACCGTGGTGACACCGGACCGGAGGCCATCGAAGAAGCCGCGCGGGACGTGGTTGAGAGCGCGAACGGCAACCTGTCACTGCGTGACACGTTCACCGGGTTCCGCGCGGACACGCCCTGGCTGCGCCTCCACATCGACCGCGACGCGGCTCAAACTAAGGGCGTCGCAATTGGCGACATCGTGAGCGCGCTGCAGGTGTACTTCGGGTCGCTGTACGTGAACGACTTCAACACGCCTGCGCGAAAGGCCTACCGTCGGATCGGCATGCGGTCGGTGGGGACTTTCGCGACGGTGCTGCTCTGACGATCGTCCGGGGATCGCTGGATATCCTCAAGTCCACCCGATTCGGCC
>SXID01000192.1 GCA_005772955.1 Planctomycetia bacterium
CCAGCGACACCTCCGGTAAGTCGAGACCTTCGCGCAACAGGTTCACGCCGATCAGCACATCGAACGCGCCTTCGCGCAGTTCGCGCAGCACCGTGATGCGCTCGATCGCGTCCAGCTCCGAGTGCAGCCACTTGCACCGCATCCCGGCGTCGCGGAAATACGTCGTCAAGTCTTCGCACATCCGCTTCGTCAGCACCGTGACGAGCACACGCTCGCCTTTCGCGGCGCGAATGCGCACCTCCGCTTCCAAATCTTTCACCTGCCCGCGAGCCGGCTTTACGTGAATCACCGGATCAACCAGCCCCGTCGGGCGAATCACCTGCTCCACTACCTCGCCGCCGACCTTCTCCAGTTCGTAAGGACCAGGTGTCGCGGAGAGGCAGATGCACTGCTTCATCCGCTTCTCGAACTCGTCGAACTTGAGTGGCCGGTTATCCAGTGCGCTGGGCAGTCGGAAACCGTGTTCGACGAGCGTCTCCTTGCGGCTGCGGTCGCCGAAGTACATCCCGCGCACCTGCGGCAAACTGACGTGCGACTCGTCCACGATCATCAGGAAATCGTCGGGGAAGAAGTCGATGAGCGTGTACGGGGCTTCGCCCGGCGCGCGACCGCTAAACCACCGCGCGTAGTTCTCGACGCCGGAGCAGTATCCGACTTCTCGGAGCATGTCGAGGTCGTAGCGGCAGCGCGCCTTGAGCCGCTCCATTTCGAGAATCTTGCCTTCGTTCTTGAACTGCTCCAGGCGCGCGTTCAGTTCCGCCTCGATGCCCGCGATGGCGGCCGCTACGCGGTCCTCCGGCGTGACGAAGTGCTTCGCCGGGTAGATATACAGGTCGTCAAGCGGCCTGATCGTTTCGCCCGTCAGTGGGTGAATCACCGAGAGTGTTTCGACTTCATCGCCAAAGAGTTCGATGCGGTACGCAAACTCCTCGCTCGCGGGCCACACGTCGATGGTGTCGCCGCGTACGCGTACCGTGCCACGCTCGAAGGCGATGTCGTTCCGCTTGTACTGGATGTCGATGAGGCGCAGAAGTGTGTTGTCGCGGTCGAGCGTCTCGCCCTTCGTGATGTAGACCATCATCCGCTTGTAGTCGGACGGACTGCCGAGTCCGTAGATGCACGAGACACTCGCGACGATGATCACGTCTTCGCGGCTGACGAGCGCGGACGTCGCGGCGAGCCGAAGCCGGTCGATGTTCTCGTTGATCGAGGAATCTTTCTCGATGTAGATGTCGCGTTGCGGGATGTAGGCTTCCGGCTGATAGTAGTCGTAATAACTGACGAAGTAATGCACCGCGTTGTTCTTGAAGAACCCCTTGAACTCCTTGTAGAGCTGGGCCGCGAGCGTCTTGTTGTGCGCGAGAACGAGAGTGGGCTTCTGGAGTTTCTCGATCATACACGAAGCGGTGAAGGTCTTCCCGGTGCCGGTCGCGCCGAGCAGCACCTGGATGTTCTTGCCGTTCGCGAAACCCTGCGTGAGTTGTTCGATGGCTTTGGGCTGATCTCCGGCCGGCGCGTACGGGCTGGTGAGCTGGAACTTGGCCATCGACGCGTCTCCGGGCTGGGGTTCGGGTGTACACCAACCCGGTAATTGTAGGCGCGCCGGGGCACATCGAAAGGTGAGCCGGCGGTCTCACACCACTCTGGCCCCGCGGCACATCGCGTCGGTCCGCATCACGTACTTGCGGCCGTCGGCGACCGGTTACCGCTCGCTTCGGCGTCGTCAGGCGTGGGCCCGTGTTGGCGCGTCGGCCTTTGGGCGGCTTCTGGGAATCGGGTGGCTCGAAGTGCACACGAAAACGAAGTGGGCGGAACCGCTCGACTTCACCGGGTCGGAGCGAGGCAAGAACGACAAAGCCGCGCCGGTCAGAGAGCGAAGTTCTTCGCTCTCTGACCGGCGCGGCTTCCACGCATCTCACCTTACTCGATTTTTGGTTCGTCGAGTATTGGCGGCAGCAATTTGGGATCTGCACCCGCGTCAGGCAACTTCGTGCCCATCAGATCGGGGAAATCGACCGACTTCACCGTCACGTCCGCGGGCTTCACGGCGACGAGTTCCTTCAAACTGGCCGGGGGCGCTACGAACGTCACCTTGCCGAGTCGCTTGCCAATCGCGGAGGCCGGTTCGCCCACGTTGTTGACCCAGTCGTCCCAGGTCCATTCTTTTGCGAACCCGTCGCCACCCGGTCGGATCTGCGCGACCGCGACCACCGCGTCGAAGTTCGCGTACCGGTTCGCCTTCATCACCTTCCAGTTCAACACGGATTTCCAGTCAGTCGGTTCGACACCTTCGAGTTCCAACAGTCGCTGACCGGCACCCAGCACCGCGACGAACAGGCACTCGTCCGCGTCTACTTCCAGTTTCACCAGGCCGGACGCGCGCATCGCGTCGGTGACCTTGCCGCCACGCATCTCGACAATCGGCCCGCCCGCAAACGCAGTCACGCGGAGAAACTTCGCGTGACTCATGCCGGCCGTCGGCTCGCCGCCCGCTTCGTTCAACAGCACCGGGCCGTCGATCGCGGTGAGCGTGTCAGTCATTTCCAGGTTCAGCGGTCGGGTGACTTCGACCCACACACCGCGTCCGCGTCCGCGGATCACGCAGCGGTCGAACGCCACCTTTGGCGTGGGCCGCGGCCCGGTGCCCATCGTCATCAACTTGGTAACGTCAGGCAAGGACACCGCGGCGGCCTGCGTGTCGTCCTTCTCGGCGAGTGTGAACACGCAATTCTTGAACGTGCAACTCTTGCCGCCGCTGATCGCGACTGCGGAGACCACCTCATTCTTCGCGCGGGTCGGTTGGAGCCGGAAATGGATGCCGTCGAACGTCACCTCGCCGGATTTCAACTTGAACAGGCTCTGGTCGTTCTCCTCGTCCCCCTCGCTCACCAGCACGAAGACACAACCGGGATACGGCTTGAACGTGACCCGCAACTCGCCGTCGTTTGGCTTGGTCGCGGCCTTCAGTTCCTCGCCGTTCACCTTTAACACGCCCGTGTGCCGGATCAGGATGGTGTCGTCCGGGCGCGCGACCTTCAGCAGCGCGCGGAGGTCGGCGGATGTGCCCGGTGTAAGTTCGCCAGCCGCGTCGGGATACCACACCTTCTCTTTCACATCAGCTGCGGGCACAGCGCGACCGGGTGGCCACAGCCCCAGGTCCGGGTACGCCCGGTGCGACCAGAACGTATCGCCCTTCTTGTGGAACGCCACGCCGAGCGGTTCGGGAGTCTCGCCCTTGTTGCTCGTGAACAGCGCCGGGTCGTCTTTGAAGTGAAGCCGGAACGCTTTCCACGGGGTGATCGAGGCGACCATCGCGACCGGTTCGGTGTCCGACCACGGGCGCTGCTTGAGTTCGACACGCCCCTGAACCTCGACCGACAGGCGGGGGACCGTCTTGCACTCTTCGAACGTGAGCGACCCCGCCGGGGTGCCGACCGCGTTGATGCTGTAGAAGGCGTTCGTGCGGCCGCCCGCTGCGGAGAACTGGACATCGTGAAAGCTCTCGCCGCGAACGCGAATGACAACGCCGGGACCGACCACGCTCGACCCGGAGAACGGCGCCCGAAACACGGACCGGCCGTGGACCGGCGCGAACAGGCAGTCCGAAGCCTTGACAATCAGGTTGGCCGGCGCGCCGGTTTCCACCGCTGCCCCACCGGGATCGAGCATGAACGACGAGCGGTCGAACCGGACCTCCGAGCGCGGCAGTGATTCACCGGCGGGCGAGTCGAACTGCACCGCGGCTGCGGTATGCGGTGCGAACCCGCAGTCGGTGACGGTTGCGATCGTGCCAGCCGGCAGCGCCACCGCCACCGCGCCCGGCGCGAACAGGCACCGCGTCGCGGTAACGACAGGCCCCAGACTCGCGCCCTCAGCGCGCGACACGGACACCACGCGTGACTCGTGGTTTGTGCGGATTAGCCCCTCGCTCGGCCGGAAGACGCACTCGATCAGGTCAACGTTCGTGGCGTCGTCGATCCGCAGCCCAACCCAGACCTTCTGATTGCCAACCGGGAGTGCTTCGTCCGCAACCTCGTGAACGTCGAACCACACGCCGCGGACCGCGACGGTCGTTTCCACCTTCACGGTCAACGAGCCGGGAGCGCCGCGCTGAGTGCCAGCCGTGACGATCACCTTCGTACCGCCGGTGGGCGCCCCGACAAGTTCCAGTTTCGTCCCCTGGAATGAGACACCTTGCGGCAGTTGCGTCAAGTCGAACGTGGTGGCCGCGAGTACCACTTTCGTCGTTGTCGGGTCTTCGAGTTTCTTCACCAACTCATCGACCGTGTTCACGGCCCCGGCAGCCGGTACAACCGGGTTGTTGGGAAGGTTCCCCTTCACGATCGGCTCGGTGCCTTTTTCTTTCAGTGGGTCACCGGTGCCGGGCAGACCGGTCGCGGGACCGGGGTCGCTGGTAGACACCACGAACGCGACCACGGCCAGCGTCACCGCGACCGCGGCCACGACCCACCACGGCCGAGGCCGGGGCAATTCGGGCAACAACCGCGGGTCGGCAGGAACCGCGTTCGCCGCGATGTCGCGCGTGATCGCGTCGGCGAGGTTCAGGCAATCTGCAAGTCCCTTCAGTTGCGCGATCAGTTCGGTCGGCGTCTGGTAGCGATCGTTCGGATTCTTCATCATCATGCGAGCGAGGATTGCGGCCAGTTCGTCGGGAATCGCATGATTCAGTTCGCGCGGGTCGAGGAAGTCGTCCTCCTGGTGCGCGCGAAGCTTCCGGGCCGCGGTCCCTTCGGGAACCGGTGGCCGACCAGTCAGCGCGTGGTAGAAGGTGCAACCAAGGGAGTAGATGTCTGATCGCACGTCGGCGCGACGCGGGTCGAGCGCCTGCTCCGGCGAGATGTAGTCGAACGTACCAAGCGTCACCCCGGACTGCGTGACAGCGCCGTTAACCAGTTCCGACCCGAGGTATCGCGCGAGGCCCATGTCAACGATCTTCGCGCGCCCGTCCGGTGTGATGAGGATATTCGAGGGTTTGATGTCGCGGTGAACCACGCCGCGTTCGGCGGCGTGGTTCAGCCCGGCGGCCACCTGCATCATGTAACGCACGCATTCAGCGGCCGGGAGCAGCCCGCGACGGTCGATCAGCACACGCAGGTTGTCGCCCTCGACAAACTCGAAGGCGATGAAGTGCAGCCCCTGGTCCTCACCGCAGTAGTACACGCGGGCGACGTTCTCATGGTCGAGCTTCGCGGCGGCGCGGCCTTCCTGCTTGAAACGGGTCACGCTCTCGGGGTCGCGGGCCGCTTCGGGGGGGAGAATCTTGAGCGCGACGATGCGACCGAGTTCGAGGTCGCGGGCCTTCAGCACGGCTGCCATGCCGCCAGCGCCGATGGCCTCGATGAGTTCGTAATGCCCCAACCGCCGCCCCGCGATCGACGGCGGGTCGCTGGCGACCGCCAGCGACACCGGTTGCGGCGTGCCCGCGGTTTTCTTCGAGTTCTGCGTGATGACCGTGGGCGCGTCGTCGGTGTTTGCGGCACCGCCCTGCGGGTGCGCGAGGAACTGCGCGATGTCGGACTCGTTTGAGCGGGTGCGTGGTGTGGCGTTACTCTGAACCAGATCGGAAAGGGAATTGTTCGGTCGGTGCGAGTCCGTGGACCCGCCCTTCTCGGGTTTCGGTTCCGGCGCACCCGACGACGGGACCGACGCGGCGCTTTTCGCCGAGGACGGTCGGCCGGTCGGATCGGTCGGCGTTCCCATTTCGGTTCGTACCACGGGCGCGGGCACGGCCCGCAAGAACTCCAGTTTACCGCCCCGGAAGAAGGGAGGGGCGGTTCGTGAATGGCTTCCCAGAAAAGGAGAAGCCCGGCATCTTGCTCACACGAAAGCGGGCATCCGACCCGCACGCAAAGACGCGATCACGATTTGGCACATTAACTATAGCTTATTGCGACACCTCATGTCAATTCGCAAGAGTGACCTCGTGCAGAAAGGAACGGCCGCTTGTGTCCCACCTAACGACCGGGCACAATGGCGGTCCTCCGTCCCTTAAACCCGCTCGGAGCAAATCATGAGCCGATTCGCGATCTCGCTGTTGATGGCGTGCGCGCTGGTTCCCTTCGCCAGCGCCGACGACAAGAAGAAAGACGACAAGAAGGACGGATTGAAACTCACCGCGGACGAGCAAGCCGTTCTTGACCTGACCAACGCGGAACGGAAGACAGCCGACTTGAAGCCGCTCACGGCGAACCCACGACTGATGGAGGCGGCCCGCAAGCACGCCGAGAACATGGCCAAGCAGGACAAACTCGACCACGTGTTGGATGAGAAAACCCACGCCGACCGCACGAAAGCCGCGGGCTACAAGTCCGGGTTCGTCGGCGAAAACATCGCGTGGAACCAGAAGGACGCGAAAGAGGTCGTCGCGGGGTGGATGGGGTCGGAAGGGCACCGCGACAACATCCTGAAGAAGGAGTACACCGAGATCGGCGTCGCGGTGGCGAAGAACGCGAAAGGCGAACCGTACTGGGTGCAAGTGTTCGGGAAGCCATAGGGGCATTTATGAGCAAAATCATCGTCATCACAGGCGCGACGCGAGGCCTGGGCCGCGCGCTGGTGTCGACATTCTCAGTCGGCGGGCACACGATCATCGGTTGTGGGCGCAGTGACAGTCACGTGCGCGCGCTCCGTGAAGACTTCCCCAGACCGCACCACTTCACCCCCGTGGACGTGACCAACGGCGACGCGGTAGCGGCGTGGGCCCACGGTGTTCTCTCGAAATACGGTCCGCCGGATTTGCTGATCAACAACGCGGCACTCATGAACACCCCGGCGCCGCTGTGGGAGGTGCCGCCAGACGAGTTCGCGTCTCTCCTCGACGCGAACATCAAGGGCGTGTTCAATGTGATCCGCGCGTTCGTCCCCGCGATGGTAAAACGCAAGACCGGCGTGATCGTGAACCTGTCGAGTGGGTGGGGACGCAGCACGGCACCGGAGGTCGCCCCGTACTGCGCGACGAAGTACGCGATCGAAGGCTTGACGCTCGCGCTCGCGCAGGAACTGCCGAACGGCATGGCCGCGGTTCCGCTGAACCCCGGTATTATCGACACGGACATGCTGCGGCAGGCGTTCGCCGACGGCGCGAGCAGTTACCCCAAGCCCGACGCCTGGGCGAAGAAAGCCGCGCCGTTCCTGCTGAACCTGAGCGCGAAGGACAACGGCCGCTCCATGACAGTGAATTGAACACACACAAAGCAGCCACAGACGACGCCGATAACGACACAATCAGAACAACACAATTCATACTTGATCTGATCCGTGTTCTCTGTGTTCCTCCGTGGCTCACTCTTTCTTCTCCTCAGGTCTTCCCATGACACCCAAGAAAGTCGCCGCGGTCGTCACCGAATACCGCAAGACTTCACACGCCGACGTGATTCTCCGAAACATCCTCACCGGTTATCCCGGCGGCGCGCGCCCAAACCTGGAACTGGTTTCGGTCTTCACCGATCAGGTGCCGAAGACCGACATGAGCCGCGACCTCGCCAAGAAGCACGGCTTCAAGATTTGCGACACGATCGCCGAAGCACTCACGCTCGGCGGGAAGACACTCGCGGTGGACGGCGTGATCTCCATCGGCGAACACGGCAAGTACCCGACCAACGACAAGGGTCAGCAACTCTACCCGCGACGCCGGTTCTTCGAGGAAATCTGCAAGGTGTTCGAGGACACGAAGAAGTCCGTGCCGGTGTTCAACGACAAGCACCTCGCGGCGACATGGGACGACGCGAAGTGGATGTACGACCGGTCGCGGAAGCTGTTCGTGCCGTTCCTCGCGGGGTCGTCGGTGCCGGTCACGTGGCGCAAGCCAAACCTGGTTCTCCCGAAGGATTGCGAGATCACGGGTGCGATCCAACTCGGGTACGGACCGTTCGAAGCCTACGGGTTCCACGCGCTCGAAGGGTTGCAGTGCATGTTCGAGCGGCGCAAAGGCGGCGAAACGGGCGTGAAAGCGGTGACGTGCCACCCAGCGAAAACAATGTGGGAACCGGTCGACAAACACGAGTGGACGAAGTCGGTGCTGGAAGCCGCACTAAAACTGGTCCCGGCGCACGCGAAGGGCGACATCCGCGAGTTGACCGCAAAGAACGCGGGGGCGGGTACGTTCGAGGTCGAGTACCGCGACGGGCTCCGCGCGTTCGTTGTCATCCTGAACGGTTGGATGCACGACGGCGAAGGCAGCGGCGGCGGGTTCTTCTTCGGTTGTCAACGCAAGGGACAGGAGAAGCCAGACGCGTGCCAGTACTATTTGCAGGAGCCGGACCCGTACGCGCACTTCGCGGAACTGACCCGAGCCATCGAGTCGCTGATCAACACCGGGCACACGCCGTACCCAGTGGAGCGCACGCTCCTCACCACCGGTATCCTCGACGCGGTGATGACGAGCAAACACGAGAAAGGCAAGCGGATCGAGACGCCACACCTGGAGGTTGCGTACAAGCCGACCGAGTGGGGGCCGGCGAAGGGCGACGTCCCAAAGTTGGACAAGAAGTGAACTCCGCACCACAACAGCGGTCACTTCTTCTTGGCACTGTTCTTCTTGACGGCCGGCTTCTTGGCCGCCTTCGCCGGCTTCTTGGTCTCTGGAGCTTTCTCGGTCGCGGTCTTCGAGCCGAAGATCGCGTCGTACCCGTCGCCAAACTTGCCATCTTCCGCCATCCCCATCCGCACGATGCTCATAACAGTCTCCCCGGTGTGAATAGTTGTGGGTCGTCAGTTAGTGTAGCTCGCGCGGCGCCAGCGCGCGAGTCCTGGCATCATTTTCCGCACGCAAACCGGAACAGAATCTCAGCGGCCGGTTCCAACTGCGCGAGATCGATCCACTCATCCTTCGTGTGCGCCTGCGCGATGTCGCCCGGCCCGAACACGACCGACGGCACGCCGACAACGGCCACGCGCGAAGCATCGGTCCCGAACGGCACCGAATGAACCGTGTGCTTGCCGACAACCGAATCGATGGTCGCTCCGAACCGTTTCACCAACTCCACCGATTGCGCCGGATCCAGCGGCGTGCAACCGGGCGAAGCCTGTGCAAGCGTAAACGGGAAGTCCACGCCCGGTAGCGCGCGGAGGAACGCGTCGAGATCCGCGGTCGCGGAGTCGTAGGTCTCGCCGGGCACCAGCCGGCGATCCACGTCGGCTCGGCAGAAGTCCGGTACGGTGTTCGGCGACACACCGCCGCCGATCCGCCCCACCGAGATGGTGCGCATTCCGAGCACCGGGTCCGGCGGCAGGTACTGCAACTTCTGCGCGTATTCCTCGATTCCGCGAAGCAGTTTCGCCATCCGGTACACCGCGTTCACGCCCTGGTCGGGCCTGGAACTGTGGCATGCCCTTCCCGATGTTCCGAGGTGCCAGCGTGCGACACCCTTGTGCGCATTCACGATGTTCAGCAGCGTCGGCTCCGCGACGATCGCGTAGTCGGCTCGTGTGCCAGATTTCATGAGGTGCGACACGCCGAGACCGCCGTTTTCCTCGTCCACGGTGAACGCGAGCGTGACCTTCGCGGAGCCGGTGGGCTTTTCACGAACGAGCCGCGCGAACGCGGCGAACATGACCCCGCCACCGCCCTTCACATCGCAGGAGCCACGCCCGTAGAGCTTCCCGCCCTCTATCTTTCCGCCGAACGGTTCCACGATCATGCCGTCCACGGGCACGGTGTCCTGGTGCGCCTCGAACAGCACGCTGAACGGCGCCGGGTGCGGTGGTGTGTACGTGGCGACGAGGTTATCACGCCCCTCGACTACTCGTTGGCGGTGGAACTCGCAGCCGAGGTCGCGCAGTTGCTCTTCGAGGAACGCTGTGACGCGCGACTCGTAGAGGATGGAAGGATCGAGGTCAGTGCGCCCCATGGGGTTTACTGAAGGGAGTTGTACGAGCCGGGCGAGCAGTTGCGGGAGTGTGAGCATGAGGTTGAAATTACTCCCAAGCCCACACTTTGCAACGTGCCTCCACCCATGCGCCAGCGCTGCCCGAGTTTCGCGTTTGGGTCGCGGGGCCACACAGCAGGGCAAAGCGAAACAAGTTCGGCCCTCAGGGGCCGACGCTAAACCTTTGACGACTGCGCACTATAACGGCACAACCACTGCCAGGAGTCACCGATGAAGGTTCACGAATATCAGGCCAAAGAGTTGCTCGCCGCCGCGGGCGCGAACGTGCCGAAGCACATCGTCTGTAAGACATCCGACGAGGCCGCATCCGCGTTCGATCAACTGAGCAACGGCGGCGGGGTCATGGTAAAAGCCCAGATCCACGCCGGCGGGCGCGGCGCGGGCCAACTCGTCGGGTACGCCGACAAACTCGGCGGCGTCAAGTTCTGCTCCAGCAAGGAGAAGGCCCGCAGCGTCGCGGAGACGATGCTGAAGCACCCGCTGAAAACCCTCCAGACCGGGCCGGACGGGCAGCCGATCCGCACGCTCATCGTTCAGGCCGACGCCGAACCCGCGAAAGAGTACTACGTCGCGGTGGTGTTCGACCGCGGCGTCGGGCTGCCCGTCCTCATGGCCAGCGCCGCGGGCGGCATTGACATCGAGAAGGTCGCGCACGACACGCCCGAACTCATCATCAAGGTGCCGTTCGCGCCGGAAACCGGGCTGTTGCCGTTCCAGGCCCGCCGCCTCGCGTACGAACTCGGCTTCACCGGCGATCAGGTCGCGAAGGCCGAGAAGATCATGCTCGCGCTCTCGAAAGTGTACCTCGAAAAGGACGCGACCCTTGCCGAAGTGAACCCGCTCGCGGTCACTAAGTCCGGCGACGTGGTGGTCCTCGACGCCAAGTTCGACTTCGACGACAACGCGCTGTTCCGCCACAAAGACATCGCCGCTCTCCGCGACGAGAGCGAAGAGAACCCGGCCGAAATCCGGGCGGGTAAGGCGAATCTGAACTTCATTCAACTGGACGGCACCGTCGCGTGTCTCGTGAACGGGGCCGGGCTGGCGATGGCCACGATGGATATTATCAACTATCACGGGAAAGCCGCGGGCGTCGGTCCGGCGAACTTCCTCGACGTGGGCGGCAGCGTGACCGCGGCCGGCGCGGTCGAGGCGTTCCGCATCATCCTCTCCGACCCAAAGGTAAAGGGTATTCTGGTGAACGTGTTCGGCGGGATCGCGAGTTGCGCGACCATCGCCGACGCGCTCGTGAAGGCTGGCAAAGAGGTCGGCTTCAAGGTGCCCGTGGTCGTGCGTCTGGAAGGCAATGAGGTGGATAAGGCCCGTGCCATCCTCGCAGCCGCGGCCAGCGAACTCCCGACCCTCAAGACCGCCGCAGACCTGACCGGCGCCGCGAAACTTGTGGTCGAACTAAGCAAGTAAGTCGGCCGATCGTTCCCCTTCGGGTCGCGGCTACCCTGGTTACTGTCTTCGTCGCAGAAAGGAATCGAGATGACTACGTTCCGCACCCTGAGCGCCGCGCTACTTGCGACGGCGCTGGGATTCGCCGCGTTGCCCGGTTGTGGCAAGCCGCCCGCGACCCAGCCCGAGAAGAAGGACGAGCCGAAAGTGGAGGCGAAGGTCGATCCGAAAATCGACCCGAAGAAGGAACCGACGCCCGTCGAACCGAAGAGTACGCTCGGCGATGTCGAAAAGGTCGCCGACGACACCGCGACCGCGTTCTTCCGCGACCTCGGCCAAGGAACCGCGACGGCGGACTCGCTCTCGACGAACTTCGTCAAGGCCGTCGGAAAGCCCATTGAGCCGCTGCCGGACGACATAAAGAACGGCTACAGCCGCTCCAACGCGACCCGCTGGCTGAAGCGAGTCGGCGACGGGTATACGTTCGGGCTACTGTACCGCAAGCAGGCCGGGGACGCGGTGTACTATCGCGGGACGGTGAACGGCCGCCAGTTGCCGCCAGCCGGCGGCAGTTACTCGCTGCGGTTGCTCAAGGAAGGCAACGCGTGGAAGGTGGACGCGCTCGTCGTCTCGTCGCTGGAGAACAAGGGCGGGATAGCGGCCACCACCGCGGACGAGGCGTTCCAGGAGTTCGCCGTCGTCGCGTTTGTCGAGGCCGTGTGTGACAAGGACGCGATGACCAACATGACCGACGACGCCCGCTCGCCGGCCCTGGCACGCCTCCTGACCGACAAACTGCGGAAGGAGTGGGCCGCGCCGGGCGGTCAGGACACGGCCCAGGGGTACGACTACAGCCCCGGCAACCTGCGGTTCGCGGCCGTCAGGCACGGTGGCGGCACCTCCGCGTTCACGGTCTCGAAGGGCGGCGACCTGACGTTCAGCGTGGCGCTCACGAAGCCCACCGGGACGAAAACGTTCGTCGTGAAACTCGTGAAGGGCGCGACGCCGGGCGAGTGGCTCGTGACCGAGGTGACCGAGCCGAAAGGGTGAGCCGTGGGCGTTGTCGCTCCGCTGCGCGTCGCGGCTACGCATTCTGTTACATCTTGTTGTTTACTGAACTGGAATCTTCAACCATGAGCATCCTTGTCGATAAGTCCACCCGCGTCATCTGCCAGGGCATCACCGGATCGGCTGGCGGCTTCCACACCGACCAGTCCCTGCTGTACGGCTCGCAGTTCGTCGGCGGGGTCACGCCCAAGAAGGGTGGCACCACCTGGACCGGCGAGAAGTCCGGCAAGGCGCTGCCGGTCTTCAACACAGTGGCCGAAGCGGTGAAGGCGACCGGTGCCACCTCGAGCATGATCTTCGTTCCACCTGGGGGCGCGGCCGACGCCATCATGGAAGCCGCGGACGCGGGCATCACGCTCATCGTCGCCATCACCGAAGGCATTCCCGTTCTCGACATGGCGAAGGCCAAACGTTACCTGAAGACGAAGCCGGGCGTGCGGCTCGTCGGGCCGAACTGCCCCGGCGTCATTACGCCCGGTCAGGGCAAGATCGGCATCATGACGGGGCACGTTCACAAGCC
>SXID01000193.1 GCA_005772955.1 Planctomycetia bacterium
GGCACGAGGTTCGAATTCGCGATCAGCACCCGCGGCGCATCGGTGTGAGTGGGAAACACACCGACCGGTTTTCCGGACTGCACGAGTAGCGTTTCGTCGCACTCCAGTCGGCGCAGCACTTCGACGATCTTGTCGAAACATTCCCAGTTGCGTGCGGCTCGTCCGATGCCGCCGTAGACGACGAGATCCGCGGGGCGTTCGGCCACATCCGCGTCGAGGTTGTTCATGAGCATCCGCAGCGCGGCTTCGGTCTGCCAGCTCTTGCACGAACGTGTCGTGCCCCGCGGCGCGCGGATCACGCGCGACGGATCGTTGCGAGTGGTCATGACGCGAACCCCGGAAGGTGTTGCCACCGCCATGCGACATTCCAGGCGAGACGAGCAGCAACTCGTACCGCGTTACCGTCTGGGTCGAATCGCGGGTTGAACTCGACGACATCCACAGCGCCAACTTTGTGCGTCCCAATCGCTGCACCCAGGAGCATGTAAACGGATTCCAGGGAGACGCCCTTCCCGGCAGGGGCACTCACGGCAGGCATTGTCGCCGCCGGAAGCACATCGAGGTCGATGCTCAGGTGAACGAAATCAAGTGGCCGGGTGAAGTGCGCGATCTCGTCGTGAACGTCCCGGAATTGGTGCAGGTGCACGTCCTCATCTCCGCGGATCACGGCCGCGACAACCGACGCACGATCGAGCAGCGCCGTCGTGTTCGAGGCCGGTGACGCACCGAGACACATGTAGGGCAACTTGCGTCCGCGCTTCTCGCACCACTTCGCCATCTGGTTGAACGGCGTGCCGGAGTTGCCCGGTTCATCCGCCCGTAGATCGAGGTGCGCGTCGATGTTGATGACCCCGACCGCTGCTTGCGGCGTCGCCGCGACGATCCCCTGAAACGTGCTCCACGCGGCTTCGTGTCCGCCGCCGAGTATCAGCGGGCGGTGTCCCGTACGAATCGCACGCGCCACGATTTCCGCGAGCCGTGACTGCGCGCCTTCCATATCGCCGTCGTCGCAGCGCACGTCGCCCGCGTCGTACACCGGAAAATGCTGGTGCCACGCGAGGTTCGCGAGAGCCTTACGAATCGCCTGCGGGGCGTCTTTCGCACCGACGCGCCCGCCGTTGCGCCGCACGCCTTCGTCGCACGCGAAGCCGATCAGCACAATGCCCGGCTCCGCGCCGGGCGCGAGCGGTTTCACCATCTGGTGCCAGCGCATCGCGTTTGGGCCGTCGGCGGTATCGACGCGACCGGTCCACACGCTCATGTTGGGTTCAGGCATTGTCACTCTTCCCGCGCACGACCCGCTCGGTGAGCGGGTTAACACCGAGTTGACACACAATCTCGGCCAGGTGCGCTACATCCCACACCAAGAAGTCACCACGTTTGCCGGCTTCGAGCGTGCCGAGGCGGTTGCTTCGGCCGAGCGCCTTTGCGGCTTCACGCGTGACGCCCGCGAACGCCTCTTCCGGCGCGAGACCGTACAGTACGCACGCCATGTTCATCGCGAGGCGAAGCGACGCGAACGGACTCGTACCGGGGTTCAGGTCGCTCGCGACCGCCATCGGCACACCCGCGGCGCGGAGCTTTTCGACCGGTGGCTTCTGCTTCTCGCGCAAGAAGTAGAACGCTGATGGCAGCAGCACCGCGACCGTGCCGGCTTTCGCGATCGCCGCGATGCCCGCGTCGTCGAGGAATTCGAGGTGGTCCGCGGAGCAACCGCCGTGCCGGGCGATCAGTTCCGCGCCGTGCGAGTTGGTGAGTTGTTCGACGTGCCCTTTCACGGCGAGCCGATATTTCTTCGCGGCGGTGAAGATGCGGTCACACTGTGCCGGCGTGAACGCGATCGACTCGCAGAACACATCCACCGCCTCCGCGAGGTTCTCGCTTGCGACCGCGGGAATCATCTCGTCGCAGATGAGCGTGACGTAATCATCGGCGCGGCCGGCGAACTCCGGCGGGACAGCGTGCGCTGCGAGGAGTGTTGGTGAAACTTCGATGCCACACTCGGACGCTACACGACGAGCCGCACGAAGCATCTTCCGTTCGTCGTCGAGCGTCAGCCCATACCCGGATTTGATTTCGATGCATGTCACGCCTTCTGCGACGAGCGCCCGAAGGCGCGAAAACGCCGCGCGCAGCAACTCGTCTTCGGTCATCGCGCGGGTTGCGCGCACGGTGGAGAGGATGCCGCCGCCGCGCTTCGCGATCTCGGTGTACGGTTCGCCCGCCAGCCGCGACTCCCAGTCCGCCGCGCGCGAGCCACCCCAGACCAGATGCGTGTGGCAGTCGATGAAGCCCGGCGTGACGAACTTCCCGCCGCAGTCGGTGACCGCACCACGAAAGGCTCGCACTTCCGGCGCGTTGGTGGGCAGAATCGCCGCGATGCTTTCGCCACGAACCGCGAGAGCGTGGTCTTCGAGGAGACCGCACGGCGCGCTCACCTTCGTGTCAAGAGTGGCAAGGCGCGCGTGTATCCAGAGGTGGTCGAACGGTTCGCGGTCCATGCCGTCATTGAAACGGCACCGGACGCGAGGTGCAACGGGAAAGGTTCTTCAAAGTAGTAGGAACACGCCATGCGCCGTCGCTTCGCAACTCAAATGCGCCGCGCGGTTCTGAATCGCACAGCAACGGCACACGGCGCCGGCCTGCGGCCTACTACTACTTTAATAGTTCGTGAACGCGGTCTTTCAGACGTACCAAGCCAGTTTCGAAGCGGTCCTTGCCGTCGGGGAACTGCTCGTTCGGCAGTCCCTCATACATCGCGCGAATCACGCCGGTCTTGTCAACGACGGCGAGGCGCGTGCCGTGCCCGAACTCGTCGCCCGCTTTCACGCCCGGACCGACGTTCCGCTCCACCGCTTGTTTGAACTGATCACGATGGAACTTGTGAACTGTCTTCTCGTCGCCGGTGAGGAACAGCCAGTTCTTCGGGTCCGCACCGCGTGCGTCCGCGTACTCATTCAGCGTCTTGAGATCGTCGTGGATCGGATCGACAGTGAACGTAACGAGCTTGAGTTTGCCGGAGTTCAGTTCGTCCGGCAGATCCTTCTGGAGACGTTGCATCGCGGACGTGACCGCCGGGCACGGGCCGTTGCAGCGAGTGAAGATGAACGACACGACCCACACTTGCCCCCGGAGATCTTTGTCGGTAACCGTCTTCCCGCTGCGCTCGATGAAAGAGAACTCGCCGACGGGATAGTCGAGGGGTTCTGGCGTCGGTTGCGTCGATGTCCGCGTGCCGCCCCAAGCACCGCACCCGACGAGAACCAACACGACGAACGGGAAAACGCGGCGTGTCAGCATCACTTCACCAGAAGGGCATCGATCATGAGCAGCGCGAACACGCCGGGCAGATAGAAGAGCGAGGAGTGCAGAACCTTGCGCGCGTTACGGTCGGTGCAGTCGCGTGCGAACGTGATCGTGTGGCGGAGGAACATCAACCCAAACACCGTCGCGCCAACTCCGAAGAGCCAACCACCCAACCCCGCGGCTGGAACCAAGACACTCAAAGGCAGCAGCGCCGCGGCGGTCAGCACCATCACGAACGCGGTGCGCCGGCCAGTGGGGTCGCAGCCTGGCAGCATCTTCAAGCCACCGGAAGCGTAGTCGGCGCGGTACATCCACGCGATCGCGAGGAAGTGCGGGATCTGCCAGAGGAACAGTATCGCGAAGAGCGCGACCGCGCCTTCCTGGTCGTTCCAGCCTTGCGCCGCGCACCAGCCAATTACTGGCGGCAGCGCGCCAGGAACCGCGCCCACCACAGTGTTCCAGGCGGTCTTGGTCTTCATCGGCGTGTAGATAAAGGCGTACGCGATGAACGTGCACGCCGCGGCGATGGTCGCGGGCAGCGACACGGTCGCCGCGAGGTACGCGAGACCGGCACCCGCCAAGCCCGCACCAAACGCGGCGGCTTCTTCGGGTGCGATGCGACCCGCAGGCAGCGGACGTTTCCGCGTGCGGCGCATCCGCGAATCGATCCGGCGCTCGAAGAGTTGGTTGAGTGCACTGCCACCGGCCGCGACCATTCCGGCGCCAAGGAGTGTGTGTAGCAGCACACGCCATTCGGCGCTGCTGCCGGCGCCAAGCAAGTAGCCCGCGCCGACCGTGAACAGCGCCATCACCGCGATCCGCGGCTTGGTCAATTCGAGGTAATCGGAGAAGCGAGAGGGGACGTGTGTGCGCGGCGCGGCGACGGCCGAAGCCCCCGACGATGTCGCCGGCTTCCGCGTGTCGGTTTCGCCGGTCAGCGACACCTTCATCATCGCGCGTCTCCACGTCTGTGACTGGCAATCGTTTCCGGGGTGCAAACGGGCACTTGCGTGCCGCCCGCGTTCGGTCTGTCGTGACCCGGCTCGGCTAGTGTATGAGCCGCCGCGCCCGACGACCGCCGCAGGATCAGCGCGAGCGTCAGTGAGATCGCCCAGAGACTACTTCCGACGAGCGCGTGCAACGTGCGGGTGGCGATGTACTGCGGCGTCATCCGCGCCGACTCGGACAACAGCGGGTCGCCGAACCGCGCCAGCCATGCTTCGACACCAAGCCCCACCTGCACGACCAGAAGTCCGGACAGCGCCCAGACCAGCGGGGCCACACGCGCACGCACGCACGACGCCTTCATGATGTAATGCGTGAACCACATCACCACGACCGTCGCGACGAATGCGGTTAACAGGTGCAACCGCTGGGTTAGCGGACCTGGCGTGTGCCGCACCAGCGCGCCGAACAGAACCTGCGCGAACACCAGCAACGCGACCGCGGTCGCCACGCGGCCGTATTTCCCAGCGTCGGGATTGCTCGTGTTCGGCCGCGCGCTGAGAACCGCGATCGCCGCGAGCAGGCCGAACACGACCTGCGCGAACATGCCGTGGATCATGGCAAGGTCGGGGCCGACCACTTCGTTCATCAGGACTCGCACGCCGCCGAACAGCCCCTGAAGCATCACCCCGGCGAGCGCGAGCGTGCCGAGCAAACGCACAGTGCCGCCGCGTGCAAACAGCCCCGAAGCGGCGACCGCGAGCGCGATCACCAAGCCCCCGAGCGAAACGGTGGTGGCGCGGACCGGCACGTGAATGTCCGCTTTAGACAGCATGCCTTCTTTGATGAGCTTGTTCTGGCCCATTAGATCGCGGTGGATGTCACCGAACCCGGCGATCAGCAAGACAAGGCCCGCGACCGCCACGCCGCCCGCGACCTTTCGAGGGTCGGTGACGGCAAGACCAAGTGCGAGGAGAATCACCAGCCCGCCGACGCTGAACGCCGCGATCCGGTGCGAGTGTTCGACAAAGAACGCCGATTCGCTGCGAAAGCGTTCCTTCTCGGCCGGTGTCGCGGTGCGGAACACGTACAGCGGGTCGGTCGGCCACAGTGGGTCAGCCATCCCGGCCGCGTGGCTCGTGACCACCTGACCCATGCCGAGGAGAACGAGCGTCGCGACGAGGGTCACGACCGCCCAGACGTGCAGCCAACGCGGGACGATACGAGACGGGTCCGTCATCGGAGGACAGCTCACGCGGATATTGAAGTAAGTACGAACATTATAGTTACTTGGAGACTGGCTGTCAACGTGGGTGCTCGCCCCTCCGCCTTCACGGTTGTGGGTACACCGCCGACCGCACGTCGTCAGGCAACTGAACCCTGTACGGCACAGACCGCACGAACCGCACCAGGTCCCACACGTCGCGGTCGCTCAGCTTCGGGTGTGCGGGCATGCCCACTGCGGGAATGCCGAATCGCACGCGGGCGAACACGTCTTCCGGGCGCGTGCCGCTCTTGAGTGTTGTCTGCGTGAGGTCGGCCGGCTTCGCGACCGTGCCCCACACATCGTACCGCAACACCGGCTTGCGACCGAACTCCCCATGGCAACTGATGCACGAGTTGTCTGCCTTCGCGGTAAACAGTGTGAACCCGCGTTTCACGGACGCTTGGTGCGCTGGTGTGCCGTGTTCCTCGCCCGGCGGCTCGACCGGAACCGGCGGCGAGTTCTCTGTCTTCTCCCACTCCGCGAGGATCGCCTTCACTCGCGCGCCGGGGTCGTCAATTTGCCCCGCGGCCATTGCGCCGAGCGATTCAAACTCGACCTGCCCGCGAACCGCGAGGTACACGACGTAGCCGGCCAACAGGTCGCGTTCGCCTTCTTGCAGCAGCGCGAACGACGGCATCGGCGTTGATTTCAGCCCTTCGGTGATGGTGCGGACGAGGTCCGCGCGACGCGGTTTGCCGTTCTCGTGCGAAACGAACTTGAACTGCCCCTGTCGGTAGTCGCGCGGGAACGGGATCGTGTTGCTCGAAGTCCCGCGACCGTCGCCCGTCAGGTTGTGGCACTGGAGGCAGTGCCGACGAAACAGCTTGGCCCCTTCTGCGAGGTGCGCATCTGACAACCTGAGTCTAGTCGCGGCTTCGCCTTCGAGCGCGAGCAGCGGCGCCGCGGGCGTCCCGAACGTGTCCTTCAGGAAGGTATCGAGTTTCGCGCGGGCATCGGTGGGAACTGTAGACACGTCCAGCGTCTTGCCGCCGAGGGCGTCCAACGCGGCAATCTCTTCTTCGCGCTTCATCGGGCTGTTGAGCGCAGTCGCGGGCTTGTCGGGTAGTTTGAGAACGAGCCGGTCGGCGCGCGGCGGGAAGGTGAGGTTCGGCGGGTATTCGGGCTGCTTTGTACACCCCCCGCAGCCGGGAAGAACGGCAAGGGCGGCGGCGGTCGCGAGCAACGCGGTTGACGCCGTGACCCGAGAACGCCCCCGCCCGTTGTGAAAACCCGTCATCCGTTTCACCCACTGACGACGAGATGCCGTGTCAGGTAGTCGCCCATGAACAACACGAACAGAATGCCCATCCAGAACAGCGAAGAGAGCGCGGTGAGGATCACCACCTTGTCGCCGTGCCGCAGGTGCATGAAGTAGTACGCGACGATGCCCGCTTGCACGGAGCCGATCAGCAGTTGCATCGGCAGCGTGAACTGCGACGGCCCGATGTTCGTCGAGAGGACCACGTTCGCGAGCGCCAGCCCCAGAACGGCAGCGAACACCCTTAGCAGAAGGCTCGGGCTATCGACGTCCTTGCGGATGCCGTGCGGGTCGTCGTGCGTGGCGGGTGTCGTTGGGTCGGACATTGGTATAGCCCTGTGAATCGAGGAGAACTCACCCCCGCCCCCCTGTAAAGTTGGGCCGGGGTCTTCTGCCTAATGGTGTGCGCCGTACCCGGCACCGGCGAGGTACAAGAGCGGCATGAGGAACAGCCAGATGGCGTCCACCAAGTGCCAGTAGAGGCTCACCACCTCGACGGTGGAGTAGTTCTCCGGCGGGATGGTGCCACGCCACGCCTCCCACACCAGCCACAAGATGCACCCAATGCCCACGATAATGTGGATCCCGTGGATGCCGGTCATGATGTAGTAGAAACAGAGGAACAACTGAACCTTGCCGGGATCGATCGCGCTGGCCCCCGAAGCGTCGTGGTTCCGCAACGCCAGGTCTTTGGCCCAAGCCTCGTGGGTCGGGTGGCCGCTCTCGCTATCCTTCTTGAAGTACGCCTCGGCCTCGGTCTGAGTCATGGGTGCGATCTTGCCCGCCGCCTTCGCGTACTCATCCTGAAACAACCCACCCGGCACGTACTGTTCGTGGAAGTCGGCTTTGTATTCGAACCCCTTCATGACCATGAACGCGGAGCCCAGCGCCGCGGTGACGAGCAGGTAGCGGATCAACGCGGCGCGGTCGCCGAGTTTGGCCGACCGAATCGCCAACGTGATCGTCAAACTGCTGGTAATCAGGAACACCGTGTTGACGGTGGCGATCGTCCGGTTCAAATACGCACTGGCGAAAACGAACTCGGACGGGTACCAGAGTCGATACACGGTGTACGCACCGAACACGCCCCCGAAGAACAGGATCTCCGTGGCGAGGAACATCCAGATCCCCAGCCGCTCGCACGCGTGCTGCTGACCCAGGTCTTCGAAGTGGTGCTTCAACACCGGTGAGTGGGTGCTAGCCGACAACTTCGGTCTCCTTTTTCATGGGGCCGGAGGGACCGGTGGTGCCGTCGTCGTGGCCGGGGTCGTTCTGCGACCTCGGAGGTTCGGGCAACCCTCGCCCCATCTGATCGACGCCGATCGCGTACTCATACGGTCCGCACACCACAACCGGCATCGTCTCGAAGTTGTGGACGATGGGCGGGCTTTGGGTCGTCCACTCAAGGCCGGTCGCGCTCCACGGGTTGGCGCCCACCTTCTTGCCGAAGAACAAAGACAGCGGTAGGTAGATCCCCGGCAGCAGGTAACCGAGGCCCAGCACGCTCGAACCCGCGGTGGACATCACGTTGTAGATCTGGAACTCGGTCGGGTAGTTCGGGTAGCGCCGCGGCATCCCGTGGTAGCCCATGATGAACTGCGGCACGAACGTGAGGAAGAACCCCACAATCATGATGATCGCCGCGACCCGACTCCACCAGTCGGAGTACATCCGCCCGGTCATCTTCGGCCACCAGAAGTGGATGCCCGCCATGTACGCGATGACCATCCCGCCGACCATCACGAAGTGGAAGTGCGCCACCACGAAGTACGTGTCGTGCAGGTGGATGTCGGTGCCCAGCGTCGCGAGGAACAGGCCGGTCAGCCCGCCCACTACGAACAGCACCAGGAACCCCAGCGCCAATATCATCGGCGCGTGGAACGTGATTGACCCACGGTACAGCGTCGCGGTCCAGTTGAACACTTTGATCGCCGACGGCACTGCGACGAGCATACTCAACAAACTAAAGAGCAGTGCGGCGTAGAAGCTGATGCCGGCGACGAACATGTGGTGCGCCCACAGCAAGAAGCCGACGACCGCGATGCCCATGCTCGACCACGCCACCGCGTGGTAGCCGAAGATGTTCTTCCGGCTGAAGCACGTGATAATTTCACTCACGACGCCCATCCCGGGCAGGATCATGATGTACACAGCCGGGTGCGA
>SXID01000003.1 GCA_005772955.1 Planctomycetia bacterium
GGCCCCGGCGGGGCCGTCGTCATTCAGAGAACAGAATGCACGGCCCCGCCGGGGCCGACGCTAAACCCGATCGCCTCGCACAGTTGGAACAACGATTCACCTCTTGAACTCGATCCCCGACAACCTCAGCGTCTTCACTTTTCCCTCTGCCACGCCGAATTCTGCCAACTCGTTCTCGAAGCGCCCTTCCGTAATGCGGAACGCGTCGCGCCCGTAGTGTTCCAGCGGGTACGTGAAGCCGCTCCACTTCGCCGTGAGTTTGCCAGCGGCGTGCGCGACGGTCGCGGTGCCGTAGGCCGGGTGTACGTACTTTCCCTCGTAGTCGGGGAGCGGAAGCGATGGCTTTGTGTTGGGTTCGCGCGCCCGGTCGCGGGCCGCAAGTGCGGCCTTCTTTGCTTCCGCTTCGTCGTCAATCAGTTTGCGGAAGTGCGAGTTCCAATCCTTCGGTTTCAGGTCGCAATACAGGTCGATGAGTGTGTTTGTCGCGGCCATCGGCATGCGCGAATCGTGCATGTTGGTCAACACTGCGAAGCCCAAGTCCTTGTCTGGTACGAGCGTGATCTGAACGCGGAAACCGTCGATCAGGCCACCGTGGCCGACCACCTTCAAGCCGCGATAGTCATTCACTACCCAGCCCATCGCATAGCTCATCTGAACCGTTTCCGGGAACGAGGCCTTCGCCGCGGTTCCCAATCGCAAGAGGTTCTGCGGAGTGCGCGTTTCCAACAGCTGCGTCGAAGACATCAGCCGCTTCCCGCTCGGAGCGATACCCTCGGAGACGTGGAACTGGAGCCACGCGGCAAGGTCGCGCGGGGTCGCGTTCATCGACCCGGACGGGTTTGGTTCCTTCATCGCGTAGGTCGGCATCAGCTCGACCATGCCCGTCTTGTTCAATTGGTGGCCGAGCGCGCGGTCGGCGCCCTTCGGGATGGCTGTCGTTGTGAACGTGACGCCTTTCATCTCAAGTGGGTCGAGAAGGCGCTCGCGGACCAGTTCCTCCCACTTCTTCTTGCCGCACTTCTCCGCGACGCGCCCGGCCGCCATGAAGGTGATGCTGTTGTACCGGTAGCCGCTGCGGAACGGGTAGTCGAGCGGCAGCAGCGGCACCTGTTTCAGTGTGTGTTCGATGTTCCACGGCGCGCGATACCACAGCAAATCGTGACTCGCGAGGCCGGTGCGGTGCGTGACGAGGTCGCGGACCGTGAGCATCGCGTTCGCGTTCGGGTCGGAGAGCTTGAACTCCGGGAAGTGTTTCTTCACCGGATCGTCCCAGTCGAGCGAGCCGTCGTCAACGAGCATCGCGAGCAGAGCGGTGGTGAACTGCTTCGTGCAGGACGCGAGCGGGAACACCGTGTCCGGCGTGACCACGTCTTTCGCATCCGTGCTACGGCGGCCGTAGCCTTTCAGTACAAGTGTCTGGTCGCCGCGCACGACGACGAGCGCCGCGCCCGGCACCTGGAACGCTCTGAGGGCGTCGGCGATCACCGCGTCCGCGGCTTCCGGCTTCGGCTCGTCGGCGCGGGCACCGGGGTGAACGGCGAACAGGAACACGATCGTAAGGAGCTGGCGCATGGGAAGCCTGTAGGTTCTTGTCCCTCTCCCGCAAGGGGAGAGGGTGAAGACTGAGCCGCACCGTTTGCGCGCGAGATGCGTAAACCAGATTGGGTTCCTGTACGCGGGGGTCGTGATGGCTCGTCGGATCATCGTCATCGGCGCGGTGCTGTTCGTACTCGTTGTAGTCGGGCTGGCAATCCCGTTCATCGTGGAGGCGCGGCGGAAATCGCATGTCGTCACGTCGCAGAACAACTTGCGCGAACTCGCGCTCTTCGCCGCGCACCATACAAAGCCGGATCCGAAGAACGACCAGCGAAAACTGCCCACCGAGATTCCCGCCGGCACGGTCGCGATTCTCGACACCCCGCCGGAAGACCGGCTCAGTTGGGTGGTCGGCGTTTTGCCGGGCCTGGATCAGCGGAAGGTGAATAGTGCGCAACTCCTGACTGCCATCGATCGGACAAAACCCTGGGGCGCCGACGCGAACCAGAAAGCCGCGCGAACGCGGCTCGTGGTTCTGCTGTGCCCGGAGAACACGCCCGACGTGCCGCCCGACGCGCCCGCGATCACCTGTTACGTCGGCATCGGCGGTGTTGGCACGAACGCCGCGGCACTTCCTTTCGGCACCCCCAAGGCCGGCGCGATGCGGTACGACACGCCGACCTCGTTCGACCGCATTACCGACGGACTTGGACAGACGCTGCTCTTTGGCGAAACGCGAAACGAGTTCGGGCCGTGGCTCCGTGGCGGCTACTCGACCGTGCGCGGGTTCGACGACGCCCCCGGTGCGATGCCGCTGGTCGGCGTCGGCGGGCAGTTCGGCGGGTACTTCGTCGCGACCGCGAACTTCGCGATGTGCGACGGCGGCGTGCGCGTATTCACGTCTCGCGTCGAGCCGCGCGTGCTGTACGGACTCGCGACCATCGCGGGCAAGGAAACCGACCCCGTGCCCGGAGACTGAACCTCACGTCGTACAATTCCTTCATGTCCGATGAAGTACCGAAGAAAAAGAAACGCCCGTTCTGGCGCAAGCGCGTGCGCCGCTCCACTGCGGAGGGCGAGCACAAACCGGTGCTGCTCGCGGAGGTGCTCGCCGCGCTGAACCCGCAACCGGGGCACACCGTTGTCGATTGCACGCTCGGCTTCGCGGCGCACTCGGTCGAACTGCTTCAGCGGGTCGCGCCAGACGGCCTGCTCATCGCGACGGACCTGGATCCCGCCAACATCGAACCAGCACGCGCGAAACTCGAAGCGGTCGGCGGGCTGTTCGCGTTGCATCACTCCAACTTCGCCGGCCTGACGACGGTACTCGCGCTCGAAGGTGTAACGCAGGTAGACGGATTACTTGCGGACCTCGGCATGTCGAGTATGCAAGTGGACGACCGCACTCGCGGGTTCTCGTTTATGCGCGACGGACCGCTCGACATGCGGATGGACCGCACCCACGGCCGCACCGCTGCGGACCTGCTCGCGACCCTCTCGCGCGACGAACTTGCTTCGTGCTTCCACGACCTGGGCGACGAACCGCAATCGCTCGCCGTTGCCGATGCGATTGTGGCGCAACGAGAGGTAAAACCAATCGAACGCACGAAGGAGTTGCGCGAACTGGTCGAGCGTGCCGCGCCCGTGAGGGTGAACCGCACGCCGGGCGCGCCCACGGAAAGAAAGCAACTGCTCGGACCCACGACGCGGGTATTCCAGTCGCTCCGCATCCTCACCAACCGCGAACTCGCGAACCTTCAGCAACTGTTGCGCATGTTGCCCACCGTGCTGAAACCGGGCGGGGTCGCGGCGATCATCAGTTTCCACAGTGGCGAAGATCGGCTCGTGAAAGCGGCGTTCCGTGACGGTTTACGCTCGGGCGTGTACGAGTCCGTCAGCCCGGACGCGATCCGCACGACGTTCGAGGAACGCCGCGCGAACCCACGCGCACGCTCCGCGAAGTTACGCGTCGCGAAGCGAACAGTGTGAGTGCGAGTGTGGGTGTGAGTGGAAAGACAGGAGTGAAGACCAAAGCCATTAAGCTTCTGGTCTTCACTCCTGTCTTTCCACTCACACCCACACTCGCACTCACACTGTTTACAAGTACGTGGAAAGCAGGTACAGCACGAGGCCGATACCCGTGAGGAACAGCGTGATACGCAACCCCCAGCCGGTCGCTTCGTGAACGATCTTGTCCCAGCGGTCGTGACGCGTGGCCGCGTAGACCAGACTCACCACCACCAGCAACACCGGCAGATCCCAGTAAATGCTCACCGCGAAAAGCGGAAGGTTCATGGCGTGCCTCCTTGTGCTACTGGGGGCGTCGGAGGCGCGGGTGGAACATCGGGCGGTGGGGATGATGCGGGCGGGGTGAACACCGGGATCGACGCGACCGGAGGCGGATCAGGCGGTACGAGAGCATCCGGTGGCGGCGGCGCGGTGGCGGCAGTTTCGTTCTCGTTAGCGAGCCACTCCGGGGATGCCTCGCGAAACATCGGGCCGGCGAACGCGTCGTAGATTACGAGCAGGTTCAGCACGCCCGCGATCACGGTGTACACCCACCCCAGATCCCACCGCTTGTTCCCGTTCCGTTGAAGCTCGTTCAATTCCTTCTCTTCGGGCATCCGCTGGAACTTGCCGAAGACCGGCCCTGCGTCTTTCGTCTTGTCGAACGCGATGTACTGGTACACGCCGGGCCACGCGGCGGCACCAATCCAGAACTGGCCGAGGAACTGCGGGCGGTAGGAGATGGCTTTGGGCACGCCGCCGAGGGTCTGTCCGGCGAACGCCACGTCGGGCAAGTCATCGGTTTCCGGCAGCCACACGTTCCGCCACTGGCCCATCCACATGCCGTAGAAGAAGAGCAGGTACAACCCGCCGAAGAACAGCAGCCCTTTACCTATCCGTCCCTGGTAGATCTGGCCGAGACCGGGGATGAGGTAACTAAGCAGACCGGCGAGCGGGTCGAGTTTGACCGGCGGGAGCGGTGGATCGTTCGTCGGCGAAGACGCCATCAGCGGGCCTCAGCGGAAGGGTCTCCGGGCAAACGACACGGCCCGACCGGAGAAACTCGATGGTCTCCCATCGGGTGTTCGCCACCGGCCGGGCGACATTGTTGATTCCCCAGATTATATGATCCGGCGAAATGAAGGCGAGCGCTGGGACAGAGGGCAGAAATCAGCGATCAGACCAGAAGAACAGGACGCGCCGTTTAGCGTTCGACCCGAAGGGGCGAAGTGTTCTGTCCTCTGATCTCTGACTCCTGACTTCTATCCTCTGGCCTCACTTGGGCCAAGGGAGCGTTACGGGCAGCGTGAGCCATCCCTGTACCTGTGCGCTGCGCACGACAGTGTAAGCGACCAATCCCAACCCGGCGAGGCCGTAGAGGTGCTTGAAGAACCCGGACCGGAACAGGCGCCCCGGCAGGCCGAACTTCCCGCAGATGTTGTCGAACAGCCCATTCAGCGCGACAAAAGGGAGAAGCACGAACGGCACCGGCGGGGCCGACGGAGCCGGTGTGAGGGCCGACGGAGCCGGTGGCGATTTCGGTTGCGGTGGTGGCACTGGGACCGGCGCGGGTGCGGGGAGCGGCGTGGGCGTGACCTTCGCCGCGGGCATCGGCGTCGGGACCGGCGCGGGTGCGGGGAGCGGCGTGGGCGTGACCTTCGCCGCGGGCATTGGCGCCGGGACCGGCTTCGCAGTCTTTGCGGCCGGTGCGGGCGTCTCGAACTTCAGCGACGAAGGCGGAGCATCGAGCGAGGAGTCCGCGCGCAACGCGGCCCTCGCGGGCGTCGGTGGGGGCGAAGGCGTGTCGATGCGCCAGCTCGGCGGCAACGGCGGCAGGGTCATCGCGGGCAGTGACGCGGTCTGAGGTGGCGTGTCCACCGCGATCGGCACCGTCAGCATCTTCTGGAGCAGCGCGTCCAGTTCGTCGAGTTGCTGTCGGGTCAGGTCGTTCGGGCTTGGTGCGGTGGCCATGAGCGTCAAATCCTTCCGCGTCGCGAAACGGTGTTGAAGTCTAACCCCACAAGAAGAGGGAAAAAAGGGCAAGTGGGGCGGGGACCGCGGCGTGTTCACGCGGCAGTTCGCCTTTTCCTCAACTACCGATCTTGCTACAAGCACCCGCCCGCGTTCGCACCAAACCGGGGAAGGACTCCGTGTACAAGCTGCTCCTCTGCACCCGTTACCTGCAAACCCGCTACCTCGCGTTCATCTGTATCATCAGCGTCATGCTCGGCGTGGCGACGCTGATCGTGGTAAACGCGGTGATGAGCGGGTTCAGCACCAAACTCAAGGACCGGCTCCACGGTGTGCTGTCCGACGTGATCATCGATACCGACCGCACCGACGGGTTCTACGTTCCCGACGACAACCCGGACCCGGACAAGCGGCGCGCGCTCACACCTGACGAGATCATCGCGAAGATCAAGGCCGGGCCTGTAGGCGACAAGATCGAAGCGATCACGCCCACCATCGAGACGTTCGCGATTCTGCAGTTCCGGTACAACGGCACGGTCGTCGCGAAACCGGTGCGCCTCATCGGCGTCGATCCCGAGGGCCGTACCTCAGTAGGCGGGTTCAAAGAGTACCTCGAGCGCCAGAAGGATGAGCCGAAGTCGCCGAATTTCGACCTCACGCCCGAAGCGATCCAGCGCCACGAGTGGAACGTCAAGCAGTTCCACCGCGAGAACGGCAACGTGGTACAGCCGAGGCGCGACCTGCCGCTCATCCCCCAGCCCGGCGCGATTCCTGAACCGAAGATGGACATCGACGTCGGCGTTCCGAAACCGAAGCTCAACGGCGTGATTCCAGGCTATTCGCTGGCGCACTTCCGCTACAAGGACAAGAACGGGCTGATGGTGGAGGAGGCTGCGCTGAAACCCGGCGACGACGTGATCTTGACCACCGCCGGCGGGCAGGAACTGAAGCCGGTGTGGGGCACGTTCATCGTCACCGACTACCTCAAAACGGAGATGAGCGAGTACGACCAGAGTTTCGTGTACGTGTCGCTCGACCAGTTGCAGCGTATCCGCGGCATGGCGGACCGCGCCACCGCGTTCCAGATCAAACTGAAGAACTACGAGCGCGACAAGGAGTTTGTGAGCAAGGAACTGCGGAAGGTGTTCCCGCACGGCGACGTGCGCATTGCCACCTGGGAAGAACACCAAGGGCCGCTGCTGTCCGCGATCGAGGTGGAACGCCGCATTCTGAACGTGCTGCTGTTCATGATCATCGGCGTGGCCGGGTTCAGCATCCTCGCGATCTTCACGATGATCGTGAGCGAGAAGTACCGCGACATCGGCATCCTGAAATCGCTGGGCGCGTCGAGCACCGGGGTCATGGCCATTTTCCTCGGTTACGGGCTGTTGCTCGGCACCGTGGGTTGCGCGCTGGGCACCGCGTTGGGGCTGTTCATTACGCGATACATCAACGAGATCGAGGCGTTCCTGACGCGAATGACGGGCGCCGCGCTGTTCCCGAAGGACGTGTACTACTTCAAGGAAATCCCGACCAACATCGACCCGCTGAGTGTGGTCGCGGTGAATGCCGGCGCGATCCTCATCTCAACTGTGTTCAGTCTGCTCCCGGCGTGGCGTGCCGCGATGCTGCACCCGGTTCGGGCGCTGCGATCGGAATAGTTCCAAGTTCCAGGTTCCAAGTTCCAAGTTTCTGGAACCTGTGTCACCTGTAGTAACTTGGAACCTGGAACTTGGAACCTGGAACTATGTTGACCGCCGAGAAGCTCGAAAAGACCTACCGCCGGCATGCCGTTCAGGTGCGCGTGTTGAACGGGTTGGACCTCGCCGTGAAGACGGGCGAGTTCCTGAGCATCGTCGGCGCGTCCGGGTCCGGGAAGAGCACGCTGCTGCACCTGCTCGGCACGCTCGACGCGCCGGACGGCGGGCGCGTGATGCTTGACGGCAAGCGCATCGACAACCTGCCGGCCCACGAGCGCGACGCGTTGCGGAACCGCACGTTCGGCTACATCTTCCAGTTCTACCACCTGCTCCCGGAATTCACCGCGTTCGACAACGTGCTGATGCCGGCTTACATCAATCACTCGATGTTCAACTGGTGGCAGACGCGATCGCAGTGGCACCGGCGCGCCGAAGACCTGCTCAAAAAAGTTGGTCTGGGCCACCGGCTCAAGCACCGGCCGCGCGAGCTGTCCGGTGGCGAGATGCAACGCGTCGCCATCGCCCGCGCTCTCCTGATGAACCCGCGCGTGCTGCTCGCGGACTAGCCGACCGGCAACCTCGACGCTGAATCGGGCGGTGAAATCGTGCGACTCTTGCGCGACATCAACCGCGAAGAATCTGTGACGATTGTGATGGTGACGCACAACACGGACATCGTCTCCGCGACAGATCGGGTGGTGCGGATGGTTGGCGGCGTCGTCACCGACGACACACCGGCCCCGCGTCAGCCCTTTCAACCGCGATTAGCAGCGGTCTGAGGTAAGGATGAGGGATGAATGATGAAGGATGAATAGAAAGCCTGAAGCGTTCCTTCTGCGGCTTTCTGTTCATCCTTCATACTTCATACTTCCGATGTCTCTCCTCTGGCTCAACGGCACGCTCACCGACAAGGCCGACGCGCACGTCAGCCCGTTCGACCACGGGTTCCTGTACGGTGACGGCATCTGGGAACCGCTCCGCGTCTTCGGCGGCAAACTCTTCCGTGCGAACGACCACCTCCACATTCTCTTCAACGCGGCACAGGCCATTGGAATTGACATCCCGTTGTCACAGGCGGAACTGCTCGCGGCGGTCGAAGCCACGGTGAATGCGAATAACCGCACCGAGGGCTACGTTCGCGTAATCGTGACGCGCGGTCCCGGCACGATCGGCCCGGACCCGCGGAAGATCGAACCGCAGGTGATTGTGATTGCGGAGGAGTACCAGCCGTTCCCGCAGGAACTGTATGGGCACGGGTTGCACGCGATCGTTTCGCCGCAGGTAATCGATGCGAAGAACCCGGCGCACCGTTACCGCACGCTGAACCAACTTCACGTCGTTCAAGCGAAGCGGCACGCGCTCCAGAACGGCTGTCTCGAAGCTCTCTTTCAGACCCGCAACGGGCATCTTGTCGGCGCGACGGAGGGCTTACTCTTCGCGGTGAAGGGCGAGGGCTTGGACATCGCAGCCGGTCACATGCGGGACGAAGTCGGCTCGGCCGTCGCGAAACTAGCCGAGAGAGAACTGGGGCTATTAGAACGTGCACTCACTCTCGCGGACCTGCTCGCGTCCGACGAAGTGTTCATCGCCGGAACCGCGTGCGGCGTGATTGGCATCGTGCGCGTGGACGTGCACGACATCGGCACCGGAATCGAAGGGCCGGTCACGCGCGAGATTCGCCAGCGATTCCAGCACCTCACGCGGGGCGAGCCAAAGTAGAATACCGGTGCTGCCCGTCTCCCGGAGCCGCACCGATGATCACCATCCGCTGCATCCTCGTGCCGACCGACTTCAGCGACTGCGCGACGCGTGCGGTGCGGTACGCTGCCGAACTCGCCGACAAGTTCAACGCCGAACTCATTCTTTTGCATGTCGTCCCTGACTCCGTGCTCGCACTGCCGGACGCGGTGATGCCCACGCCCGCGCCGATGGCCGATCTCAACGCACTCACCGCGGCTGGTAAGAGCGGCCTCACCAACCTGATTGCCGCGCTGCAACTGGAGAGCCGCAACCCGCGGACGGAGGTGCGACTCGGTTCGCCGGAACAGGAGATCGTCACCGCCGCAACGGACCTGCACGCGGACCTCGTGTGCATCGCCACGCACGGCCGCAGCGGATTGGCCCGCGTGCTGCTTGGGAGCGTCGCGGAGATGGTGGTGCGACACGCCCCCTGCCCCGTACTCACCGTGCGCCCCGGCGCGTGTTGACTGTGTTTCACGTTCCACATTGAGGTTACCGTGCCGCGACTCGCCGCCCTCGCCCTACTCGTCTTCACCCTTTCCGCGTCCGCGGCGGACTGGCCCCACTGGCGCGGCCCAAACCGCACCGGCATCACCGACGAATCCTCCGGGTGGACCGGCGAGGCGTGGCTCGCTGACAAGCCCGCGTGGATCGCGAAGGTCGGCGAAGGTGCGAGCAGTCCCATCGTGGTCGGCGATCGCGTCTTCACGCTCGGCTGGGAAGACGGGAAGGACGTGCTTCGCTGCTTCTCCACACGCGACGGTAAACTTGTGTGGTCGGTGAACTACAAGTGCCCGAAGTACGGGCGGCATCGGATGGGCGACGAGGGGTTGTACTCAGGCCCGTCCTCGACGCCGGAATACGACGCGGCCACGAACTGCCTCTACACTCTCAGCACCGACGGCGATCTGAACTGCTGGGACACGAAAACCGAAGGCAAGAAACTCTGGGGCCGAAACCTCTACGACGATTACAAGGCCGCGCGGCGCCCGAAGCTCACGCCCGCGCCGCAACGCGATTACGGCTATACCTCCAGCGCGCTCGTTCACCGCGACTGGCTCCTCGTCGAAGTCGGGTCCACGAAGAGCGGGAGCGTGATCGCGTTCGACAAGAAGACCGGCAAAGAAGTGTGGGAGTCCGAGCTGAAAGATGAAGCCGGGCACACCGGCGGCATGGCGCCGATGACGGTCGAAGGTGTGCCGTGCGTCGCGGTGCTCACGCAGCGGAACCTCGCTGTGATCCGCCTCGACGCTGGGAAGGAGGGCAAAACCGTCGCCACGTTCCCGTGGGTTACGGACTTCGCTAACACCATCGCCGGCCCCGCGGTCGAGGGGAACAGCGTGCTGCTGACCGCCGCGTACAACCACGCTGCGATGTGCAAAGTAACCGTTACGCTGGAGGGCGCCAAGGAAGTGTGGCGGAAGAAGTTCCCGTCGAAGGTGTGTACGCCGGTGATCCACGACGGGCACGTGTACGTCGCGTGGCTGAAGGTGCGATGCATCGACTGGAAGTCGGGCGATCTTAAGTGGGAAGGCGGCACGTTCGCGGACCCCGGTTCGTGTGTGGTCACGAGCGACGGGAGGCTCGTCGTGTACGGTTACAATGGGAAACTCGCGCTAATCGAAGGCGCGAAGCGCTCGCCGGACGCGTACAAGGAACTGGCCGTGAAGGACAAAATCTTCAAGACGCACGGGTGGCCGCACGTCGCGCTGGCCGACGGGCGATTCTACTGCCGCGACCGCGACGGCAACCTCGCGGTGTTCGCGATTGGGAAGTGATGCATCGGCTCCGGACCTCGTTCGTTGCCCACATCGGAGACCGGTTACTCCAGAACGGAACACATCCGGCCGGAACCGCACATGCCCCCGAATTCACGCGTGCCTGGCTGCTTCCTCCTCGTCTGGTTGCTCCTGTGGACCGTAGCCGTACTGGTCGGCGATGGCTACCTGTGCCGAACGTTCTCACGCCAACTGCGAGCCACGACGTTCCCGCGGACTGATGGCGTCATCACGCGAAGCGAGATCAAAACCGCGGACGACGCCGATGGTCCGTCGCACCGGCTTAACATCGCTTACAACTACACGGTCGGGGGGCAGCGGTACACCGGTACGCGGTACAGTTACTCCGAGATGGGCGTGAACACGACGGCGTGGCACAAGATCCGCGACGGGTTGCCGGTCGGCTCGCGGGTGCCGGTCGCGTACAACCCGAACGACCCGGCGGAGTCGATGCTTCGCCCCGGTCTCACCGGGTTCCACCTCATGCTGGTGTGGTTCCTCACGCCGTTCAACCTGATCATGATCGGCGGTTGGGCGTACTACGTCCGCGGTCGGCGGCCCGCGTTCGGCCCGCACTCGGTCACGAGAACCGCCACCGGGTGGCGCGTCCGGGTGCCGGGTCTCGGGCGTGCGGGTACGTTCGGGGCGGTGCTGTTGGGCGTCACCTTCGTGGGGATTTTCGTGTGGGGAATTGGATGCGGGTTCAACCCACCGCTGGAATTCGCCGGACCGGGTTACGTTGCGGTCGTGGCGTTCGCCGCGCTGGTTGCGCGGCGCGCGTGGCCGTGGTTTGAAGTTGACGAGACGGCGCGTGTGTTACGGTTCCCGGCCGAACTTCCGTTCGCTGCGGTTCGCGAAGTAATCGTGACGCACGAGGAGAAACGCGACCCCGACGAGGTGACTCACCGTTACCACTGTGATCTGGTTCGTGCGGACGCGCCGGTGGTCCGCACGGCGACGTATTCGGAACCGGCCCCGGCGGAATCGCTGGCCGCATGGCTCCGCGAGCGAATCGATCTCACGCCGGCATCAACCTGAATCACGCGTTTCCGTTTACTTGTCTTCGACCAGTTCCTCGATCATAGCGGACTCAATACGAACCCGCCCGCCATTGACTTCGATGCGCAATTCGGCGGTGTGCAACCCAGCGGCCGAGGTGCTACCGAGCGACCGACCGTTGAACCACGCGGTCAGGGTGCCGCCTTCGCACGAATAACTCAATCCCAGGTACGGCGGCAGTTCGTCCTTCTCGCGCTGCTGCGCGGTCGGCACCGGCGCCAATAATCCCACCGACTCGAACTCGCCGCTCGGCCCGACCCGCTTGCCGAACGCGGCCCCATTCGCACGATCAATGCGCACGAGCCACCGCAGCGCGGTCGCGGGCGGACCTTCAGCGGTGGCGAGTACCACATCCATGGTCGTGGCTTCGTGCAGGTCGAGGGCCAGCGTCACCCGGAAGTGCGCGAGCGGCGGCAAGTGTCGGGTCACGGTTCCGCGCCCGGTCAGCACGGGCTTATTCTCCCCGTCTTTGTCGATTTCCACGCCCTGCCCAACCCACGGAATGACGTTATTCCCGTCGAACAGCGCCTGTGGCGGTCCGGCGGGGACGTACGTCGCGGGCGTCGGAGTGCGATCGAACGCACCGGTCAGCGCGGCGACACCGATCGCGGCCCCGAGTAGTCCCGCTACCGCAACCGCGGACAGCCACCGCTTGCGTTTCGCCGACACGACCTCAGGAACGGGCGTAGGTGCGGGTTCGGGCACCGCCCACGCGGGCGCCATCCCGATGGGAAGCCCGGCGGTGCTGAATGCGCCGTCGAGACACGGGAGCGCGTCGATGCGGGCGATGAGTTCTGCGTAACTCGACGGGCGGTCACGCGCGTCCTGAGCCATCATCGCGGTCACCAGATCGGCCGTTTCCCCAGAAAACGGGGCCGACAACCGCGGGGACGGCCCGGTCTTCTGGGCCATCACGTCGAGAAGCGTTCGACCGTCGAACGGAACCCCGCCGGTGAGGACGTGGTAAATGGTCACGCCGAGGCTGTAGATGTCGGCCCGCGTATCCACCGGCCCGCCGCTGAACTGCTCCGGGGCCATGTACACTGGGGTGCCGATGATCACGCCCGCAGCGGTCTGGTTCGGGTCGGAGTCGTTCGGACCGCGCTGAGTCAGAGCGAGACCAAAGTCCGTCACCTTGACCATCGGCACGCCGGACGGGAGCGGGAACCCGGTAGGCGGCGGCACCAGGAACAAGTTCGCCGGCTTCACGTCGCGGTGAATCACGCCCTGGTTTGCGGCGTGGTCGAGGGCCGCGGCCGTCTGCCGGGCGACGAGCCAGGCGACGCGCTCGGTGAGCGGGCCGTCGCGCGCGAGGCGGCGATCCAGATCCTCGCCGTCGAGCAACTCCATCGCGAAGAACGCGCGCCCGCCAGTGTGCCCGCAGTCGTACACGGCGACGATGTTCGGGTGCTGGAGTCGGGCCAGCGACACCGCTTCCTTCTCGAACCGAGCGAGTAGTCCGGGCGGCGTGTCCTCGGCCATCCGCACCGTCTTCAGCGCGACGACGCGGTTGAGCTTCCTCTGCATGGCGCGGAATACCACACCACACGCACCGGTTCCGAGCATCCCTTGTAGGTCGTAACCGGGAACGGAATCGAGTGGCGAGAATTCCGGGGCCGTCGCCAGATCGGGAACGTGGGTCGCCCCGGAAACGACCGTCTCGACGAGCGGACGAGCGGGCTTTGGCGCGGAAACGACTGGCGAGCCGGGCGAGCGGGCAGACGGCAACGAAAACACTAAACCAGGCACGCTCTCCGCCCGCACCCACTGCACCTGGTCCGTGCTGACGCGGTCCGTGGGTTGCAACCGCCCGCTGGCGGCGCGCACCCGGAGTTCGCCGTCGGAGAGCGGGCCTTCGGTTCGGCCGCCCGCGTCGATGTACCACTCTTGTGCCATGCGGGTGTGAGTCCCGCCCGTTCCGCGGGCCGTATCCGTTGGGGATCATTACTTGGCGTTCAGTTTTTCCAGTCGGGTCAACAGCGACTGCACCGACGGCCGGTCGACCGTGCCGGGGATACCGTCGGCGCCGACGAAGGCGAAAACCGCGTTCCCCTTCTTGTCCAGAATGTACGTCGAGGGTCGCGCGAGATCACCGCTAATACCGAGCGCCTTCACTGCGTTCAAGTCCGTATCGCGGAGCAGCGGGAACGGCAGTCCCGACGCACCGTCGGCCTTGTTCACGTAACCCTGGGCGAGGTAGTCATCCACCTTCGCCTTGTCCGCTGGACCGGGGAACACCAGAAGGATTTCGGCGTCCCGCTTCTTGAACTCTTGATAGTTGGCGACCAGCGCGTTCACCTGCGCCAAACACCCGGGGCAGAACGCGCCCCCAAAGTCCCTGGGTACGCCACGCACCACCACCAGCACCACGTTCGACTTGCCGTGGTACAACGCGAGATCGACCGCCTTGCCGTCGATGTCGACGAACTTGAGCGGCACCCGCTCGTTGGAAACGTCCCGGTTCGATTCCTTGTTGTGGAACTCGGTCGCTGTCTGCTTCAGTTGCTCCTCGGTCCACTTCCCGGAGTTCGAGACCGGGCCGGAGGTGAGCGGTGCCGGGCCGCCGCACCCGGCGAGTGCGGCGAGGAACGCGAACATGGTGACGGTTGTAAGGTATCGCATATCGGCCCCGGAACAGTGCGCAGCCTGATCTTCTCATATACGACAGGAACGCACGAGCAGTTTCGCCGATCCCGCTTTCGCGCTTACTCGATCCACTTCGCGAGGAGGTTTGCGGTGATCTTCTGCACGCGCGCGTCCGGGCCGTGCGGGCGGCCGTTGTGGACGTAGGGTAGCCAGTGACCCGGTGGCGAACTTAACCCCTGCGCCCAGAATATCGTCGAGGCGTTGAACACCGTGTTGCCCTTCGGGCCGGGGTAGATTGTCGCCTCGTAGTGACTGTCCTTCTCGCCGCCGTTCGTAGTTGTACCGGCCGCGACCACTTCTAACCCCTCGATCTTCGCGGGGTCGCCGTGGAACTCCCAGCCGACCAAGCCCGGAATCTTCTCGCCCTTCTTCATGCCCGTTCCGGCGAACATCCCGTGATCAGGCTTCGTGCAGATCCAGTCACCGGATCCGTTGAACGGCGTCACCGTCTGCGCACCGATCAGCGTGGACTCGTTGGGCGCCTCTTCCGATAGGTCGGCCATCCATTTTTCTTCGCCAGGACGGATGCCGCCGTAGCGCCCGACGCGCTCGATCACGCGGTTCGGCACCTTGGAACTCGACGGCGAGAACGGCGTGACGAAGCAGCACGAGTTCCCGGAGAAGAACCCGAAGTTCACGCCGCGTTTCACCGCTTCCATGCAGTTGTCGTACTGCTTGCGGCTCCAATATTCGTCGTGTCCGACGGAGAGAAACACCTTGCGCCGCGTGATGGTTTCGAGCGAGTTGTGAACGTCCTCGTTCGCGCAGTAGGTCACGTCGTAGTCGTGCTGTTCCAGCCAGTACGCGAACGGAAACTCGAACAGCAGGAACTCGCCCGAGCCGAGTGACAGCGGGTTGTCGGTGACTTGCGGGTACTTCGCGTACGGGCGGTCGAAACTGGCGCGTATTCCAGAAACGAGCGGCTTCTTGTCGGGGCGGTCGTTGTCGTAGAGCGAATGTGTTTCGGGCCACTTGTTGTACGCCTGCCACGTGTTCGTCGCGCACTGGAACAGAATGTCCGCGCTGCGGTCGTCACGCACGATGAAAGTGCAATAACTCTGGTAGCGGTGTTTGGTCGCGGAGAGCTTCGCGAGGTATACGCCGCTGAGCCAGTCCTTCGGCACCTCGAAACTTACACACGGTTCCCAGGCGCATTCGCGCAGTCGCTTCTCGCCAACTGCGGGCGTCGCTTGCGGCTTGCCGTCGAAGGGCCCGAACGACTTCATCAGACGTCCGCCAGTGCCGCCGTAATACCCGAGCCGATACACGTCGATGCTGAACGCGCTCGCGGGGTCGGCGCTGACGCAGAACCCAATCTTCTCGCCAGCCGCGGCGCTGGTTCGCGTGCAGTACCCTTCGATGAGCGATTGGCGATACTTGGCCTTCGCGTCGAACTTCACGTAGGTGAGTTGCCAGTCTGTCGTGCCGGGGCGTTCGTTCTCGGCCTTGATGCGTGCATCTTGGCGAGCGGGGGCCGTAAGGCCCCTGTTCACACCAGCAACGAGCGCGGCAGCGGCAAGAGCTTCACGTCGGGTCGGCGTCGGCATGGCGGTTCCTCAGTGGTGTCGCCTACGATCGCGCGCCGGGACGCTTGTTACAACCGTGAATGTGGAGTGCGCCCACTAATCACGGTCATGGACACGGTGCCGGGTCGCGGGTACTCTCACCTTCGTTCTCACCCCAACCCCACACCCGGAGACTCCCATGAATCCCCGTCGCTCAGGGTTCACACTCGCGCTGTTCCTCCTCGCGCCAAGTCTCGTGAGCATCGCCGCTGACAAGGACAACTACGGCGACCCACTGCCCGATGGCGCCAAAGCCCGCATCGGCACCGCGCGGTTGCGCACCCAGGCCTACACCACCCCAGTCCTCTCGCCCGACGGCAAGTCCTTCTACACCAACAGCGCCGCTGGGCTCTTCCGCCTCGACCCGGCCACCGGTGCCAAACTCGGCAAGGCACCCATCCAGTTCTACGGCAACCTCAGCACGTTCTCCGCCGACGGCAAACTCGCCGTTCACACCCAGTACGACAAGCTCGTCGTGTGGGACACCGGTACTGGGAAAACGGTCACCAAGATCGAACGCCGGCTCCCCAGCGGCGACGCGCCCGTGGCCCTCTCCGCCGACGGGAAATTGCTCGCCGTCGGCGGCGTCGGCGACCGCGACAAAAAGCTGCCCGTCACTCTGCTCGTGTGGGACACCACAAAGGACGCGGAAGTCAAGTCGATCACGGCGCCGCAGAGCGACTATTCTTTTGTCGCGATCTCGAGCGACGGCAAGACGCTCGCGAACTGGGGCAGCCACTACGACCCAAACGCGAAGATCGGAGACCCTGACAACGGTCCCGGTCGGTTCGTCTACTTCTGGGACGCGGCCACCGGCAAGGAACTGTCAAAGTTCCGCATCTCGGGATATCAGGCTTCTGCGGTCGCGTTCGCGCCGAATGGCAGTCTCGTCGCCGTGGGGGGCAACAACACCATCGACCTGGTGGACCCAAAGACCGGCACCACAAAGCAGCAGTTACTCGGCCGCACCCGGATGGGCCGGTTCATCACCTTCAGCCCGGACGGCGCAACCGTCGCCGCAACCGGCGAGGACGGAGCCGTTCAGCGGTGGCGTGTGGTCGACGGCGCGCGGCTCTCCACTACCGAATCGCCCGTCGCGAACGTGAACAACGCCCGCGTCTGGCTCGCGGACAACGAGAAGGGAATCGCGTGGGGCACCCGGGGCATTGCGACGGTGGTGTGGGAAGTGCCGAGTGGGAAGTATGTCGGTCCCGAGGGCGGACACACGAACTACATCCGCGGCGTCGCGGTGACCGCCGACAACAAGCACGTCATCACGTCCGCCGACGACGGCTCCACGCTCCGGTGGGAACTGGACACCGGGAAGCCAGCCGGCGAAGTCACGATCCGGCGTGCGAACACCGGCTACGGTTATGGCTACGCGACCGGCGCGACCTTCTCCGCCGACGCGGCCAGGGCGCTCGTCCCCGATTCGAGCGGCGGAATCGGCCTCCACGACGTGACCAGTGGTGTGCAACAGTACGTGATCCCCGCGCCTCAGGACGGATTCTCGCACGGTTCGTTCTCGGCCGACGGCTCGAAGGTCGTCGTCGCTTACTCTTCCAGCTACGACTTCAAGAAGAAGCCCGCGCGCGCGACCGTGTGGGACGCGGCCACCAGTAAGAAACTGGGCGCGGTCGAACTACCGGGCTACTCGCAACTCGTCGCCGCAGTCACGCCCGACGGCAAGCACCTCGTCACGGCGGGCATCAAACCGGCCGAGAAGGGTGCGAGCGCGTTCGTTCTCACCGGCTGGGAACTCGCATCTGGGTCGAAGAAAGGTGAGCTATCCGAGGACGCCGCCTACGCACTCATGCACGTCGTCGCGGCGCACGACAACAAAACCGCAGTTGTGGTCACGTCGGGGGGCAAGTTGGTCGCGTTCGACCTGCTCACCGGGAAGTACGGCAAGGTGTACGACACGAAGGGCCGCTCCGCGAACCTCGCCCCCGTGTTCAGCCCGGACGGCAAGCGGCTCGCGGTCGCGTGCCAGACCAACATCGGTGAGAACCCGACCACGAACGTGCTCGTCCTTGACTGGGCCACAGGCGATGTGAAACACACGTTCGCGTCCCCTGGGTTGACGCCGCAGACGATGGCGTTCTCGCCCGACGGCAAGTGGCTCGTCACCGGTTCGCCCGACACCACCGCGACTATCTGGGACGTAAGCAAGTAGCATCTCTTGGCGAACCCCGCCCGCAAGGGCGGGGTGGAACGCGCACCGGGCGAGTGCCCCCTTGCGGGCGGGGTTCGCCATACCATATCCCCATGAACCACTACGTCTCGCACCTCGAAGGCGCCATCGACGGCACCGTGCTGCCGTTCGGGCAACTCGCGAACATGCACAACGGCCGCCCCATCTGGGTGCGGTATCATCTCGACAAGATCCAAGCCGCAGTCACGCCGGCGGACATCGCGAAGCGCCCGCCATCGCTGTGGCGTTACCGCGAACTGCTCCCGCTGCCGCGGAACGAAGAACCGGTCACGCTTGGCGAGGGAATGACTCCGCTCCTTCACTGCGCGCGGTTGGGCAATCAACTCGGGTTGTCGCAGTTGTACGTGAAGGATGAATCGCAGTTGCCGACGGGGAGTTTCAAGAGCCGCGGCATGGCGGCAGCCGTCAGCATGGCGAAGTGGCTCGGCGTGAAGCGGGTCGCGCTGCCGACCGCCGGGAACGCCGGCGGGGCCGCTGCTGCGTACGCCGCTCGCGCCGGGATCGAGTGCTTCGTCTTTATGCCACACGACACGCCCATCGTGAACCAGTTCGAGGTGGAACTCTACGGCGCGAAAGCGTTCCGCGTGAACGGTTTGATCAACGACTGCGGCAAGATCGTGAAGGACGGGGCCGAACGCATGGGGTGGTTCGACCTGTCCACGCTGTCCGAGCGGATTTCCGCAACCCAGCGCATCGCGGAGGAACGAGCGGCCAATGCCGGCGCACAGGTGGCCTATTCTGGCTAGGATCCGGATGACCTAGAGGCAC
>SXID01000194.1 GCA_005772955.1 Planctomycetia bacterium
CAAGCCGAAGGCGAGCGCGCCACCTCAACGTTGAGGTGGCGCGCTCGCCTTCGGCTTGCGGCTAACTGACCTCTGTCCTCTGTTCTCGGTCTACTTTAGTTTGCTGGTGGATTCGCCGGAGATCGGGCCGGACATCTTGATGTCCACCTTGATGTCGTCCATCTTCTGCGTGCCTTCGAGCTTGATCTTGCCCTCGAACTTCTCCTTGACGCTCACGCCGGTCTTGATCGACTTATGCGTGGTGACCTTCAGTTCCATCTCCACGTCCACGGTCGGTTCGCCGTCGTCCTTCATTTTCGCGGTGATCTTGCCAGACGACTCGATCACGACGCACTTGTCGCCGTCCACGTCCTCGACCTTCACGAACTTCTGGTTCAGCGTACCCTTCACGTCGCTGAACGAGTTGCCGAGCAGTTTGGTGAGCGCGGCGGCTTCGACTTTCCACGTGTGGCCGACCTTCACCTTTTCCTTCGGGTATAGATCGTCGTCGTTCTCGATCCCGTTGCGACTGTCGAGTTCTTTCTTCTGCTTCTCGGTCGGCTTGCTGTCCACGAGAACGTGCTTCCACTTCTTGCCGTCGCGTTCGCTGATGACGGTTTCCTTCTCCAGCGCGGTCGGTTCGGTGTGGTTCATCTCCATGCCGCCGAAGTTGGCGGTGACGTCGGCGCGTTCCTTGAGGATCTTCGTCTGGCACTTGGTGACGTTCCGGCCGGCCACCGCGAGTACCTTGGCCTCTTCCTCGCTGGTGACGACGAGGTTGATCTTCAGGTTGATGGTCTGCCCAGCCACCTTCATAGTGGTGTCGGCGTCCTTGATCTTGAGCGTGCCTTTGCTGATGAACACCTGGCCCTTTTCCGGTGCCGGTCCGCGAAGGTCGAACGTGTCGTCGTCGGCCGCGCGGCCCATACCGAGCGCCGTGAACAGCACGGCCGCGGTCGCGGTCACCCACTTGAACTTGAGCATTGATCTTCTCCTTCAGAAATGAGTCCTCAGCTCCACTATCTTCCGGGTTCGCTCGTTGAAGGGCAACATTTCCGCGCGGAAAGATGGGAAAGACGAATGCCCCCAAACGACGAAGGAAGACAGGAACGGCCCTGTCTTCCTTCGTCGTTTGGGGGCATTCGTCACTACTCACGCGGCGATGCGACCGGATGGCAGCGGGCCGCGATCCAGGTTGCGGCGTTCGCGGACCACGTAGGGCCGCTTGCCCTGGCTCTCGTAGTACACACGTGTAAGGACTTCGCCCATCAAGCCGAGCGAGACGAACTGCACGCCGATCAACCCCGCGACCGCGCCGAGCAGGAACAGCGGGTTCGCGGTCATGCCGGGGCCGGTGGTGTACTTCATCACTACGCTCGCCGCCACGCTCACGAACCCGGCCAGTAGACACAGCAACCCAACGCTGCCAAACAGGTGCATCGGACGAGTCTGGAAACTCCCTTGAAATTTCACCGTCATCAAGTCGAGCATAACGCGCACGGACCGCGTCAGGTTGTACTTCGACTTGCCCGCGGTGCGCGGGTGGTGACGCACCGGCATCTGCGCGACGGACGCGCCCTGCTGCATGATGAGCGCAGTGATGAACCTGTGCATCTCGCCGTACAGCACAAGCCCGTCGAACACTTCGCGGCGCACGGCGCGGAGCGTACAGCCGAAGTCCTTGAACGGCACGCCCAGCACCTTGCGAATGAGCCAGTTGGCCGCGAAACTCGGCACCTTCCGCAACAGCAACTTGTCCTGCCGCTTCTCGCGCTGACCGAGGACCGCGTCGTAGCCCTCGTTCAGCTTCGCGAGCATCAACGGAATGTCGGCAGGGTCGTTCTGGAGGTCACCGTCCATCGTGACGATCACGTCGCCGGCGGCCGCGTCGAGGCCTGCTTGGGTCGCGGCACTCTGGCCGAAGTTCCGGCGCAGGCGCACCACCTTCACACGCGCATCTTCGCGTGCGACGGTTTCGAGTTCGGTGAACGTGCCATCGGTACTGCCGTCGTCCACGAACACGAGTTCCCACGGCCCGCACCGCGAACAATCGAGCGCCTCGCGCACGCGATCGAACATCGGGCGCACGTTCTCGCGCTCGTCCTTCACCGGCACAACCACGGACAGGAGCGACATTGGGGAGTTCCTTGAATCCGTCTTGAGGGTGGTCCGCTCGCTCCGCGAGCGGGTGCTTGGCCGTAGTTGCCAAGACGACATCTCCATCGCTTGCCCGCGGGTGTCGCACCGCTCGCAGAGCGAGCGGACCACCCTCAAGACACCGTTAGCGTCGTCGCGAGCGGCTCGGAACCGTACTGCACGAAGTCGGTGTCGAGCAGGCCGATCGGCTCGCCATCAGTCAGGTCCACGTGGAACGGGTAAAGCCCGCTCGGCTGCGACGGGACACCGCACACGAGGTCGATGTGCTCGCCGGGGTGTACGGTGCGGGCCAGGCGCCCGACGTTGGACCGGTGCCGGATCGCGCCGGTCGCGTCGGTGAGCGTGTGCCGAAGCCGGATGCCGCCCGCGCCACCGGGCACGAACGTCCATGGTTCGACCGACGTATTCCGCGCGCGAACGGTGATCGCGAACCCGCGCCCGGCTGCGAACACCGTCGGGCTGAGTACCGAAAGTTCCGCGCGGTACGGGCCGGGGCAGTAGTCGGTATTCACCCAGCGCCGGAACCGGTCCGGCGCGTGCCCCTCGCCGCGTGCCGCGAGCCACGTCTCGTAATAGTCGAAGAACGCGTCGATGACGGCGGTGCGCCCGACCCCGACGTGCCCGTATCGCGGCCACAACTGGCGCCGCGCGCGCGACAGGTCCGCACTGGTCTGGAGCAGCATCACGACCGTTGACGCGAGTCCGGTCCGGTCGGCCCCGCGCTGACAGTGGAACACGATCGGGTACGCGGTGTGGTCGAGTACGTCGATCAGTCGTCGCACTTCCGATGGGGCCGGGAACCGCTTCGCGGAGAGCGTGATGTCTTCCTGGTTCACGTTCGCGTCGTGTGTGGTCCGGCACTCGTCGAGATACCACGGCATGTTGCTGCACACGCCGCGGAGGTTCACGACAGTGCGGATCCCCTTTTCGGCAACGAACCGTTGGAGGTGGTCCGGTTTCAGTTGGGCCGTGCGGTACACTCGCCCGGGGATGACGGTGTGGACATTCGTAAACGCGATAACGCGCAAGAACTCCGCGCCGACGCCGAGCGCGGCGGCACCGCCGGCGAGTTTGAACAACCGGCGGCGCGAGAACCGGCGCGCCGCCGGTGCCGCTTGCGGTGTGGTGGGTTCGGGTGCGTCCATGCAATGCGGAGAATGCCACAAGCCGGGCAAGGGCGGAAGCCCAACTTGTGTTCGCAAACCGGGTGGGTGGCTCATCCCTGTGGGCTTCTCTTCAGCAGACCCTGGGATAAACCCCACGGCGTGGCTTCACCCGAAACGCAGCGCTTCGATGGGGTGAATCTGCGCGGCGCGGCGCGCCGGGTACAGCGCCGCCAGCGTCGTCACTGCAACCGCAAAGCACACCGACGCGGCCCACAGCCACGCTGGGAACACGAAGATCGTTGTCGAGAGCATCTTCTGCCCGTCCATCTGACCCTGAATCAAACTCTGCACCCACTTGTCCGCCCAGACCGTCAAGCCGTACGCAAGCGCAAGCCCGAACGCGGCACCGGCACAGCCGATCAGCGCGCCTTCTGTCAGGAACAACCCCATGATCTGACCACGAGTTGCGCCTACCGCCCGCAGGATGCCGATCTCCTTCGTGCGTTCCACTACGCTCGTCACCAGCGTGTTCGTGATGCCCACCGCGGCCACGAACAGCGCGATGAACGCGAACAGGTTCAACCCGGCCGCGATGAGAGTCACCTCGCGCTTCGCAGCGGCGAACCACTTCGCGCCGCTGTGTGTGCGGAAGCCTAGCGCCTCGATCTGCTTCACGGTGGCCGGGAGGTCGCCGCCGGGCGTAACGCGCACGTCCGCGGACATGAACCCGCCTTCCTTCTGCCACGGGAGTTTGCCGAACAACTTGTCGCCGGTCGCGGGCGGCAAGAACGCCTCGCCCTGACCCAATTCCCATGCGTCTAGCGGAGTCAACTTCTTGCGCTCCTCGCGGGTGAGCCGTTTCACCACGCCGCAAATGCGGTATGTACCGGTCGCGGTCTTGCCGGACTCGCCCGGGCGTTCCTCGGTCGGTTCGGTGGGTGGTTCCAGCAACTTCGCGAGTTCCACCTTCTCGGCGGCACTGAGATCGAACGCGTCGATCTTTTTCGGGAGCGTTTTCGTGAGTTTCTCCAGCGCCTGAATCTGACCGCGCGTGAGTTCCTCCGGCGGACGCTGACCCAACAGCGCGCGGGCCAGCGCGAGCGAAGGGTTGTTCTTCATGCCGCCCACTTCGAGCTTCACCATTTTGCCGATCGCGACCTCAACATCGGCGTCGTCACGGATGCCGAGCTGGTAGAGCGCGAACTCGGAGACCACGATTTCGTCCGCGTCGGGCGAACTCGGCAAGCGGCCGACGATGAGACGCGGCGCCAGGTCGTCGAGCCGGCCGCTGACGCTGAACCCGATCGCGGGCTTGTCGGCAGTGTCGAGCCACAGCCGCCCGTCGCCAGTGCGGAACGTGCGCACTTCCGCCACGCCGGGGATTTGCGCGATCGCGTCGAGTTTCTCAAGCGTGAGCAGTTTCGGCGCCTTCGGCGGGCGAGTCGCCTGGAACCGGTCCACAAGGGCTTCGCGGATGCGCGCCCGGCGCTCGTCGGACATGGTGCCCTTCACCGCGACCTTCTCCGGCGGAATCACGCTCTCGTCCGGCGGCGGCTCGTCCACACGAACCACAACGCGCCAGAAGTCCTCGCGACCCTTGAACTCGTTGTCGATGAACGCGCGCAAACCCAGCCCGAGCGACACGCTGAACGCCAGCGCGCAGGTGCCGACGCTCACGCCCACAAGAGTGAGTGCTGTGCGCACCTTTTGACGCCAGAGACCGTCAAGGGCGAACTTGAGTAACTGAATGGGGTTCATGGAAACGATGAAATGTGAAGGATGGAGGGATGAATCAAGACAAAAGACCAGAATGCAAGGGTGACGGCAAGACACTATTGGCTTTGTTCATCCTTCATACTTCATCCTTCATCCTTTTTGA
>SXID01000195.1 GCA_005772955.1 Planctomycetia bacterium
CATGGCGTGTCGCTGCGTCCTGTCCCCCCCGGCGAGTCCAAGCAAAAGGACGTGCGATACCTTCACATCCACGAGGATGACCAGTTCGACGTGGAACTCGTGACAAGTTGGGTCAGGCAAGCATCGGAGTTGCCCGGTGCCGAGTGCTTTTGATGGGGCGTCCGGGTGGGCGGCCCGGTCCCAGACTTCTGGCTGGAGGGTAGCCCCAGCGCACGAACCAGACGTTGCACCTGCCCGCGGCATCAGTTGATTCCAGGGTTCAAGTTACCGCAACCGCCACGGCAGGTGAGCGTGGTCGTTCGACGGCTGACAGACCGCGAACTGGACATTTCCGCCGGACCCGCGCAGCGTGGCAAGCGGATTGAACTTCGCCGGGCGACGATGGAAACGAAACGGTGACCGTTGTCTTCCCGCACCGCCAGGTGACTCCTCCTTACCCTGTCGGGAACATCCATGAAGAGTTCGCGTCCGTGCGTTTCGGTTGTGCTTCTCGTCGGCCTGTGCCTCGCGATGGTTTCCGTGCCGTCCCCGGCGCAAGACCCAACTCCGGTGATCGCCGCTCCGGTCCCACTGTTCAACAGCAAGGCCAAACTTGAACCGGCCACGGTCGAAGACACGCCTGAGGCGATCATCTCCCGCGTTGGCGACCGCGTGCGCGACCGGCACGCGCGCGAAGGGAAGTTCCACGCCTACGATCACTTCTTGCCGCTGTACTGGGAGAACCGCACGGTCGCAATCGAGATCATCGACCGCGTCGCCAAGGGCGGCGACAGCATCACCTACAACATGACCTCGCTTGCCCCGCTGAACTCGCCCAACCTGCGCCTGTTCTTCGAGGGCAAGGGCACAGTCGCGCAATACTCGAACAACCTGATTTCCAAGCAGATCGACCCGCTGCACTACACGGTCACCATCAAGACCAACACGAACGAACGCCGCCCGCTGAAGCTGGGCGACCGCATCGAGATGGAGTTTAGCCCGTTCCTGAAGCCGCCGGTCGCGGGGCGCACGAACTACTACGGGACCGCCCTTCTCTACGTCATCGGCAAGGGCGGGTTCGCGCCGTGGGAAGGTCGTGGCGACAAACTCGATTCGTTCCCGCTGCCCGACGAGGCGTTGCTCGGCGGAATGACCACCTCGCACCGGCAGTACTCTGACGAGCCGAAAGAACTCTTCAAGCAGATGGCGACGAACCTCGCCCCAGCCAATGCGCAGCCATTTGTGCTGGGTCGGCGGTTGCACCACAGCGATTTCGGAACGGGCATGCACTCCGAGCGCGGCAACCCGGTGTACACGGAACTCGTGGACAAACTCGGTCAGCACTACGTCGGTCGGAGTTGTGTCGCGTGCCACACCAACAACGGGCGCGCGATCCCCGCAAACGTCGGCGCACCAATGACCACGTACCTCGTTCGCGTTGGGAGTGACGCGAACGGCACGCCCCACGCGAAACTCGGCTCCGCACTGCAGTCGCAAACCGCGAAGGGCGAGGCCGAAGCCGGCGTGACCATCAACGGTTGGGTAACCACCAATGGCACCTACGGTGACGGCACCGCGTTCACCTTGCGGAAGCCGACGTACAAGTTCACGGGCGTCGTACCGGAGTTCTTCTCGGTCCGCATCGCGCCGCCGCTAGTCGGTCAGGGTCTACTCGAAGCGCTCGACGAATCCGACATCAGCGCCGGTGCGAAACCGAAGAACGGCCGCATCCGCACAGTGACCGACCCCGAGACTCGCGATCTCCGACTGGGGCGATTCGGCTGGAAGGCCGGGCAGGCGAGTCTCAAACATCAGATCGCGGGCGCGCTCAACAACGACATGGGCGTGACGACTTCCATCTACCCGAAACTCGATCGGGGTTCGGAACAAGGCGATCGCGGAACGGCCACGAAGCTCGCGGATGCGGACCTGGAGAACATGTACCGCTATGTTGCGGCGCTCGGCGTTCCACCGCGCCGCGACCTCGACGACGCCGACGCGAAACGCGGCGAGAAACTGTTCGCCGATGCGAACTGCGTTCAGTGTCACACACCGAAGCTGAAAACGAGTGCGTTCCATCCGCTCGCGGAACTGCGAAGCCAGACGATCCGGCCCTACACGGACATGTTGCTTCACGACCTGGGCGCGGGTCTGGCCGACAACATGGCCGAGGGCAACGCGACGGGCGCGGAGTGGCGGACGACGCCGCTGTGGGGCATCGGCTCGACCGCGGGTGTCAGCGGCGGGGAATCGTACCTCCACGACGGCCGCGCACGCACACTCAGCGAAGCCATCCTCTGGCACGGCGGTGAAGCACATGACGCGAAGGAAGCGTTCCGCAAGATGCCAATCGCGGATCGGGCCGCGCTACTCAAGTTCTTGAAATCTCTGTAAACGAGGTGTTGCGCGGCATGGCGTTCCGGTCAGACCGAACAGCACCGCCGACCGAACGATCCGCGGTAACTCTGTGATTCGCGGGGCGCTGATCTCGAACCGGCGAACTTCGACTGAGCAACCACACGTCAATGCGTTGCACGACCGGAGGCGAAAACACGCTCCTTGCCACCCAGTCGGAGGAACGTCGAGAACGGATCGGCGAACCGATCGAACGGATCGACATCAGGACTCCACACACGCGTTTGCTCCCACGTCTTGCTGACTGGCTGCGGCGCGATTGTCGCGTGATCGAGCTTCGGGCGCGCCGCGAAGACCGGTTGCGGTACGGAGCGAGCCGGCCTATCCCGCAACAGGTCGAACCGGTCGTCTGAGAAGGTGTTCACGTAACGGTTGTGGAGAAGACTCACGTCGTGCGGGCATCGCTCACTGGCAACGTCAGGCGCGAACGCGCGTCCGTCGTCCACCGGGCAACTCGCGAAGAACTCATCGCCCGCGAGTTCCACGGCGGCCCGTTCCCGTCCGCGGCCTCCCTTGTGGCACTTCACGCAGTTATCGAGATTCGCGACGTTCTTGTGTTTGCGCGCCATGTTCGCGGGTGTGTGTTCGTGACACCCGTAGCAGGTGTAGGTCGCGTAGGCGTCGGCTCTCGCGTGGCAGGTCTTACACGCGTTCGCGGCAACATTTTTCTTCCGCCCGTGGCCGATTGGGAACGAATGCTTGAAGTCGCCCAGCGTCCCGCCGGTCCACGTGTTCGTCGTGTGGCACTTCTGGCAGTCGGTTCCGAACTTGCTGCCCGCGTGAACCTTCGGCTCCGCGTGGCACGACACGCAGGTCGTCGGCGTGCCCTTGAACTTGTTATCGACGTGGCATTTCTTGCAATCGACCGACACGTGCTTGCCAGTGAGTTTGAAGGCGGTCAGGTTGTGGTCGAACGCGGCGCCCGGGCCGGCTGTCGGGATGGACGCGAGCTTCCACGTTTCAGTCGCGTGGCACTGCTTGCAGTCCGTGCCGAACTTGCCGAGGTGAGTCTTCGGCTCCGTGTGGCACGACACACACGAGGCCGGCGTGCCCTTGAACTTGTTGTTGACGTGACACTTCTTGCAATCGACTGCGGTGTGATGGCCCGTCAGCGGGAAGGCCGTTCGGCTGTGGTCGAACGTGCTGCCGCTGCTGCTTCCGGTACGCACGGGGAACGATGTCGCGTGCCAGGTGTTGGTCGCATGACACTTCGCGCAGTCGGCCCCGAATTGCCCCATGTGTACCTTCGGCTCCGCGTGGCAGCCGGCGCAGGTCGCGGCCGTGCCCTTGTAGGTGCCAGATGTGTGGCAAGACTTACAGTCGGCGGATGCGTGCTTGCCGGTGAGCGCGAACGCGGCGCAGTTGTGGTCGAAGGTGCCCAGGTCGGTGAGCGCCGCGTGTTCGCCCTTGTGTTCGGTGTGGCAGTTGCGGCACTGCGTGTTGTTGGCGAGCCGGCCGTGCAGCGGTTGGTGGCCGTCAATCTGCCCGCGAACGTCGGTGTGGCACGCCATACACCGGTCGGCCATCGTTTCCCCACTCCACGGCGGGACGTGGCAGGCGGAACACTTCCCGCCCAGTTCGGCGTGCGAACTGACCCCGCCGAGTTGAACGCTGCCCCTCGGTTGCGCGTTGAGTTTGCCAGGACTGAACATCCCGCCGCCGGTCAGCGCGACACCGACGCACACCGCGCACACCGTGACCAGCACGGCGATCCGCCCCGGACTCAGATTAAACGCTTTCGACATGAGTCGCCTATCGCACGAACGCGGCGTAGTAGAGCGCCGCGGCAATGTGCACGAACGCCAGCGTAAACACCGCCGCGCCGAGCGGAATGTGCAGCACGTGCCACAACGCGAGTAACCGCCGCGCCAGCGCGAGGGACGCGATCTGAACCTGCACGTTATACCGCTGCATCAATAAACGTTCGAGCCGGGCGGTACGCACCCCGGTTTTTTTCAGTTGGCGAATTGCCTGCCGAATCCGTCGGCGGTGGAGCCAGCGCTGGACCCCACGTCCCAGCACCAGCGCCCACTCGCGGCGAGGAACTTCGGTTGCGGTTGCGAGCGCCTCACTCTTCGCGAGGTCGATTCCCTCGGCTTGCAAATCGCGATCGGCCTCCGCGATCTGGTCTTCCAGTTCCCGCACCGCGACTTCGGCTCCGTCGATCGTTCGCGGCACCGCGGTGTAGATGTAACGCCCCACGAAACCGCTCAGGACGATCACACCTGTTAATGCCGCCAGCACACCCGCGAGTCCGTGAAAACTCCCGCCGGAGTGAAGTAGGACGAGACACGGCCCGACCAACCCGGTCACAATGTGAACCTTCAGCCAGGTACTCATCCGGCCGCGGTGGAAGTTCCGCACGCGCTTCCGAAGAGTGTACAACGTCTCCGTCGCCAACATCAGCGCGAAACCAGCAATTCCAAGCGCATATCCGACCGTGCTGCTCGCGTCTGGCGCACCGCGGCGGCTCAGGAGCAGGTACACGCCGGTGATCAGCGCGACCGCGGCCAGACCGACGAACAGCTCGTAACTCCGCGGGCGAGGGCGCGATTGTGGCAATCGCGGCGCGACCGGTGGCGGCGAAGGCAAGTCGAACGGAACTTGCTGTTCCGGTTCTGGTTGTAGCGCCGCTTGCGGCTTCGCGGGTACTTCAGCAAACAGCCCGCGAACCTTCCCGGCCACGACCCACTTGGTTGAACTGCCTTTGCGCACGAATTCGGTGGGGAGCAGTTGCCCGTCTTCGGCCATCCGTTTCAGTTCGACGGACGACGCCCGCCCGGCTTGCACTCCGCCGCGCGTGTAGTGCCAGCCTTCTTCCTCGCGCGCGGGTGGAGGTGAATCACTCCCCGCGCTGGGGTCCACTTCAGCACCGCAATGAGGGCACAATTCCACTCCGCCCGACAGCGGAAGGAAGGAGTTCTCGCACTGCGGACACGTAACCTTCCCACCACCCATCGTTTAACCCGGTACACGAGTGAGTTCCCACTTACGGTAGAAGCCCGCGAGGTGCGCCATCGCGTTCGCGCTCCGCAGCGCGTCGCGAACCGGCGTGATGTCCGCCTTACCGATGATGAGTTTCTGGAGCGGACGCGACCACGTTTGATCGCCCATCACCAGCGCGCCAGCGATTGTTCGTTCACCGATGATGAGCCGGACGCGGTTCACGTCGTCCTGCTCGCTGAGAACCCACGACTTCGGCACAATCCGCCACGCCTCGCTTTCGCCGCGTGTGATCGCGACGAGGTCTTCGTTCTTCCCGCCACCGACGGCCCCGATAATTGTGACCTTCAAGCCCGTCATTTGCGTGACGTTGAACGGCACGCTCTTGGTGTAAGCGATGCCCGCCCCGGTCATGTTCGCGCCCGCTGTCCGGCCCTGCGTCAGCGCGGTCGGCCAGAGTACGTCGAGCGTGGGTTTACCGCTTGCCGGGTCAAAGACCTCCGCGACGTCGCCGGCCGCGAAAATGTCTGCCGCGCTCGTCTGGAGGTACTCATTCACGATCACGCCGCGGTCCACCTTCAACCCGGCTTGCCGGGCGAGATCCGCGCGTGGCTTCACGCCAATCGCTACCCCGACCACATCGCACGCGATTGTTTTCCCGTCCGCCGTTTCGACGCTGCCGACACGGTTGCGCCGCGCGCCGACGTGCTTGATCTGAGTATTCAGGTGAACCGTGACGCCTTCTTCACGGAGTCGGTGCAGGACGATGTTCGATTCCGTTTCGTCGAGCACGTCGGCCATGTATCGCGTGCCGCGAAGGAAGTAATGCACCGTCATGCCGCGGGCGCGAAGCCCTTCGACCAGTTCGAGCGCGGTGACTCCGCCGCCGACGACCACCGCGGCTCGGCCGCGCCCGGTTTGACCGATGATGTGTTGGGTATCGTCGAGTGAGTCCAGTTTCACCACACCGAACAGGTCGCCACCGGGGAACGGCGCGGGCACCGCGACCGCACCAGTCGCGAGCAACAACCGGTCGTACGGCAAGCGTTCGTCGCCTTCGAGGAGCAGTTCGTGTTCCGCGCAGAGGATGTTTTCGACGTTGGCCGCAACGCGTTCGAGTTTGATCGCGCGCACGTCGTCGGGGTTGCGCACCGCGAGTTGTTTCTCCGGAATGTCGCCGCGAAGCAGATACGCGAGACCTGGGCGCGAGTAGAAATCGTGTGATTCCGCACTGACCATTGTGATGCGAGCGTGCGGATCGCGTTCGCGGATGGATTCGGCCGCCGCGAGACCGGCGATGCCCGAACCGACGATGACATAGCGGGCGACCATCGGTGGCTTCAGAGTGTGAATAAGGGGATGCGCTCGAAGCTCAGCACGCCGCGCGGGCACCGCTTGACGCACTCGCTACAAGTCAGGCAGTGGCTGTCGTGAATCGGGATGCCGCGGTGCGCGTGTGCGCGAACATCGATCTCCATCGGGCAGTTGTACGAGCAGATACCGCACTGCACACAGCGTGCGGGGTCGGGAACCACCTGTGCTTCCGCGCGCGCCTCGTGTCGCGATTCGATCCGGCCCGCACCGGCAACACACGACGGCGGCTGGGGGGGTGCCGCGGGTGCTGCGGGTTCAGGGAACAGTCCGCGGACCTTCTTCGCCACGATCCACTTCGCATCCGCGCCGCGGCGCACGAGATCAGTCGGTGCGAGCCGGCCGTTCGCGGCCAATCCCTTCAACTCCTTGGCCGTGACCGGGCCGCTTGGCTTACCGTCGCGTGTGTGGTACCACCCGGTTAGCCGTTCCCCACAGGACGGGCAATCCGCGTCGCCTTTCACGGGAAAGAAGATCGCGTGACACCGTGTACAACGAGTGGCGTCCACAGACATCGAAACCCTTCTCCGGGTGTGAAGTTTCGTGTGCAGGGTGGTTTGTGCGAGTGCGGTCGATGACGGCGCCGTAGTGTTCGCTCAAGTATGCCCACCCTCGCGGCGGACCACAAGACCGCCGGGTGGTTCTGGCAAGGTCTTTCATAAGGTTTTCAGAGTGGTCCGCTCGCGGACCGAACGGATCGCGGTCCAAACGGCGCACAGCACGGCGAAACGCATCACGGTCTCCTGGCATGGGTGCGGAGCGGGTCTTCGTCAGATCCCGGCACAACAACTCGAACCCACCCAGGGTGGACAATCGCGGACAGTAGTGTGGAGTGACAAGGGATTGAAACGACGAACGGGAGTCGGACACCCCGACCGCCGTTCGCGTTTTCAGCAGAGGCCGAATTTACGCCGCGCGGCGCTTCATCGGGCCGGTGTGGGCATCCAGTACGCGCATCAAGGAATCGAAGCGACGGGTCACGCGGGACTGCTCGACGATGGCCCACGCGTGAAGCACACCGGGCACGTAGAGCAGAATGGTAAGCCCGAAGTTTTTGACGGCTTGCGACGGGGATGCAGTCAGGAGCACTGCGAGCGGCGGACACAGGATGACGAGGACGGCCAACATGATATGACTCCAAAGGCCCGCATCAGGTCGGTGATGAATAATCCACCTCCACCTTACAGGACGAATGGTGAGTACCTGCTTAACGAGTCCTGAAGGACCGATGATAATTGGACCCGTCGCACCGGATACTTCGGTCACCACGCAGATAACTCAACCCGTTCCCGCTCGTGCCGTTTGTAACGCGATGGCGACGCCCGTTCGTGTACCCCGGAATCGCGTGTGGATTTCACTTTGCCGTGGCTTCCGCCGCTTGCGGCGCACCAATTCTCACGGATCGAACTTCACAGTTGGGTCACGATGCTGCATCCGCTTACGGTCGGCGGGGTCGGCCAACGCGTGCAGGAAGTGAACAATGTCCCAGATCTTGTCCGGCGTGCCCGACGGCGCGGTCGTGACGTGCTGACCGAACGACGGCATCGCCACCGGCACGATGCCCCCGTAAATGCGAGCGTACAGATCTTTGCCGGTGCGCCCGCCGCGATACACACCCAGCGTCAGGTTTCGCGGTTGCACAATGGTTCCCCACGCATCCCATTTCAGTTGTTGCGCGCGACCGTAGTTCGCGTGGCAACTGCCGCACCCGAACTCCGGCGCGTTGTACAGCCGGAACCCGCGAACCGCCGACTCGATGCGTTCCTTCTCCGTCATCGGCTTCTCTTGCGGCACCGGAATCTCGCTCTTCTCCGCGACGCCCCAATTGATCAGCACCGCAAGTTCCAGTTGCAAAAACAACCAGTCCAGTTCGCCACTCTCGTAGATGGGATCGTCGCCGCCCGGCCTGCTCGCCCGCATGAGCGTAGCGAACTCCGTTTCCCCGCGAACGCTCAGGTGGATCACGTAACTCACCACGTCTTCGAGTTCCGTGTCGGAGAGGCTACCGAACGCGGGCATGATGGTGCCTTCGATGCCAACGCGAACGGTCTGTATCAGATCGCTGCGCCGGGCTTTGCCACTCGCACCGAGACCTGCCTTCTTGGGCGCCGTTGGTGACGGAAACGCGGTGACGTACTTGAAGACGCCCTGCCGGTAGTCACGCGGCATCGGACCGGCTTCCACCGCGTAGGCCGGGTCGCCGGCCCCGCTCGGTCCGTGGCACTGCATGCACCACCGGCGGTACACCACCGACCCGCGAGCCAGCGTAGCATCGTCGAGTTTCAGTTCCGCCTTCGCCTCGTTCGCAGCCTGCCAGTCGGCTTCCCAGTCCTTCAGTTTCGCCTTGCCGAGTTTCGTGCGAATGTCCTTCAGGTTCGCGCCGAAACTCACCGACTGGTCGAACCGCACCACCCCCGTCGCGACCACCTGCTCCCACGCGGGTACGCGAACAGTCGGCGCCGCGGGCGTGCCGAAGTGTGCGTCGAGGAGGCGCGTAATCCGGTCTGCCTGCACCGGCATCCACACGTCCTGTTCGTAGATGGTGGGATCGAGAATCGCCTTGTTGAGTTGTTTGCGGAGGTCGGCCGCGAGATCGGCGTCCGGCGTGTTGGGGAGCAACCGCATGCTCCGAAGAGGCGGGAACTGGGCCGTGTGCCACCGCGCCGGTGCGCCGTCGGGGATCTTCACGGCAAGCAGGTCGGTGCGCGCCGGGTATCGCCCCGATGGCACGGTGAGTGTCCCGGCCTGTGAGGGTGCATCGGCGAACGTTGGAGAGCCGCACCCGGCGAACGCGAACGAAGCGAACGCAACACATGCGAGAGAATAGTTCATCGGCTCCTCTCGACCTTTAGAACACAGGGCCTCTGCCCTGTGCTACGTCCGACGGCCCCTACCGGGGCGAATACAACCAACGGTCTTCCGCCCGGAGGGCCGACTGACGTAGCACAGGGCGGAAGCCCTGTGTTGCATTCGGCGCCAGAATGCGAACAATAACACATCCCGTCTTCCGACGGACAGCCTGAGACTACGGACCACATTCTATGAACCGGGCCGTCCACGCCGCCGCAACACTCGGCCTGCTCTTCACCATACTCCAGGCACGCGCTCAGCCATCCGCTCCGCCCGCACCAGAGCCGGCCACGCTGCGCGGCGAGTCCGCACAGACCCGCAAGCGGCTCTTCGAGATCGAACAGAAGCTGATAGCGGGCAAGCACGCGGACGCGGCCGACGACCTCCAACGCGTCCTCGACGAGTCCGGCGACGACCTCATTCTCGTTGAAGCGAACTACGCCCGCCCGGCACGACTGGTCGCGCACCAGATTCTTGCCAAACTCCCGGGCGACGTGCTGAAGGCGTATCAGGACCGCGTCGATCAACCCGCGAAGAAGTTACTCGCACAGGCGAAGCTGGCGCGAGACCCGCGACCGCTGTGGCAACTGCTCGACCGCTACTTCGTCTCGCACGCCGCGGACGAAGCACTCCTGCTGCTCGGTGATTTTCTCTTCGAGCGCGGCGAGTTCCGCGCGGCCGAAGGCATGTGGCGCCGGCTCGTGCCCGACGCGGGTGCAGACGTGACGTACCCGAACTCGAAAGCTGACCTCGCGCTCGTTCGCGCGCGCATCGTCCTCGCGGTGATCTTCACTGGGGACACCGCACGCGCCAAAGAAGAGTTCGACGCGTTCCAGACGAAGCACCCAACCGCGACCGGCACGCTCGCGGGCAAGACCGGGTTGCTCACGGGCACGCTCAAGACATTCCTCGACGCTCCGCCGAAGCTCACGCCGGAAGCGACCACCAACGCGTGGCCAACCTACGGCGGCAATCCCGAGCGCACCGGGCGCGTACCGGGCGGCATCCCGCGTTACTGGCCTTCAAAGACATCCTGGGAGAAAGCCCTGGGGCCGGTGGACGAACGGCCGGGCGGGCCACTCGGCACGCTCAACCCACCAGCGCGCCAGCCGTTCGGACACCCGGTCATCCTAAACGGCGAAGTGTTCGTCGCGGACGCGACGCGTGTCTTCGGGTTCAACCTCCAAACCGGCGAACCGACGCGGGCCTACAACCGCAACGCAACCCCAAAGACCCCGGCCGCGTGCGCCTCGCTCACAGCGTCCGGCGGGTTGCTCTACGCGCGGTTCGGCCCAAGCGTAGTTCGCGCCCCGGAGGCGGTCAGCGGCGTGCCGGAAGAGTCGTCGCTCGTGTGCTTCAAGCCTCAGGGCGACGAACTGAAACAGCTCTGGCGGCTCTCGCCACCGGAAGACCCGAAGGTGCCGGCCGCGTGGGAAGGCGCGCCGCTCGTCGTCGGAAAGCGCCTCTGGGCGGTGTACGCCAAGTTCGAGGGCGGGCGTGTCGTTCATGTCGCGGTGGGCTACGACTCGGTCGAGGGCGACAACGAACCGCAGCGCCCCGCGTGGATCGTGGATTTGTGTGACAGCGGACAACCCGTATCGAACGACATGCGCACGCGGCAGGAATTACTCACGCTCGCGGGTCGGCACATCGTGTTCTGCTCGAACGCAGGCGCCGTGGTGGCGATCGACGCGGCCACCGGGCAGCGGGCCTGGGGCTTCCGCTACGCGCGGTCGCGCAAGGCCGCGGCACACCCAGGCGGCGACCCGAGTCCAGCGGTCGCGTTCGGCGGGCGCGTGTTCGTCGCGCCTGCGGATGGCGAACGAGTCTACGCCCTCGATGCGCACACCGGCCAACTGGTGTGGGAATCCGGCCCGACCGAAGGCGCGCGCATCGTCGGCGTCGCGAACAACCGGCTGGTCGTGAGCGTGACAGGCCCGGTCCGCGGTTTGCGAGGACTGGCTCTCGACACCGGTTCGCACCGCCCAGCGGACGGCGGCTGGGTGCAGAGCAACGGCGGCGGCACGCTCCCCTACGGGCAAGGCTTGGTCACCGACGATGTGATCCTTTGGCCGTCGCGCGAAGGGTTATACTTCGCCGATCCCGACACAGGCCGACCCACCGACGCCCGCCCGAATCCGTGGCGCGCCCCGTTCCCGAACTTCCTCAAGAACTACTTTGGCCACCTCGCCTACGCGGACGGCGTGCTGGTCGTGGTCACGCCGACTCAGGTTTGGGGCTACCGCGCGGAGCCGGACAAGATCGTCCCCCGACCGGACTCCACGCCCCGCGACCGGTTCGACATCATCGTGGAGAGTGCCGAGCGTGAGTACGCCACCAACAACCGCGCGGAAGCGAAACGCCTGCTGTGCGAAGTGGCGACGAGTGACCTGCCAGCGCCACTGCGCGCGTGGGCCGCAGCCCGCCTGATCCAGTGGTCGCCGCGGGTCTCGGACCACAAGATGCTGCCGCTGCCTGTTCCGAACGCGCTCCGCCCGGAGTTGATGGGCGAGTGGCTTCTCGGCGCCGACGGAATCCCGGTCACGCTCGAAACTTTCCTCCAGCAACACCTGGGTCGCGTTCCAAGGGCCGCATCAGTCCCGGCCACCGCGAGCGACAACAAACCACGCGTGCCGGGGTTGACGACCGACGCAGACTTGGACCGCACGCTGAAACTACCCGCCGGCGTGTCGCCGCTGCGCGCAATCGCGGGCGTGTCGTGTTCGTCGAAGCGGTTGTTCGCCGCCGGACTTCAGAAGGTAGTCGCGATCCCGCTCGACCAGAGCGTCGAAAGCGAGCACGTCGCAGCCGAGGTGTTCACGCACGCGGCCGACCTGCGCGAAGGGTTCGTCGCGGTCGGGCCCTACGCGGTCGCCGTGTACGGCGTCGCTCGCGAACCGGTCTGGGTGTTCCGCGTGCCCGCAACTGAGCGCCTGCCCAACGGCACCCTACCCTATCGCTTGCGTGCGGCGGAAGCGTCGCTGGCGCCTTCACTGTCGTCGTTCGTTCTGGCGGGGCCATGGCTCCTCGCACGCATCGGCGAATATCACCTGATCGCACTCGACCTACACGCGCACCGGGTCGCATGGGTTCTCGGCGCGACCGGGCGCAGCGGCTACGAGCCGCTGCAATTCGCATCCAACCCGCGGTTCGGCCCGCACTTCGCCGTGCACGGGGAGTTCGTTGTCGCCCAACTCTCCGACGGGCGCCGCTGGTTCGTCAAACTCAAAACCGGCCGACTCGCAGCACAGCCAGCGTTGGGCGAAAACACCGCACGCGTCAACTGGCCGCACGCGCCAACCGAAGTGAGCAATCACCTCGCGCTCGCGGACGGGGCTGGTCTGGTGCGGCTCGTACAACTCGCCGGGCGCGTGAAGTGGGCCTACGAAGTGGACCACGACGACGGTCTCGCGGGCGATCCGCCGCAGGTCCGGGCATGGGGCGATTCAGTGCTCATCGCGGTACGGCGCAACCACGGCATCGAGATCGAGTGCGTGAGCGCGACCGACGGCAAACGGGTGTGGGAGACTCCCGCGTTCGCAGACGCGGACCGCATCGACCTGTTCGCGGCCGACGCGGACGCGGATCACGTTTACGTTCCGGTCGCGAACAAGTTGTTCGCGTTCACGTTGAGCGATGGCAAGACCGCGTGGACCGCGGACCTGCCCGCCTCGCCCACCGGCTGGGTCGTTCGCGCCGGGAAGTCGTGTGTGGTCGCGTACCCGGCGCAGGCAACCCCGCATGAGCCAATGGAAACGGTGCTCACGCGGCTGACGAAATCGTTCCAGGCGGAACCGTACGTGTGGCGACTCCCCGGACTCGGGGCCACGCTGTATGATGCGTGGGTCGATCGCGCGCTCCCGGTGCTTCTGTTCGATCCAGAAACGGGCAAACGCCTGGGTCGTTACGACATCCCCGCGCGCGGCCCGTCTGTGACCGTGTGGTTCGACGCCGACACCGCCGTCTTCGCCACCGGCGACCGCGTGGTGTGGCTGAAATAAGTGGTCTCAAGTCCACAAGTCGCAAGTCACAAGTCGGAAGGCTGTGTCTTTGACTTGTGACTTGCGACTTGTGGACTTGAGACTGGAGAAAGCCGTGCCGGTAAGAGCGGAACCCGTGGGCCTCAGCGGTGACGACGCGCACGCGGTCGATCAGTTGCGTGCCGGCGCAGAGCGCATCCTCGAAGAGTGCGGCAAGGTCATCGTCGGCCAGAAAGACGTGATGGAGCTATTGCTCATCGCGCTGCTGTCGCAGGGTCACGCGCTTCTCGTGGGCGTGCCCGGCCTGGCGAAAACGCTCATGATCCGCACGCTCGCGGACAGCATGAACCTCACGTTCAATCGCGTGCAGTTCACCCCCGACCTCATTCCGACCGACATCACCGGCACGCGAATGATCGAGGAAGATCCGGAGACTCATCGACCGACTTTCAAGTTCCTCCAGGGTCCGCTGTTCGCCAATGTGGTACTCGCAGACGAAGTGAACCGCACGCCGCCGAAGACACAATCCGCACTGCTCGAAGGGATGCAGGAGAAGCAGGTCACGGTGGCCGGCGTGCGGCACCAACTCCCGGAGCCGTTCTTCGTGCTCGCGACCCAGAACACGATCGAA
>SXID01000196.1 GCA_005772955.1 Planctomycetia bacterium
AAGAATGGGCAGGTGGTGGTGTGGGACGTTGACGCGTGAGGAAAACGGATGCGGTCATACAGGCTGAAGAAGTGCAAGCGGGTTCACGACATTCACTTCACGTCGGACGGCACGCGGTTACTCGCGGTCGGCGGCGACGAGGTGCGGATGGTGGACTACGCCGTGTGGCTCGACCTTGCGACTGGCGAGACCGTCGGTCGCATCGACCAGTTCGCGCAGTGTTATGCGGTGCCGGCGGACCTGTCGCGGTTCGTTCTCGGCGACGCGTTGCAGGGAAGGGGTTGGGTTGGGATTGCGTCAGTGCAGTGGACCCCGCTTTCGGGGCCGGTCGAGTGGCGGAAGTTCCCGTCGAAAACCCAGGCCGCGCCACCGAATTTCCGCGACGTCGTGGGGCTGGCGTTCGACCCGACTGGCACGCGACTCGCGATCAGTCACTCGCGGCGAGCGGGCGTTCGCAGTAACCCGAACCGGACCGCATGCGCGGTCACGGTCGTTGATCGCGACACCGGCGAAACCGTCGCGGACGTGGGGACGGGAGACGAACCCGCGACAGTGATGGCGTTCAGCGTGGACGGCACGCAACTCGCGGTAACGGGCGGCGTTGACGGCAATCCCGACACGCAGTGCTACTCTCTCGCGACCGGCGAACTCCGACACTCGCTCGGGTGGCCCGGTACGGTCACGCGCTGCGTTCGGTTTCTTCCCGAGAACCGGTTCCTGGTGGCGAACGGGAGGTGCGTGTACGTGTGGTCGCTCGAACGAGGCGAAGAACTCTTCACGCTGTCTGGGCACCCGAAACAGGTGAACGCGGTCGCGCTCACGCCGGACGGGCGCCGCCTGTTGACCGCATCGCACGACGGGTCTATTCGGACGTGGGACGCGAACACCGGCGAACCGGGGGGCGCGTTCGACTGGAACATCGGTGCGGTTACGGCGCTCGCGTTTGCGCCCGACGGCCTCACCTGCGCTGCCGCCGGGCTGAACGGAAAAATCGTTGTGTGGGACGTGGACGGGTGAAGGTCACACCGGCTTGTCCAGCTCCGCGACCAGCGCGCGGATGAACGGCTCGGCGTCACTCACGATGCCTACCGTTTGCGTGCTGCCGCGGTCCATCAGTTTCGTGACCGTCGCGGGGCTGATGTCCACGCACGCCACCTTCACCCACGCCGGTAAGAGGTTTCCCACCGCGATGCTGTGCAGCGTTGTCGCGACCATCAGGCAGAAGCCCACGCCGGGGATCAACCGGCGCATGGCGTCCTGCGCCGCGAGCGCATCAGTGACCACCTCCGGTAGCGGGCCGTCGTCGCGGATGCTGCCCGCGAGTACGTAGGGCACGTCCCGCTTCACGCATTCGAACATGATGCCGCTCGTCAGTTTTCCGGTTTCGACCGCCTTCTTGATGCCCCCCATTCGCCGGATCGTGTTGATCGTGCGCAGGTGGTGTTCGTGTCCCTCGTCCGTGGGCAACCCTTTGTCGAGCGAGACGCCGAGACTCGTGCCATAGAAGGCTTGTTCCATGTCGTGCGTGGCAAGTGCGTTACCCGCGAACAGCACGTTGATGAACCCGTCGCGGACCATCTTCGCCACGAGTTCGGCGCCGCCGGTGTGGACGACCGCCGGCCCTAACACCGCGAGTACCCGGTCGCCCGCGGCGCGGGTCTTGCGCATCGCGATCGCGATCTCGCGCACGCTCACCGCCTTCGGACGCTCGCTCGAAACGGGACTCGCCATGAACTCGAAGAGTTCGTGTTTCCGCATCTCCGATTCTGGCGGGAACACACGCGTGCCCGCACGCCCGACGAGGACGCGATTACCGGTCTTCACGGCGGTCATGGGAACGCATCGCGCCGCGCCCTCGGGATCGACCGCGATGCCGCAGTCCATCTCCTGGTCTTCTACGTCCACCCATTCGCCGTTCAGTTTCACCTGCGTGCGGAAGTTGGTTGAGCAGTAGAAACCGTCCGGGAACGCACCGTCCATGTCGGCGGCGACCGTGCGGCAGTCGCTCGCGTCGGCGGCGACCGCGCCATGCGGGTGGACGTCGGCGAGGATCGCTTCGAGTTGTTCGGACGTGTCCGCCTTCACCTCGATGCGCGCGAAACTCGGGTCGTCCTGGCGCTGCCCGAGGCGGAGCGTTTCGATGTTGTAGCGCCCGCCGCGAGAGAGGATCGCGTCGAGCACTTTCGGGAGCAGTAGTGAATCAACGATGTGTCCGGTCATCTCGACGTATTCGACGTGCGGTGCGGACATTGTGTGAACCTCCGGGAGAGAACAGCTATCCTCTTGATACCCGGAATCGGGAACGAAAACGAGGTAGAGCAACGGACCGTTCGCGGACACGCTGTTCTGTGGGGAGACCTGTGCCAAAGACCGTTGACGCGAAGCCGGACGCGGTGTAAGAATCTACTTGGGCCGGCGTCGCGCCGATCGTTCGTGGTGGCTGTAGCTCAGCTGGTTAGAGCGCCAGATTGTGGTTCTGGATGTCGCGGGTTCGAATCCCGTCAGTCACCCTCAACGCAAGGGCCGCAAACCAAAAGGTTTGTGGCCCTTTCCGTTTCCGGGATGCCGTTCGGTGGTTGCGGTGTCCGTTCGAACCGGGCGCATCCTCCCTCGTTCTCGCTCCCGTCCGTTACCAACGCGGGAGGCGAATCGCGTAGCACCGATTGTGACTGAGGCGATCTGGTCCCGATCGCCGCGCGGAGGCGGTGGAGTGCCCCCGGACTTCGCGACTTCGCGACCCGCACCGCCGGATATCCCCAGTTCGTCTGCCACGTCCTCCGGCGCGGCCATCGACCGCCGTCAGCCAGCACGCCTACAATGTGGATCGCGACAGGCTGTCACGCGTCCGCGTCGTCGTCTTCGCGCAACTCCACTGCCGGCACCAGTGCAACACCAGCGACGCGTACAGGGCGACCATTCGTTCCCGTGCGTCGAGATCCTACACGCGTGCGGCTTCGAGTAGGCGGCACAACGTGCCTGTTGACGACGAGGGCGTTTCCTCGCACTTGGCGATCCGTCCCTGGTCACTCATCAACACCCCACCAAGAGTTCCGCGTGACCGTAGCGAACTGTCCTTAAGCGTCTGGCGGGAACTGTAGAGGGATAAACAGCGGTCGCGCCCGCGTTAGAATGGTGACACTCCAGCGGTTTTTCAACGTCGTCATCACGCTCCGCGTGATGTCGCGAGGCAACGCGAGTCGCGTTCACGAACAGCGTGTCTTCGCGGGGCAGCCAACATCACGCTCCGCGTGATGACTATGGTGCCGACTCCTGGTGATACACTGAGGGTGATCCGATGAGCGAAACTGTCTGTCCTGCTAGGGAATCGCTATTCCGGTTGGCTCGTTGCTGACCTGGACGCTGTTGCGTTCGCACGGGTCACATCGATTCACCGTGATTATCGTTATTACTGGTGCAAGCCGGGCCCGGTCGAGTAAAGTCGTGTAAAGCCCTGCGTTCTGCTAACTAAGGTCCCTGCTCGATCGCTGTACTGGGCGGGTTATGTTTGTTCTCTTTCCTCCTCCAAGGGAGTCTACCTCATGATTCCGAACACGCGTCGCGAGTTCCTGGCCGATGTCGGCCGCGGGATGCTGGTTGCCAGCCTCGGGGCGACAATCGCCACCGATCTCGGCCTCGCACCCGCTTCCGCCGCCGACGGCGCCGAGACCCTCGACTTCGGCAAACTGGAACCGCTCGCCGCGTTGCTCCAGGACACGCCCACGAACAAGCTGATGTCGGTGCTGGTCGGCAAGTTGAAGGAAGGAACCGACCTGCGTACGCTGGTCGGGGCCGGGTCGCTTGCCAACGCCCGCGAGTTCGGCGGCAAGCACTACGAGGGTTATCACACCTTCATGGCACTCGCGCCCGCGTTCGAGATGTCGAAGGAACTGCCCGAAGCGCAGAAGGCACTGCCGGTGCTGAAGGTTCTGTACCGCAACTCGACCCACATTCAGGCGAAGGGCGGGCGCAAGAACGAGGTGCTGCGTCCGGTCAAGGCGACGCCCGTGCCTGCCGGCAAGCCGGCTGGCGAATCGCTTCAGGAACTCACACGCAAGAACGATCCAGCCACCGCCGAAGGCATCTTCGCGACTGTCGCGAAGGACGGGGCGGACGACGCCTTCAACCACGTGATGTACTGCGTCGCGGACGACATCAACGTTCACCGCGTGGTACTCGCGTGGCGCGCGTGGGCGATGCTCGACTTCACCGGCAAGGAACACGCGCACACGCTGCTCCGCCAGTCGGTGCTGTTCTGCTGCAACGAAAACCGGGGCGGCAAGCAGAGCGCCATCACGACCCAACTCCCGAAGCTGATGGACCAGTACAAACTGGCCGGGAAGAAGATCGGCACCCGCGACGGCGATGACGCCTGGGTCGAGGCGCTTGCGAAGGTCGTCTACGGCGGCGGTCGCGATAAAGCCGCGGACGCGGTGGCGGCGGCGCTCGCCGAAGGCTTCGCCTCGGCATCGATCAGCGACGCGATCAACCTCGCGGCGAACCAACTCCTTCTCAACGATCCGGGCCGGAGCAAGGCGGACGGTGTCAAGCAGATCGGGAGCGTTCACGGCGACTCGGTCGGGCTGCACGCGTCGGACGCCGCCAACGCGTGGCGGAACATCGCGAAGGTCAGCAACGCACGCAACACGATCGCGGCGTTGATCGTGGGCGCGTATCACACCGCCGGTCAGAACGGCAACCAGTTGAAGGAACCGTTCCACACGGCGGAACTGGAAAAGATCAAGACGACCGACGCGAAGGAACTTCTCGTTCAGACTGAGGACGCGATCAAGGCCGGGAACCAGGCGGTCGCGGCGGCTCTCGCGCAGAAGTACGGCACGGCCGGGCACCCTGTGCGGGCGCTCCTGGACGTGCTCATCCGTTATGGCGTGAGTGAAGACGGCGCGCTGCACGCGGAGAAGTACTACCGCACCGCGACCGAAGAGTTCGGCACGACGCGGGCCGCGTTCAAGTGGCGGCAGATCGTCGCGCTGGCTCGCGTGACGGCAAGCGAGTTCGGCAAGCCGGCCCCCGGTTACGACGAGGCCAAGCGCCTTCTGATTGGTTGAGCGAGTCCAGTGACACACGTGCCGGAGGAACATGGTCCTCCGGCACGTTCGTTTCCCCTCGACAGCAAACAGCGGTACACGGTTCCGTCGGCCCTCACGCGATGATTTCCTTGATCAGCGGTGCGTTGTCGATGCTGATCTTCAGCGGCTGGTTCGTCGTCGTGAACAGCTCCTTGTCCGGGTCGATCCCGAGCAGGTGGTAGAGCGTACGCCCGTAGCTGATCGGCGAGTAGTAATTGTCGGTCACGCGGAGCGAGGTCTTGTCGGTCTTGCCGAGCACCATGCCCTGCTTGAACCCGCCGCCCGCGACGATGACGAACTGCGTCGTGCCCCAGTGGTCGCGTCCCGGCGGGCCGGAATAGGCCGAGTCCTTGTAAATCTTGTTCCGCCCCATCTCGCCCAACACGGTCACGATGGTGGTTTCGAGCAACCCGCGAGCGTCGAGGTCTTCGAGCAGGCTGGCGATGAGCGCGTCCACCTTGGGCAGCACGTTTTTACACCCCTCGGTGATGTTCCCGTGCATGTCCCAGCCGGGCCACGGGACGAACACGAATGGCACCCCGATCTCGATCATCTTGCGCGCGTACAACGCCATCGTGCCGTGTTCGGTCTTGCCGTAGCGTTCCACGTCGCGGAGGTTCAGCTTCTTCGGATCGACCGCGTCGCGCAACTTCGGCGAGCGGAGCAGGTCGAACGCGCTCTGCTGGTACGTGTCCAGACCCGCGATCACTGGTTCGGCCGCGTCGAGTTTGCGGAGCTGCTGATCGAGCGACTTCAGAAGCTTCTCGCGTTTGTCCATCGCGGAGAGGTCGAGGTGAGCCGGCGGGAGCAGCATCGCGCCGACTTCGTTCTTTGCGTCGCCCGGGCGGAACGTGAGCGGGTCGAACGCTGGGCCGAGGTAGTTGTTTCGCAGGTCGCCGGCCGCGTCGCCGGTGTCGTAGTAGTGACCGAATGCGACGAACGTCGGCAACCCCTTCGGCGCCGGGCGCTCGTGCGCGACCACGCTGCCATACATCGGGTACTTCGGCGTGTCTTTGGTGCGTGGGTTGCCGCAAAGCCAGTACAACCCGCCGGAGTGTTCCCACTTCTCGCTGCCGATCCCGACCGACCGTAGAATGGAGAACTTGTCTGCGTTGCGCGCGAGGCGAGGCATGAGTTCGCAGAACTCCATACCGGGGACGTTCGACTTGCCCTGCTTCAACTCGCTGCCGTAGGGCGGCGGCGTGTCGGGCTTCATGTCGAACATGTCCTGGTGCGGCGGCCCGCCGGCCATCCAGATGAGGATCATCTGCTTGGCCTTCGGCTCACTCTTCTCGGCCGCGGTGGCGCGCGCCTTGAAGAAGTCGGCCGTCGTCATGCCGAACAGCGACGCACCGCCGGCGCGGAAAACATCGCGCCTCGAAGGATGGTGAGAGGGGAACATGCGATCGTCTCCCTTTTCGTTCAGCGCCGCCCCTTCGGGTCGGACGCGAAACGATGAACTCAGTGGTTGAGCAGAAATTCCCGTGTGTTCAGCAGACTCCACAGCACGTCTTCGTATCCGCGCTGGGGGGTGGAGGCGTCCTTCACGTACTTGAGACACACCGGGCGTTCGTCGTTCGTGGGTAGGCGGCTCAGCGTCCAGAGATACAGTTCTTCGATGCGTTTTTCGTCGTCGGATATCGTCTTGAGTACCGTCGCGACGCGGCCCTTGGGATCGCTGATCTTCTGGAGAACGGCTGGGTGGTTGGCGAGGTAGAGCGTCTGGACGATGGTCGGCTTGCCGTCGCGTTCGCAATCGCACTGCACGTCCGGGTTTCGCATCGGGCGGCCGAAGATCGAGAACGCGTATTGCAGGCTCGCCCGTGCGCGGTCGCTGCCGGTGCCGCCCGCCACTTCGATGGCCTTCGCGCCCAGTGGCAGGAACAGTTCCGGCGGATAGGTTTCGCTGCCGCCGGTCGCGTGGTTCACCGCATCGACCAGCACCTCCGCGGGCAATCGCCGCAGGTACGCGGACGCGTAGTTCGTCGTGTCGGTGCGGTTGGTGGCGTTGGTCGCGGCGCTCTGCTGGTAGGTTCGGCTCGCGAGAATCGTGCGGTGCAGCCACTTCAGATCGTACTTGTTCTCGATGAAGCCCTTCGCGAGCGCGTCGAGCAACTCAGGGTGCGACGGCGGGTTCAGTGGTGAGAGATGGTCTGCCGGGTCGATGATCCCGCGACCGAAGTAATGCGCCCACACGCGATTCACCATTGCTCGCGCGAAGAACGGGTTGTCCGCCTGGCGTAGCCACGCGACGACAAGTTCTCGCGGGTCTTGCTCCGGGCCCACGGTGAGGGGTTGCTTCGCTCCGAGCAGCCGGAACTTGTCGGACTTCTGCGTCCCGAGTGTGCTGCTCATGCTCGCGAAGGTCGGCTTGCCGAGTGCGTGAATCTCGGTGCCTTTGATCCGCTTGCTCGCGGCTTCGAGCGCGGTGGCCTTGTCGTTGAGCGCCTTCACCTCCGCGTTGGTCTTCGTTACATCGTCTTTCGGGAGCGTTTTGTCCTTCAGTTTCTCTCCGATCTTCTTTGCCTGTTCGCGCAAGTCTTTCGCGTCCTTCACGAGCGAGTCGGCTTCCTTCGCGATCGGTGCTGACGAACCGCCCGCGGCAGGGTTGCTCACGCGCATGAAGAAGTTCGCGAAGCTCAGCAAGTCGTCCTGCTGCCAGACGTCGTGCGGGTGCCGGTGGCACTGCGCGCATTCGAGCCGCAACCCGAGGAACGCGTGCGCGACTTGCATCGTGCCCTTCACGCCGGTCGCGTTGTTGCGCTGCCAGTA
>SXID01000197.1 GCA_005772955.1 Planctomycetia bacterium
GCCGCTCTCAAGGACATGATCGTTTACGTCTACACCGCCCAGGAGCGCGTGTCCGAGATCCCAGCCGCGTTGGAACGCGTGAACGGGTTGAGCTTCGTGGACGTTCAGCGGTCGTTGTCGGTCATGCAGTCGCGAGCCGAGGAGATGGCCAAAGACCGCATGGGCGCAGCACAGTCTAACCGAATGATGAGCCTCACGGACTATATCGCTGCTGGAACTGGGGCCGTAAGCGGAGGCGCGACGGGAAGGCAGAAGACCAGAAGCGATGGTGCCTCTGGTCTTCTGCCTTTACTCGCAACTCGCAACTCGTCACTCGCAACTCCTCACTCGCAACTCCTCACTCATCATCCTTCTTGTCGAACTTGATTCGGCACCCGGCGGCGGCGGGTGTCTCGGCGGGCGCCGCAGGTTTGCCCGCGAGCGCGGCCTTCACTGCCTCCTCGACGTATTTCACCTTCGGTTCGCCCGGTTTGTCGTCGAATGCGCCCATGTACATCACCTTGCGGTCCTTCGTCAGCACGAAGCACTCGGGCGTGAACACCGCGCCGTACGCGAGTGCGGTCTTCTGCGACGGGTCGTACAGATAGGTGAAGCCGAACTTCTTCTTCGTGGCGCGTTCTTTCATCGCGGGGAGCGCGTCGGCTTTGCCGGTGTTCACGTTGATTGCGACGAACCCCACCCTGCTCTTCGGCTGATTGCACTCATTTGCAAACGCGATGAGCCGGTCCTCGTAGACCTCCGCGACGATACAACTATTGCAGGTGAACACCACAACGAGCACGTCCTTGTCCTTCCAGTCTGTGAAGGAATACTTCTTGCCGTCGGTGCCTTCGAGTTTCTCCCACGATGGGGCCGCGTCCCCGATGTTGATCTTCTTGTTGAACTTCCCGGCCCCGACCGGTGACGCGACCAGCACGCCGGCGAACAGCGCAAAGAGGAAGCAGGAGGTGAGTTTCATGGGAAGTCCTCTCGGGGGGTCGCAAAGAGCTTCCGACCAGTCACTTTCCGCGAAGGTAACCGGCCCGCTCCCGGCAGGTCACGACACGATCCCAATAGCTCCGCATTCACTTTACGTGCTTCTTCGGTCCAGGTCAGCGTGGCAGCGAGCCACCTCCAAATTACTTCGGGTCTGGGGCGAACCAGACCTTCAGCCAGTAGTCGCGACTGTACTCGCCGGTCTGTTGGGTGAACGCGGAAGGCGGCAGTTTGTCGAACGCGTCCCGCATCCGGTCGCGCAGGGTTAGCGCCTTGCCCGGTTCGTTCAGTTGCTTGAACGCGTGGTACATGAGGCTGAGGATGATCAACTCCTCGACCGTGTCCTTGTGCCGGTCCAGGAGCTGGTCGGCTTCGGCGAGCAGATCGTTGGGCTTCTTCATCTGCTGGTACGTTTGCAGTACCCGCAGCGCGGCCTGGAGCCGGAGCCACGCCTCGCGTTCAAGCAACTTGCCGTTGCGCTTCTCTGTGTCATTGCACTCGGTGACAATCCTTCGGAACACGGTCACGGCTTCGAGCCGCATCTCCGCGGCACTCGCAGCGGTGACGCTGGGCGCGGCGGCCTTCTGCAGCAGGCACACGCCGAGCAGGAGGCGGGCCAGTTGCGCCTCCGAGCCGATCGGGTAAAGCTGAAGTTGTGACCGCAGACGCGATTCGGCGTCGGCGAAATTGCCCTGTCGGATCAGGTCGTTCGCCAGTTCGGTGAGTGCCCGCTCGTGGTACTCGCGTTCGTTGGCATCCACGTTCTGCTGCTTGGCGATCTGCTCGAACAGCGCGCGCCCAACCGGGACCAGTCCGGGGTGCCGCGAATCCACGAACTGCCGTGCGAGCCGATATCGCGTAGCGGTGGATGTGGGGCCAACGGAGGCCATGACCTCGTTGAAGATCTTCCACACCTCGTCGGTTTGCTTGGCCGCGAGCAGGGCGTCGGCCAGTTCGATCCACACCGGGCCAACGAACGACTCCGGAATGCCGGGCAACTTCGCCGCTTCTTTCAGGCGGAGCACGGCTGTCGCGGGTTCATCCGCTTGCCGGTACATCGCGGCTGCGCGGCGGAGCATTTCGAGTTTGCCGTCGGTCTTCGGTTGGAACACGTCCAGCGCCGCGAATTCGTCCGCAGCAGCCTTGAACTTCGGCTTCGCGTCTCCGCCGTTCTTCTTGATCGCGACGCCCCAGGCGGCCAGCACGTCGGCGCGTTTCTCGCGGTCGCGTCCGGTGGCCGACACCGCGGCGTAGGTGTCCGCGACCTTCAGCGCCGGCCCGAACGCGCCGTCCGCGAGGAGCGTGGTCACGGCCAACTCGAACGCAGTCTGTACTTCGTTGATTGGGACCAGTTCGTTCTTGTAGTCGGCGGCGGTCTTCACGCCCTTCACCGCGTCGGCGAGCAGTTCGGCGGCAAGTTTGTGACGGGCCGGGTCCGTGGACCGGAGGTGCAGGTCGGCGAGTTGAACCGCAGACGCGGTCGCTTCCTCGCCGGTGCCCTTCGCGGCCTCCTCGAAGAGTTTGGTCGCGGCGTCCAGCTCGCGCGCCTTCAGTTTGCAAACCGCGAGGTCGTAGGCCGCGTCCGTGCGGTACTGGGGCGAGATGCCTGGCGCAGTGCGGAGTACGTCCAGTTCCTTCGCCGCGCCGACGTAGTCGGCCTCGGCCATGAGGAGACGTGCGAGTAATGCCTTCGCGGGCGCGAGTACGTCAGCGGGCGCGTCCCCGCCGATCTGCGCGAGCCACTTGCGGGCCTGGTCGTACTCCTTCGTGCGGACGAAAATTTCGCCAAGCCGAAGTCTGGCGCGTGCGAGCGAGGCCGGCGGAGTCGCTATGCCAGCGGCTGTCAGATACTGCGTGAGAGAAACCTTCGCAAGCGCGAGGTCTGGCGGGTTCTGGCGCAGCGCGAGGTCCGCGATCAGTCGCCGCGTTTCGCCGCCCTCATCACCGGGCGGGGGAAGTGACAGAACCTGCATCAAAAGTGAAATCTCGGCGGTTGGCGTGTCGGCTGACAGCCCGATTGCGGCGCGTACCTTCGCCGTGCGGAACGAGAGTTTCGGCACGTCGTTGGGGTCGCGGAGTTGCTTGTCGGTAACCAGTTCAAAGTGCTGACGCGCGAGCGTCCAGTACCCACGAGCTTCGTCCGGTTGGCCGGTCACTTCCGCGAGCCGCGAGTACCCGCTGCCGAGGTGGAACCGGGTCCGTGCGGCGTGTTCCGGGTACGCTTCCACACCGCCGGCGACCTTGTTCAACTGCGATTTCAGTTCGGCCGGGTCCGGCGTCAACTTCTCGTAACTGGTCTTGAGGGTCGCGACATCTCGCGTGAACACCGACGCCGGGTCATTCCGGCCGAGCGGAATCCACCCCTGCCACGCGGACACGAACACGCCGACGCCGAGCAAGAGCGCTGGCAACTGCCACAGGTGGCGCGTCGGATCGGTGGGATGAGTGGTGGGCAGAGCGGCCGTGTCCGTGGCCATAAGCGTGTCCCGGTTTGGGTCGCGAGAATCCGAATTGAGAGTAGAACCGGCCGAAGCGAAGTGCGTCAAGGGCAACTGCCGGCGGAAGCCCCCCCGCAGGGAGGGGGGGCGGTCTTCACGCTTTCCGCAGTCGCGCCCAGTAGCCGCCGTCGGACGGGCATCCCGGCACGGAGTGGTGTTCCGCTTCCAGCGACATACTCCGCATTCCGCGACACACCGCCTTCACTACGCCTTCATTCTCGTCAGGTTCGATGCTGCACGTGGAATACACCACTGCTCCGCCCGGCTTCACGCGCTCACTGGCGAGGATGAGCAACCGCGTCTGAAGCCGGATGAGATGTTCGAACTCGTTCGGCTTCAGACGCCACCGCACCTCAGGTCGACGACCGAGTACGCCCATGTTGCTGCACGGCACATCGACGAGCGCGGCGTCGAAGGGGCCGGGCGGAAGGTCGCCTTTCTCGTCCAACACGACGGTTTCCACGCCCTTGATGCGGAGCCGCTGACCGAGCGCTGTCACTGTTTCGAGGCGCTTCGGGTCGATGTCGCCTGCGGTGACACGCCCGCGGTTGTCCATCAGTTCCATCAGGTGCGTCGTCTTGCCGCCGGGGGCGGCGCAGGCATCGAGGACGTGCATCCCCGGTTGCACGCCGAGCGCGGACGCGACGAGCATCGACGAATGATCCTGCACCGCGAAGTCGCCTTCGGCGTAGCCGGGAAGTTCGCGGATGGGATGGTGTTCCGGGAACCGGAGCGACTGCGGATGTTCTCCGGGTTCCGCGTCAATCGTTTGCCCGGCGAGTTGGATGCGGTACGATTCGCGGCTCGCGTGGAGCTTGTTCACGCGAACCCACAGCGGCGGTGGCGCGTTGAACCAGAAGCCCAGGCGGGTGCATTCGTCGGGGCCGTAGCGTTCGAGCCAGCGGTTCGCGAGCCACGGCGGGAACGAGAACGCCGCCGCGAAGTAGCCCGCCGGGTCGGTGATGGGATTGGGGAGGATGGCGCGCGTGAGGCGGCGGTAGCGGCCGAAAGTCAACCCCTCCCCAACCCCTCCCCTAAGAAGGGAGGGGCTTTCAGCAGAAGATGCGCGGTTCTGCGCCTCTGTGTTTTGCTTTTCTCCCCCTCCCTTCTTAGGGGAGGGGGTTGGGGGGAGGGGTTCCCACGCGAACCCGACCGCGTCCGCGCCCGGCTTGTCGGTGAACTCGTCCGTCACCAACTCCGACACGCGGCGCATGATGCTGTTGACGAATCCCTTCGCCTTCATCGCGCCGACGTAGGGTGCAAGTTCCACCGTTTCGTTGACGGCCGCGTGCTTGGGTACGTGCGTGAGGAACGTGAGTTGGAACGCGCCGAGTCGCAGCAAGTCCCACACGCGCGGCTGAACCGCGTGGAGCGGCAGTTGGATGAACGGCTTGAGGATCGCGTCGAGCGTGCCGGCCCGCCTCGTGACGCCGAACACCAGTTGCGTAACGAACCGCCGATCCTGCGGTGCAAGGTTCGCGGCGCCGAGCGCACTGTCGATGAGTTCAGCGGCGAAGCCGTCGTGCGCGCGCGACCGGTGCAAAACGTCGGCCGCGATCTGCCGTGCGGTGATCGTCATGCGAGCACTTCCGGCCCGAACCGCATGCCTTCAACGATGGGGTAGCCGCGCAAGAATTCCTCCGCCGTCATCTTCTTCTTTCCCGCGGGTTGCAGTTCGAGGATTTCGATGATGTCATGAAGCGTCGCCGGCCCGCACCGCACCCCAATACCGCCACCGACCAAATCAAGTAACTCTCCGACTTCGTCTTCCAAGGCACGAGCCGCGGGATGAAACCCACCGGCTTTGCTCATGATCACGCGCATCGGTTCCTTGCCGGGGCGGTGTAGGAACGTGTACGCGGTCGGCCACGGTTGCATCGCGCGCACGAATCGCGCAATGTAATCCGCTGGGCGAGTCCAGTCGATCAACCCGAATTCCTTCTTGATCTTCGGAGCCTTCGTCACGCGCGCCGGGTCTTGCTTCACGCCTTCGACCGCACCGCCAGCCGCGTACTTGCGCGCGGCTTCGACCGCCATTCGCGCGCCGAGCGTCGAAAGGCGCGCTTCGAGGCTACCCGTCGTGTCACCGGGGAGGATGTCGAGCGCTTCTTGAAGGATCATGTCGCCCGAGTCGAGACCGGGCGTCACCTTGATGATGGTCACGCCGGTTTGCGCTTCGCCACCGAGAATGGCATACGCAACCGGGGCCGCGCCGCGGTACTTCGGTAGCAGTGAGGCGTGGACGTTGATCGTGCCACGCGTCGGAACCGTCAGCACCTCACGCGAGAGAATCTGCCCGTAGGCCGCGACGACGAGTAGGTCGGGCTGCATCGCGCGGAGTTGTTCCAGGCCTTCCGGTGTGTTGATGCTCTCGGGTTGGGCTACGCGGCAAGCCGTGGAGTGGGCGATGTTCGCCATGCCCTTGCCGGTTTGGCGCGTGCTGCCGCGCTTGCTACCGGTGTCGCGCTCCGGTTGTGTGACAAGCCCGACCACGTCAGTGCCAAACGCACCGATGAGCGCCTCGAAGGTCGGCTCCGCGAACGTCCCCGTTCCCATCATCGCTATTCGCATGCAGCACTCCGTCACATCTTCGGTTCCAGGTCCGGCGGCAGGTCGCCCTTCTTCTTGGCCTTCTCGAAGTCCGCGACGAATTTTTCGAGATCGCGCTGGCTGCGAGACAGGCCGAGCGTACCCATCTTGTCGATGAACAACGTGCCCTGAAGGTGATCGATCTCGTGCTGCCACACGCGGGCCGCGAGGTCGTGGCACGTCATCTCGAACTTCTCGCCCTTCAGGTTGTACGCCTGCGCCACCACGGTTTTCGCGCGACGAACGTTCTGATACAGACCGGGGAAGCTCAGGCACCCTTCGCGGTCGCTCACGGTACCGCCGCGTGACTCGATGATCACCGGGTTGATCGCGACCACTTCCTGGTCGGGCCGGTCCGCTTCGCCTACGAAGTTCATCACGATCATCTGATAGTCGAGCGTGACCTGCGGCGCCGCAAGGCCCAGTCCTTCGGTCTTGTACATCAGTTCCAGCATCTCGGCGGCGGCCTTCTGCACGTCCGCGTCGATGGCGGTCACGGGTCGCGCCTTCGCACGGAGCGCCGGGTGCGGGTATTTCACGATCTTCATTGCGAGCCTGTCTACGCCTCGGTGTGGGAATGGTAGGTCGATTATAGCAGACTCCACCTTGAAGCAATCCGTTTAGCCGCGACCCGTAGTCCACGGAGGGGAGCGCGGCGACAGAAAATATGCGTGCGTCACACCACAGTGGGGAGTACAAGTGCGGAAGTTCCCACCTCGAAGGAGTCACTCCGCATGACCCGCCTCTCCCTCGCGCTCCTCGCGCTAGTCAGCCTCGCGAGCGCCGCACGCGCCGCGGACGTTCCCGTTGTCGGTGATGTCGAAGGACAACCGCTCGCCGCGAACGCGGGCCGCATCGTGAAGGCGCTCGACTTCCTCGGCACGCCGCTCCCTGAAGACATCGGCAAGGCGCTAGCAAAGGCGATTGAAGACAAGGATGCGAAGAAGGTTCAGGAGGTTCTCGACAAACACGTACTGTTCGCGATTACGATCAACCCGGAAGCACGCATCAAGGTCGCGAAAGGGCCGGGCAGCACGTCGCTTCAGCAAGCGGGTTGGACGCCGGTACTCGTAAAAGTGATGAACGACAGCACCGTGAAGAAGCAACTCAAGATCATGAGTCCGCAGGCCGGCGACCGGTTCAGCGGGCGCGGCGACAAGAACCCGAAGGACGATCCCAAGATCGCGGAACGGTTCCTCGGCGTCGAAGTGTTCACCGCACCGCCGCTGACCGACACGCTCAGCGGGCTTAAGGTCGAATACGCCATCGCCCTCATCTACTCCAACGAGAGCGGCAAACGCGAGGCGACGATCGGCTTCGACATCGGGCAAGGCAATCAGGACTTGGGATTCCGCGGGGAAACGCCCGTGCTGTTCGAGGTGAAGCCCGCCGTGCCCGTGAAGGTGAAGATCACCGACTTCGACGGCAAGCCCACAACCGGCCGGTTCCTGATCACCGACGCGAGCGGTCACGTGTACCCACCGCAAGCCAAGAGGCTCGCCCCGGACCTATTCTTCCAAAAGCAAATCTACCGACACGACGACGGAGTGATTCTCCTGCCGCCGGGTAAGTTCACCGTGCAGTACGGGCGCGGGCCGGAGTACTCGCTGAAGACGGCGGAACTCGTCGTACCCTCGGTCAACGCGCGATCGCCGCAGTTCAGCGCGAAGCTCGACCGGTGGGTGAACCCGGCCGACTACGGGTTCTTCAGTGGCGACCACCACATCCACGCGGCCGGTTGCGCGCACTACACGAACCCCACCGAGGGCGTACTGCCCGAACACATGTTCCTGCACGTGAAGGGCGAAGGGCTAAACGTCGGCTCGTGCCTCACCTGGGGGCCGTGCTACGACTACCAGCGCAAGTTCTTTGAAGCGAAGCCGTGGCAAAAGAGCGAGCCGTTCACGGTTCTCAAGTACGACGTGGAAGTGTCTGGCTTCGGCTCACAGGCGCTCGGGCACGTGTGCCTGCTGAACTTGCGCGACCAGACGTATCCCGGTTCCGACGGGACTAAGCTCAAGGGCTGGCCGACGTGGACGACACCCTTGATGAAGTGGGGCAAGGATCAGGGCGCGGTGACCGGCTACGCGCACTCCGCGAACGGCCTCGGCGTGAACCCCCAAGCGGCGCCGAAGCGGTTACTCGCGGCGCTCGACGCGAACAAGGACGGCATCATCAGCAAGGACGAAGCGAAGAACGGCTGGTGGCCGCTGCCGGAACCGTTCGCAACCATCGACGCGAACAATGATGGCGACATCAGTCCGGCGGAACTGGAGAAGAGTGTCGCGCGGGTTCTCGACCGGCTTCCGAACCTGAACATCCCGAACATGGACGGCATCGGCGCGCAGGAAATCTGCGTGACCACCGCGATGGGCGTGTGTGACTTCATCAGCGCCATGGACACCGCGCGGGTGCTCGAATGGAACTGCTGGTACCACATCATGAACTGCGGCTTCCCGCTCAAGGCGAGCGGAGAAACCGACTTCCCGTGCATCAGCGGCAGCCGCGTCGGGCAGGGGCGTGTGTACGTGCAACTCGGTAAGAAGACCGACATGGTCGATTACGGCGCGTGGTGTCGCGGGATCGCGCAAGGGCGCTCTTACGTCTCCGACGGCTACGCACACGCGCTCGAATTCGGCGTGAACGGCACCGCACCCGGCTACGGCGACGTGAAACTCGACAAAGCCGGCACGGTGAAAGTATCCGCGAAGGTCGCGTTCGCGCGTGACGTGTCGCTCGGCACCGCGCCCGGCGCGCAGGTGCCCGTCGGCAACGTCCGCAAAGTGGAACTCGTGGTGAATGGGAAGGTGGTCGCGTCGAAGGATGTCGCGGCCGACGACAAGACGCACGACGTCGCGTTCGACGTGAACATCGACAAGAGTTCGTGGGTCGCGATCCGTCACTTCCCGCAGATGCACACGAACCCGGTGAACGTGATCATCGCGAACAAGCCGATCCGCCCGAGTCGCGAGAGCGCGAAGTGGTGCATCGGCGTGATCGAGCAACTGTGGAAGGTTCGCGGACCGGGGATCAAGGCCGAAGAACGCGACGAGGCCGAGAAGACGTTCAAGAAGGCGATCGAGATGTACAAGAAGATCGCTTCCGAAGCCAGTGACGAGTAACGAGTGACGCGTGACGAGTAAAAGCCGAAGGCCAGAAGCGTTGATGCCTCTGGCCTTCGGCTTTTACTCGTCACGCGTCACTGTTTCCTACGGCAGCGGGATGTCCTTGAACTCGAACGCGACCTCGTGCGTGACCGTGAGCCACTCGGTGAGAACCAGGCGGGCCGGCGGGCCGAGTTTCACGTTGCTGGGGCGCCCGGTGCGGCGGTCTTCCGGCCCGAACATTATTGTCATTTGCAGTCCGCCGGGGGTATGGTTGCTCGCCTGCAACCCGTAGTTGAAGAACCGGTTCCCCTTGTCGTCAGACAGCTCGATCCGCTGCTGGATGTTGGATGCCCACTGGTAATCGTCACCACGACGCGGGTCCACCGGGATGCGGCTCTTCGCGGTCACGTTCATCGTGTACACGCCCTTGTTGTTCGCGTCTTCGTCCACGGTGGTCACCTCCAAGTCGGCCGTGCGCCCGGTGAACGTCTTCTTCTTCACCTTCAGCGGGTCCACAACTACCACCTCTGGCGCGGTGCCCGAGAGCAGTTCGACCCGCACGCGACCCTTCAGCGACTTGATGGTGGTCGCGCCGCGATCACCGCGAATCAGGTTCACGCTCATCGACATGTTGTGCGAGCGGCTGCCGCGGTTGTAGTACCCGCTGCGGTACTCAAAGTCGTTGCGCTCCCGCGGCGGTAGCAGTGTACCGCCCAAGTTGTCGGTCGCGACCAACAGTTCCGGTTGCGAGATGCCAAGCATCGGGTTCTTCGGCTCCGAGTTAACCTGGAAGCTCAAGCTCATGTACTCGGTGACGCGTTCCTGTCCGCCACGCTTACTGATGTTGGACAACTGCACGTTGCGGTTGCACTGAATGTTCGTCGCGAGGAACCGGAACGGCCCGGCGTACGCGACGTACGGGTTCATCGCCTCATGGTTGTAGACGCGGACGGTGTCATCCTCGTACTCCGTATACACGGTGAGTCCGGCCGCGTTCGCGACGGTGTCGATGGCCTGCCAGAACGAGGCGTTGTTGAACTCGAACGAGTGCTTCGTGTCTGATTGCTCGCCGAACTCGATCTTGTAGCCGGTTTGCTTGGCGATGTCCGCGACGATCTCCTTGGCGGTCCGATCCTTCGCGTTGAGCGTGACCCGCTTGGCGACGACGAGCCGGTCGAAGTCCATCCGCTTGACGAGTACCGCGAGCCGGCGCTGCACTTCCGGGTTCTCGGTGCTGAGGAGTACGCGGCGCATGTACGGCAGCGCCTTCTCGCCCTTCGCGGCGAGGTCGCGCCCGGCCTGTTCGCGGGTGCGCCAGTCTTCGGAGCCGAGATCCTTGATCATCTGCTCGATGACCACGTCGCCCGGCCCCTCTGCGACAAGCGGCATCGGGGCTGGCGACTCGGAGATGTAGTAGCGTTCTTTTCCTCCGACCGCACACGTCGCGAGAATCAGCAGCCCAAACACTGCGGTGATGGCCATCGTTCGCATGGGCAACCTCAGGGGGCCGGTCGAAGGAGTTAATCGGAACGGGGCGCGGGGACGGGTTCTAGCCTACCAGCAGGGTTGAAGGCCCTCAAGGGTGCGGTGACGAGACCGTTACGCGATTTTGTAAAGAAGTGTTCAAGCCTGACGCGGCTGAAAGGTCGGCGCGATTGCACCGACAGTGCGGGTCGCGTCGCACTGTCGGTTTGTGCGAAATGCGACAAGGTCGAGTGTGAAGCTCGCGTGCCTACCAGTTGGACAATTTGTGCCGGCAGCGATTGACATACCCCGGCTGTTAATACCGCGCACGGGAGAACGAACAGCTAGAGAGAAGTCCGCGCGGGGAAGGAAATCTGGAGGTTGTCGAACTGCCGGCGTCAGTCGGCTGGGTTTGGAGCAGCACCTGGCCGGCTGACGCCGGCAGTTCGACTGGGTTCGCTTTCTTCAGTACAGTTTACCGCAACGGCCTTTGCGCGACTTCGAGAAGTTTCCGCACCCGACAGCGAGAAAGACAACTCTCACTGTCGGTATCATTGACGAGAGCTTCGCTACCTGGTCTTTTGGGACGCGACCGCATGACCCGCTATTTGCCCTCGAAACGCTCTTCCCGCAACGTGATGGTAGCGATGGTGCTCGGCACCGCGCTCGCCTCTTCACCTTCGAAAGCCAACGCCGCGCTGCCCGCGGAACCTAGCTCGAAAGCCGTCACCGACATCAGCAAGTACTGCCAAACGTGCTGGCGGAACGCCCGCCTCCCGGCTGACCGGTGGCAGGACTGCACCCAGGCCGTTTTCGTCCGCCTCCTTGAGCGCGTCGAAGCGGATAAATGGGGCACCGTGCTGGTGGACTGCGAGACGGATGAGCGCCGCGAGTTTCTCCGCGCCATCGACGCGGTGAAGAAGCGCACTCAGCGCGCTCGCAAGTTCGCGGCGCTGTCGCCGGAGTTGCCCGACCGGCAACCGGTGAACACCACCCGCGACGACCGCGAGGCCGTGGCGAAGGTCGCCGCCGAGCAACTCAACCCACGCCAGCGCCGCATCCTCGAACTGACCGCCGACGGCTGGCCGGTGCCAGATATCGCCGCCGAACTCGCGACCACCGTCGCGCGAGTCAGCGACGAGAAGTACAAAGCCATCAAGAAACTGCAGCACCACTTCGGCGACGTGTAAGCGGAGGCCGGTTGAACGCGGAACGCCGGTTCGCGATGCACCTCAAAGACTCCCAGAACCTCGGAGGTCCCTACCCGAGAAGGTTGCGGAACTCCCGAAGGCGTTGCCGAACTGCAAGATCGAGTGGGACACGCCGAAGAAGTGAACGGCTTCCGAGGTCGCACGCACTTGCGCGTGGCGTCACATCGCGGAAGGGTAATGCTTAATGAAGTTGGTGCTCGGCACAAAACCCCGTCGCGTGTGGCGGGGTAGGTTGCGCCTCTCGGCAAGAAAGAGGCCCCGCGGGCGGACTTGGGAGAAGGAGCAGTGACGAGTCGAAGACGCGCAACGGCTCATCTTCCACTTGTCACTTTTCATTCTCTCTCTTCTCTTCCTTCTGCTTCAACTCGTTCATCTTCACGTATCGCAGGTATTCGTCGCGGGTCAGCAGGCCGTCGCCGTTGAGGTCCATCTCCGAGTAGAGCGCGACGGGGCGACTGCTTTTCCGCCACTCGAAGAGCGCAATCTGACCGTCCTTATCGGCGTCGAGCGTGGTGAACCACTCCGGTAGCCCAGAGCCCGGTTTCGGCTTGCCCACGGGCTTGCCGTCCGGCCCGCGCCCGTTCGAGTCGCCCTTGTTTGTGGTGACCAAGACCTCGGCCTTCGTCGTGACCTTGCGCTGGAAGTAGTCGCGGTACTCCTCCTTCGTGATGCGCCCGTTCCCGTCCGCGTCGGCTCGCAACTTCTCGTCCTTCAAGCCGCCGGTGAACTCGTCGCGTTCCAGTTCCCCATCGCTGTTACGGTCGAGAACCCGGAACACCTTGTCCGCGTCCTCGTTCGGGTCCGTACCGTTCCCCGGCTGCGGGTTGAATTGCATCAGACGTTTGGCGTACCGCGCGAATTCCTCACGCTTGATCGACGGCACCGGCCCAAGTTCCAACCGCGCGAGTACCTTGTCGAAGAGTTCGGTGATCGCCGGGCTGGTCGAGTCGTCGCGGCGCCACTCCTCGCCCTTGCCGGCAAGGAGGGCGAACCACGTCGCGTACTCGTCCTCGGTGAGAGCCTGCACCACCACCTTGCCGGGAAACGCCACTTCCAATTCCTTGATCCAGTGGCTGCGATCGTTCTTCCCCGTCTTCAGCGACCTCTCGGCACACCGAATGATCGTCTGCTCCTCGTACCGGTCTTGCTCCTCCGCAGCGCGACAATGCGGCACGGGGCAGACAAGTGTGCACACGAGCGCAAAGGAGAGAAGAGAGGCAGCATGGGGCATAGCCCAACCTCGAAACATGACGACCGGCGGGAGAGTAAGGCGGGAGGCAATCGGGCGGGGTCAATCGTCGGGAGTCCATTAGGAGTGTAGCGTACCGTCGCGGAAATGTCACGCGCGAACCAGAGGCGAAATCAGCCGCGGAAGAGCCGGCGCAACCACGAACGCCGGTCCGGTGTCGCGGGCAACGGTTCGGGCAACGCGGGCATTCCGTTGCCCGGCACCGGGTTCGGTGCCGGCCGAAGCGGGGGCAGGTCCAGCCACACCCACGCGACGACGTGAACCTGTTCGCAATACTCCTGATTTGCCGCGTCCCCGGCGTCGTCGCCGGGGGACGACAGACACTGTTCGGCCACGCGAGCCGCAGTACGCGACACCCCTTCTCCCATCGCTTGATCGAGAGCCGCGCTTGGCTTTTCGTTTGGTTGCGCGGCGAGTAAGAACGGCACGAGTTCTTCTGGGCGATAACCGGACAAACCGCGCCGGAGAAAGGGAACCATGCGAGTCGCGATCGCGGCCAAGCACACCCGCCGGCGCTCCGAATCGGGCCACCGCTCCAAGGCGAGCGCCTCTTCCAACCACAGGACTGCTACGCGTTCGCACACCGGCCAACCGTGGTTTCGGTGGAACCACTTGAGCACCTTTGAGCACGCCTCCCAGAACGGCGATTCGACGAGGAGGCGGACGAGGTCGCCACCGGGCTGGGCGTTCTCGTCGAGCCAGTCGGCGTACACCAACCGGGCCGTCGCCTCGCTCGGATTTGCGCGGATCGCGGCGCGGAGCGAGTCCCCGTCGGACATGGTCGTCACCGGAGTGAGTCGAGAATCTCCATCCGCATCGCGGACAGCGCCGGAACCAGGCCACCAAGGCGGCCCATCACCAGCGTGAACAACATTCCGGCGGCGAGCGTCTGGTAGTCCACCACCATCCTCAGCGTGACACTCTTGCCACCGCCTTGCCCGCCCGAAAGTGTGCTCGCGGCCTCGAAGCCGTTGGCGAAGTAACCGAGAACGCACCCCAGCACGCCACCCACGAACGCGATCGCCAGCGACTCGATCATGAACGAGATGAGGATCTGCCACCGCTTGAATCCGAGAATACGCAGCACCCCCACTTCCTTGATGCGGGCCGCGATCGACGCAAACATCGTGTTCATCACCCCGAAGATGCCGCCCACCGCCATCACCCCCGCCAGGAACACGATCCACGTCAGGAACGTCTCGTTCGTCTTGGTCAACTCGTTGTAGTAGTCCGTTTCGGCGAATGCTTTCAGGCTCGCCTGCGTGTACCCGCGGTTCAGGTAGTCGGAGACGGCGCGGGCGGCGACCTCGGTGTCGGCGTCGGTGCGTAGCACGAGCGTGGTGTACCGGTTCTTCTTGCCCGCCGCGTGGACCGCGAGGTTGTTGTCGCTCACCCACATCTCGGAGCCGAACGTGGTTCCCTCGGACTTCATCACGCCGGTGACGATCCACTGGTAATCAGCCAACTCGAACGTGTCGCCCGGTCCGAGCCGGCGCTTGCCGACGTCCGCGCCGAGGGTGCCCGCGGCCCCGTTGCCCAAGACACATGGCAGGTACGCCCCGCCCGACTCCTGATGCACGCCGGTCTTCGCGAACCACTTGCCGCCCGGCTCCAGTTTCATGTTGTGGACCGCGCCGGCGATCTGCGGGTCGCGCATCGCACGCGTCTGGAGGAACCGACGCCGCTGCGGTTCCCCCGGCTTCGACGGCACGGCCTGGTTCATCACCATGTACGATTCGAGGCTGGCGAGGTACTCCGCGCCCCTCACCTCCTTCGGCGCGTCGATCGGCAGCCGCTCCGGCACGCCGCCGGGGCCACGGGTCGCTCGCGCGACGCGGTACTTCGCCCCGTTCGCGCCCGTCACCTCGATCCGCTCCACGTTCTCAGCCGAGGCCCGTTCCAGATTGCTGAACAACTCGTCCGTCGAACCCTCGGCGAGCACCATCACGTTCCCCGGTACGCCGGTGCTCTCGTTCAACTTGTACATGCCGTTGACAAACGCGAGCAGCACGACCACCAGCGCAACGACCACAGTAAATGCGAGCGCGGTCAGCGAGGTGTCCCGCTTGCGCACCCACAGGTAGCGGAAGTTGTAAGTCAGCGGCACCTTTCCGATAAGCATCAGCAGCAACAAGTCGGTGCCGTAGACAATGAGAAACACGAACGGCCAGTGCTGGATCAGCGCCGGCGGGAGAACGGTCCAGATCGGCTCCGCCAGCCACGGGCGCAACTTCGGGTCGAGCAGCACCTTCATGTGGACCGATTTGAGCGCCCGCTCGTCGATGTCGCGCTGGGCCTGTGCGAGTTGGGCTTCGTCGTCCGGGGTCCAAAGGGTGGTGGTCTGGCCCCGCGCGGCCCGGTCGCGGGCGCGTTCCAGCGACTTCTTCCGGTCGAGCAGGTCCTGAGCGCTGAACCACGAAGCGTCGGGCTTCACGCCGGCCATTGCTCGTTCCGGCAGCAGATCGACGGTGCTGGAGCCGAGTATCTTCTTCGCAAGCACGCCGAGTTGCCCGCCTGCGGGGAGCGGGAGCCGGGTGACGACCTCGACTGCGAACGCGAACAGCGCGATGAGGACCGCCACCCCGGCGCACGCGGCTAACACCCGCCGCGCGGTACGGCGCCACCACGATTTGGCCGGGCGCACGGAGTCGCTCAACACCGCCTCGCTCGGCGCCACCAGAGGCAGCGCGACCAGCAGCGAGGCCAATGGGAGCAGTGAGAACCCGATCACGAACAGCGTGCCGATCAGCCGCAAGATCGCGCGGCCGAAAGCCAGGACAACACGTCCCGCCCGCTGAATCGGACTGGCGCTCGAACTCGGATCGGCCATCAGACACCAGGGTTCGTGTTTTAGGGTGTGTTCAGAGAAGGTTTAGCGTCCGCCCCAGCGGGGCGGCTTTCTCGACGGAAAGACACCGCCCCGCCGGGGCGGACGCTAAACCTCTTCCACGCCCTCGCCTCAAGCTACCTTCGCGAACACTTCAGCCACCTTCACGTTCTTGGCGTTCATCGCCGGGCCGATGCTGCCGAACACAGAGACGAACACGCCCAACAACGGACCTAGCACCAGCGCCTGCCACGGCACGATAAACGCGCCAAAAAACGCAATCTGGAGCTTCAGGTTGCCGATCCCGAGCCAGGACAGAAACGCGGCCATCGCACCGGCCAGCAGACCCACCAGCACCGCTTCGCCCAGCACCAGCGCGAGTACGTGCCGCGGTTGGAACCCCAACACCTTCAGCACCGCCATCTCGGTGCGCCGCTCACGCACGCCGATGCTGATCGCGTTGGCGATCACCAGACACATGATCGCCACCATCGCGGGGGTGAGCAGGTACTTCATGCCGAAGAAGATGTCCTTGTAGGCGTCGAGCCACGACCCGATGCCGCTGGACGCGGTCTCCATCTTCACCGACGGACTGCTGAACGGTCGCGTGGCCTTCGAGGCGGCCGGCGGATCGACCATCCGGTTGAGCACATCGAATGCTTTGCGGTTGGGCAGTTTCACCCAGATCAGGTTCACCGCCTTGTCTTGCATGACGTAGTCCTGCGGTTTGTCCTTGAGCTTCTTCGCCAGGTAGGCCTTGTTCATGAACCCGACGCCCTCGTACTTGCCGTCCGGGAGGACGCCGATGATCTTGAACTCGAACTCCATCTTCGGGTAGTTCAGCCCGGTCAACTTGATCGGGTCACCGATCTGCTTGTTCAGCTTCTTCAGCCGCGACTTGCTCACGACGATTGCCTGTTCGTTGGTCTGCATCTCTTTGACCCCGGCCTCCAGTTGCGCCTTCTCGTCGCCGGTCAGGTCGTCCAGGCCGTCCATCATCGTCAGGATCTTCTCCGGCTCCAGGCAGAACATGAACAGCACGTTGTCCGGGCGGATGTTCTTCGGGTCGGTGGTGCCGCCGACGAACGACCAACTGACGATATCCTGTTCACGAACCACCAGCGGCGGCTCGTCGGGGTATTCCTTCGCGTACTCCTTGGGTAGTTCCTCAATCGCGAGTCGCTTGAACTCCGTGTAGTGCTTCGGAGGCATCTGGCTGGGGATCACTGTCTTGTGCGTGATGATCGCCTTGAAGTTGGCTTCCTTCTCGGTCGTCACGTTGCCGATGAACGTGAGGATCGTGTAGAGGAACACGAGCACCACCGTGAGGACGAACAGCGCCAGGTACGTAAGCGAAGTGCGCAGCGGGCTGCGCCGCAACCCGCGGAACATGATGAGTACCAGTTTGGGAACGAACGCCCCGGTCGCATTCGCGACCGCGCGGGCGCCCTGCTCGATGACGAACAGCACGAGGAAGAACACCGGCAGGGTAGCGATCCCGAGGGACAGCGCCCCCGCGATCAGCGCAGCAAGTACCGTCAGCAGGTAACCGGAGAGCATCAGGATCGACGGATCGAACCCGGCCGGCCCACCCATCTCCTGCGGCATACCGTACATCGAAACCTCCGGTTTTGTGTCGGTGGTCACAGGGCTTCCGCCCTGTGTGCCCATGCGGACGCGGGTGAACCTAAACCGCGGCCGTATCCAACACCAACTGACCCTTCTCCAGATGGAGAATGCGCTGGGCGCGGGCGGCGGCCTTCGGGTCGTGCGTCACCATAATGATCGTCTTGCCCAGTTGCGCACGAAGAATCTCCATCAACTGAAGAATCTCATCGGCGCTCTTGGTGTCGAGGTCGCCGGTCGGTTCGTCCGCGACGATGAGCGTCGGGTCGGTGACCATCGCGCGGGCGATGCCGACGCGTTGCTGTTGTCCGCCGGAAAGTTGCCCCGGCCGGTGGTGCATGCGGTCCGTTAGTCTCACCAGATCGAGCGCCGTTTCCACTTGCTTCCGCCGCTGTTCCTTCGTGAGGTTGAGCAGCAACAGCGGGAGTTCGACGTTCTCGTACGCCGTGAGTACCGGGAGCAGGTAGTAGAACTGGAAGATGAAGCCGACGTGTCGCGTGCGCCATCGTGCGAGTTCGCTTTCCGACATCTCGGAGATAACGTTCGCGCCGACAGTGATGGTGCCGTCGGTCGGCTGGTCGAGACCCGCGATGAGATTGAGCAGGGTGGTCTTGCCGCTGCCCGACGGACCCATGAGCGCGAGGAACTCGGCTTCACCCACGTCAAGCGTTAAGTCGCGCAGCACGTGAATCGCTTCGGCGCCGCGGGTGAACGACTTGTGTAGGTCACGGACCTGCACGATGGCACGAGACATTTGCGCTCCCGAGTCCGTTGTCTTTGTCCCTCTCCCCTTGCGGGAGCGGGTGGCGAGTCTTCGAGCCGGGTGAGGGGTGAGCGCCTTTTGTGGGCTAACGTTTCACTCCTCACCCGGCCGCGAGGCGCGGCCACCCTCTCCCGCACGGGGAGAGGGCGAAAACCAAAGCACGCCGTTACCCTTCCACCCGATTCGGTGTCACTTCTTCGCCTTCCACGCCTTCGCCCACGCGGCCAGGCGCGCCGTCTCGTCGCCCCACACGAGGTCCGCGTCGGTCGGCACGAACCGCTTCTCGTACACGGTCGCGGTGATGCTCATCTTCGGCTTCAGGAACGCGTCCTCGTCCACGTCCTTCTTCGGCAGGTACACGCGGATGCGCACCTTCACCACGTTCTTGGTATCGTCAGCGATCGGCATGACGCGATCCACCACACCGCGATACTCGCGGGTCGGGTCCGCGTCGGCCTGGAGCTTGCACTCCTGACCCGACCTGATGCGCATGATCTGGCGTTCCGGTACGTCGATTTCCACTTCGAGCTTCGATAAGTCCGCGATGAGGCAAATACCGGCCGCGACGTTGAACGACATCGGGCTGACGAGCGCGCCCTTGTCGGCGGACTTGGTGAGAATGGTCCCGTCGATGGGCGCGGTGACGGTGCAGTTATCCACGAGGCGATTGGCCTCATCGCGGCGCGCTTTCGCGGCGTTGAGGTCGGCTTCCGCGGCCCGCACGTTGGCGGCGGCGGTCTTCACGTCGGCCTCGGCCGCGTCGATCTCGCGCTTCGCGGCCTGAATGTCGGCGTCAGCGGCGATCTTGTCCGCGTCGGCCGCATGCTTGTCCGCGTCGTATTTCTGGTAGTCCTGCTGGGAGATCGACCCGCCCGCCCGCTGCTGTTTGGCTTGGTCGAAGTCCTTCGTCGCGCGGTCCTGGATGGCGACGGCTCGCGTCCCGCGTGCTTCGGCGGCAGCGAACGCGGCCTTCGCCTTCGCCACTTTTGCGGCGGTCGATGTCTGACCTGCCTGCGAGCGCGCCACCTGCGCCTCGACCGAGGCCACCGACGCGGACTCCGTGTTGAGTCGGTTCGCGTACTGGGCGTCGAGAAGGGTCGCGAGCTTGTCGCCCTTCTTCACCCGTTTGCCCTCAGCGAAGTAGATCTCCGTAATCTCGGCCGCCACGTCACGCGGGCTGACGGTGATCTGAAGCGAAGGGATGACGTTCCCTTTGAGTTGTGTGATCAGCTCGCCCGGCGCGACGGCCGACGCGCCCGACTGCGGGGCGGTGCCGGTGTTCGCCGCGGGCGCGAACCCCGGTGCGTCGTCGGCCTTCGGGCCGCCGTTCTTATACGACCGCACGCCAACCCCGGCCCACGTGACCGCGAGCAACCCGCACAGCACCCACGGGAGCCACGAGCCGCCGCTGCGCGTGCCCGTACCCTTGCCGAGTTGGTCGTCGAGCCGGAGTTGCTGCACGCGGTTGACGAGGTCGCCGTTGGCCGACGCGCCAAGTTCCTTTGGAGTCGCCATCGTTAGCCCTCACTCCCGGTCGCGGGGTTATTGCTTTTGCCCTCTCCCGCAAGGGGAGAGGGGGAAAACAGATTGCCCGCTTGACCGAACAGCGGAGCCAGGAGCTTCACGCACGTGCCGAACATCTCTGCGCGGTCGAACGCGTCCGAGTCCATCATAAGTTGCACATCCAGGCCGTGAAACAGCGCCTGCACCAGCGCGGCCGTCACACGGGGCGACGCAAGGCGTGGTTCAGGCACGCTGCCCGCAACGTCCGCCGCGATGAAAGTTCGCCACTCGGAGTACCACTGCGACAGCCGTTTGCGGTAGTCCTCGCTATGCCCCATCTGCGCCAGGAACGTGAACAACAGGCTGAACAAATCGCGCCCCTCAGGCGGCGGCCAGTTTGGTTCCAGGTGCTTCTTCAAACCGTGTTGGAGACACTCCCACGCCTGCCCGGTCATCGGCTTCGGGCCGTTCGCAGCCATCCGCTCGCGGATCATTCGCCGAAGCATCCGGTCATGGACAGCGAGAAGAATCAGTTCCTTCTTGGGGAAGTAGTACGTCAGTTGCCCGCGGCTCATCTTGGCCTCGTCCTCGATCCGGCCAAGCGACAGTTCCTGAATGCCGTGCCCCGCGATGATGGCTTCGGCCGCGTCGAGGATCTGCTCACGCCGCGTGAGGGCGATCTCGGACAAGCCGACCGCGAGGTCGCTCAAGCCGGGAATCTCTCCCTTGCGCATCTCGTCACAAGGATTCGCTGGTGCGGTTTCATCCATCAGAAAATGCCGTACGCATCCGAAGCGATATTGAAGACTGAACTTCCGTCAAGAATTGTGCGAGTAGACTGAGTGGTCTAGAGCGCTGGTGTGATCGTAGACTGGTCGGTCTAGAGTGTCAAGTGCGCACGCCGAATCTTCACTCGCGAACGCGCTGGGCGACGGAGGCCACGTGCCGGCGCAGTGCGTAACCTCGACCGCCAAGATCAACCAAAAAACTCAACCAACCGGCACGCTACTTCGCGTCGCGAAGCACGGAACCGCGTGGCGGCCGACGCGATCAAGACGCGCGAGGCGAAGCAGCCCGGTGCGAAGTTGCTGGAAGCGCAAGTAACGTTGGATTGGTTGAAAGCACGGACAGAAGTGGTGACCGAGGTGATGGCGTGGCATCAGGCCCGTGTGCGTCGGAAGGCCGCGCGGGGTTGGCTCGCGTGGGAGTGTCTGGCCGAGGCAAGGTGACGCGGCGCGACCGGCGATTCTACTTCAGATCCTTCGCGAGCAGGGCGTCAAGCTCCTTGAGTTCAGCCTTCACGCGAGCGTTCTCGGCCATCTTGCCGGTCGCGGGGATCGCGGTCTTCAGGTCGATCACGTCGTTCGTGGCGTCGCGGCGAATCTGTTTGATCCGCTCGGCACCGGGCGACTGGGGCGGGACGATGCGCTTCGCGTCGTCGAGGGTCGGCAGGAGGGCATCTTGAACGACCTGGCGAAACAAGCCGGTGAGTTCGGCCACGCGCTCGGCGTCCTGCTTGCCCGCGGCATCGTGGGCCGCGTTCGCTAGCGCCTTCGCGGCGCTGCGACAGTGTTCGACCCGCGCCACCGGGTCGTTCGCGTTGGAGAGTTTGACGCCGTGATCCACGAGGTTGTCGATCAGCGTGCCGTTCGCCTTGAGCAACCGGAGTTGGTCGGCGGGGGTAAGTGTCGATGCGGGAACCGGCCCCTGCGCGCCGGCCCACGCGGCGAGAGTAAAGAATGTCGTCAGGATGTACGCCCAGCGGGCCATGTCAGTTCCCCTGTTGGGCGCGGGCGAGTTCCCGCGCGCCGTCGCGAGCAGTGTCCGCGATCCGCTTGAGTGTGGGCTGAGCGTCCTGCGGGGCCTCACGTGACAGTTTGTCCGCCTCGGTCGCGTCCGCCTCCAGTTTGGCCGCGAGTCCGTCCAACAGTTTCCGCTTCTCGGGCTGGGGCATCGCGTGAAGCGGCATCTCCTTCGCCTGCCGCACGATGCCGTCCTTCACCACCTTATCGTACCACCGAGCAAGGTCATTCAACTCGGAAGGCGACGCGACGCGGGCCATACCGCGGGTTTCGCCAGCGAGGTCGTCAGCCATGCCGCCCAGCACTTCGAGCCGGCGGGCGGGCGTCTCCGCGCGGGCCAGCGCGACGTCTCGCGCGACCATCTTCTCCAACAGCGGGTGCTTCTCTGTCTGGACGAAATCCGGCGGCTTCGGCCCCGGCTGCTTATTCGCGTACCACGCAATACCAACGACGACCAAGACGGCGGCGGCCAACCCGCCAACGGCGTTCGCGTTCCGCTGAAGGAATCGCCCCGCGACCACAACGAAACTCGGCCGCGTCGCGGGCACCGCCATCGGCTGAATGACCGGGTCGGCCTGCATCAGGTCGCCGATCATTGCCTCTTTCTTCTCGGCTGGTGCGGGCGGCACGGGAAGTTGTTCGAGCAGCCCTTCGAGGCGCTCCGCCTGCCGCGCCCACGCCTGACACGCAGCGCAACTGGCGACGTGCGCGAGTAGCGTTGGCGACAGTTGCCGCGGGTCCGGCAAGGCGATGATCTGGTTCTGGACGGCCTGGCAGTTCATGTCTTCACCACAATAGCGAGCGTCACTCTTTCGCCTCTTCCGAAACGGCTCCGGGCGGTAACAACTCCGGCGAAAGCACCTTCATTAACTTCTGGCGAGCCTTGAACACCCGCCACCGGGCGGTTTCTTCCGTGGTGCCGAGTACCTTTGCGACCTCGCGGAAGGACAACTCTTCGTTCACTCGAAGCAGCAGTGCGGCGCGAAAGTCGGACGGTAGGTCGGCCACAGCCCGGTTCACTACTTCGAGAGCCTCGCGATTCTCGGCGCTACTCTCGGCGGTTCCCTCTCCGGGTGCCGCGGCGTCATCGGGGAGTTGGTGTTTCGTGCGCCGGTCGGCTCGCTTCTGGTTCACGAAGTTGTTGTGCCCAATGCGGAACACCCACGCCCGGAAGTTACTGCCGGGCCGGAAGGACTTTATCGCCGCGAGCGCCCGCAAGAACGTTTCCTGCGTCAGGTCTTCGGCCGCGTGTCGGTCGCGTGTCAGGTGGTAAAGCCAGCGGTACAGGCGGTCCCAGTAGCTGTCGATGATCCGCGCGAACGCGGCCCGGTCGCCGGCCTGGGCGGCCCGTATCCATTCGGCCTCCTCGTCAGGGAGGGCTGGCTCCGGTTCACGGGTCACGCGGCGTGTCCGACTGTGTTCAGGGTGGTTGCGGCGATCTGGTGAATCCACCTTAGCCACCCGTGCGGCCGGTTGTCCAGCACCAGGAGCGCGTTACAGCCACTCCGTTCAGAGAGCATAACGAAAACGCCCGCGATCCGTTGGCGGTCGCGGGCGGAATTCGCATTCACGTCGGATAATCGTTAGAAGTTACCCGGAATGACCTCGCCTGTGTTCCGCGTGCTGATCGCGCGCCACACGCTAATCGGCACGGAGTTGCTGACAAATCGCACCGATCCGTCGGCGAGTACCACGTTCACGCCTCCGCTGTGGTAACTGCGGGCTGCCGAAAGCCCCTTGTTGTGGCTGCCGTTCCCGCAGTCCCACTTCCCGGTTGGATTGGGCGTGTAGTAGTGATTGTAGAGCGTGTTGCCGTAGTGCCCGTCGATCCACTTCCCGCCGCGTCGCGGCGAAAACGCGCCTGTCGTGGCGGCGTCGCAAGCCGCGGGCGTGGTGTCGCCACCGCTGGGAATCTCGAAAACCACCAACCGCGGGTCCGCCGCCGCGGCGCTCGCGGGCATCTGACCGTTGCCGAGCGTGCTCTCGCTGAACGCAACCGTATTCGACAGCCCGTCGGTGATGTCGCCGTGGCGCACCGGCGCTTGATTGAACAGGCCGTCGCCGGACGCGATCAGGCCGAAGCCGATGGTGCCGCTACCATTGTTCGCGACATAGTTGGAGCCGAAGTCCGTCACGCCCGGTACCTGCCCGTTCGCCGGGTCACTAGGGCAGATGAACAGGTTCACGCGGTGCTGCGCCGCCGCGACGTTTCTCGGGTCCGCGAGCGGCACGGTGTAATCGACCAACTTCTGCAAGCTCTCCTGTTCAACGTAAGGGAGCAATCGCGAAAGACCGGAGTGAACGAGCGGGAACGGGTTACGGGCTTGCGGAAACACGCCCAGTGCGACCTCATGGTTGTGCATCGCGAGGCCGAGTTGTTTCATGTTGTTCTGGCACTTCATCCGCGCGGCGGTTTCGCGCACCTTCTGCACTGCGGGCAGCAGCAAGCCGATCAAAATCGCGATGATCGCAATCACCACGAGTAATTCAATCAAAGTAAAGGCGTGGCGCCTGGTCATTGGTGTCCCATGGAGTGGTGTGACGAATCGGCGCGGGCCGTGGCCGGCGCGAAAGCGGTGGTTGGGTTAGGTGCAGGTGCGCGCCCCGCGGCCCCGGTGTTCGGAGCGCGATCGGCGGCGTGGGATGTGTCAGACGGTTCGGGGAGGTGGCGTCGGCGGACAGAGTGAAGTGAACGTCACGCGCGAGTTCGGGTCGCGAACGGATTCCGTCGGATCGAAAGTCGGGCGCGGGGCCGTGTCTTGCTCCGGCACGGCGATCAGTTCGAGTTTGAGCAGCCCGCCGAAACCTTCGCCCCGGCACTTCTGGGCGAACATCCCGGCAACCCACCGGATGCCCGTCTTCGCGGTGTTCGGTTCCGGTTCGCAACACGAAGCGGTTGCCGTCTTCGTGCAGCACAGTTTGTCCGCTTTCGCGCGAGCCGCGACCGTGGGCCGGACGTGGGCCGGGGGGGTGATACCGCGAGCGTCCGCCCACGCGAGTTTCTGTTCGAGGGTAAAGCAACAGCAGTCGCCCGCCCAACCCTGTTCGCTGGTCGCGCACCCGCACGGGTGATCCTGGCACGGGAACGCGACACCGCGGTTCTTGTTGTTCGTGGCAGACAGAGAGGGGATCGGCGCGCCGGTGGCCGCGACCAGTTGCGCCAGTAGCGCAGCGACCGCCACGGCATGGCGCAGGAGTCGCGACGAGAATGGTTGGAGCAACCGCATGGGTTGTATCAGGTGGGAGGTAAGCCGCATTTTACGACGGTTGTGCGGCGACGCCAGAGATTCTCGGCGCATTTTCAAAGAGGTGATATTCGACGTGGGTGACAGAGAATCACACCGGCGGAACGCGATACGGCGCGAGCAACTCCAGCGCGCCGTCGGGGAGTTTCAGTCCGCTCGCGAGGCTCCACGACCACACCTTCGCGTCAGTGCCGTCGGTTCGCTCCAGCAGCATCTGGTGTTCCTGGTCCGCGAACGTCTTTGTCTGCCGATACCAGTGCCCGATGAGTTGGGTGAACGCTTCCTTCACCGGCGCGGGCGCGGCGTCTGCCGCGGTCGCGTATGCGACCTGCGCGCAACCGGGCCAGTCGTCGCGCCGGCCGCGCGGCGCGAGAAACGGACCCGTGAGCGATGTGAGCAGCCCGCGGTCCGCGCGGAGGACGTAGGTGTCCGCGGCGCGCACCGTGTCGGACCCGAACAGCCGAACCGGGTCCACCTTCACGCTGGTGACGCTCTCCACCGGGAAGTTGCGCAAGAACAGCGTTTCGGTCCCCGCCGCGTGCGTTTCGGTGAACGTTCCGCCCGCGAAGTCGCGCCCGGTGTGTTCCGTGATGAACGCGTCCGCGCCGCCCATCAGTCGCGTCAGGAGCGCGTCGTCGTCACTGCCGCTCACCATCAGAGCGGTCTTCACGTCGGCGAGGGTATCGATCATGGGAAGCTCCAGGTGAACCCCGCCCGCAAGGGCGGGGGTGGATGAGGGCGGGCGCCGAACACCCCCGCCCTTGGGGGGGGGGTTCCCCGCGACCATCAGAAGGTCTTCTTCTGTTCGCCGATGAGTGCCGACACGGGCACCGAGGGGTCGGGGCCTGTGACGATGCCGACGTACCGCACGTAGCGTTTCGTACGGCGGAACGTGATCGTCTGGATGTTGTTGATCGCGTCCACCGATTCGAACTCGGCGTCGTTGATCGCGGACCAGGATGAGCCGTCGGTGGACTCCTCGATGTGACCGGCCCAAGCGACATCGTCGGAGATCGCACCGACCTGTTGAATCGCGAAGCACGGCCCGTCGGCGGTAATCAGGTCGATGGTGGACCCGGTCGTGTTCGCGGTGCGCACGGCCGGCACTACGCCAGCGTACACCGCGACAGCGGAGGCGAGATCGTTCACGTGTGTGGACATGGAAGGTTCCTTGAAGGTGAGGTGAGGTGGTGAAGAAGACCTACCCCCCAACCCCCTCCCTGAAGGGAAGGGGAGAAAGAGTCGGGCACGTCGTTACGCGTCAGCGAAGCACCTGTGTCGGACTCCCCTTCCCGGTCAGGGAGGGGGTTGGGGGGTAGGTCGCCACGATCACGCGACCAGCAACTGGTCGCAGAGCACGAAGCTGGCGGCGTGACGGGGGCCGGCGTCGATGTGCTGGATGCCGCGAAGGTACGTCATGTCGTTCTGCAGCGCCGTGTCGCCGAGGCCCGACGCGAGGAACTCCATCACGCCCATCCGCGCAACGATCCAGTCCGGGAAGTACCCCAACAGCATGTAGGTGAGGTTCGTGCCGCTGCCCTTCACGCGTGCGGCCGACACCTGCGCGGACCGCACCACGCGTGTTCCGTACAACTCGGCCGGCGGACCCGACGACGCCGACCGCATGTCGCGGAACAGGAACGGACCCTTGCCGTCGTCGGCGCTCACCGCGTCGGCGCGGCGGTTCATGAGCGCCGCGTACATCGCCTTCCGCAGCACCCACGCGGTCGGCGATTCGACCGCGTCCGGCAGTTTGCTTTCCATCGTCGCGATGTCAGCCGGGGTGAACGTGTCGCCGTTCGCGCCGGTGGTACTCGCGGTGTGCGTCGCGATGCCGCTGTAGGTCGTGATGCCCTTGATCTGCGTGCCGCCGGTTCCTTCGAGCATCGCGAGATCGGCCTTCAGCGCCGCGGCGCGGGCCATGTCCAACCGCACCAATCCTTCCGCGCTCGGGCTGGCAAACCGGAGCAGTTCGTTGTTGATCTTCACCAGAACACCGAGTTTCTTCGCCTGAAGGTCGAGGTTCCCGGTCGTCGGCTGGCTCTCGGTGATCGCGCTTCCCTCGCCGACCCAGTACGCGGTGCTCGCGGCGGTGAGTTTGGGGAATTGCACGCGACCGTTCGGCGGCAGTGCCACTTCGCGTGCCCCAGCCACCGCGAACACTTCGAGGCTGCGTTGCAGGTCGATGAGTTCGCCGAGCATGGGCAGCGGCACCATCGTTCCGCCCGCGGTGTCGGTGATCGTCCCGAGCGCCTTGCGCAGCGGATTGAGTCGGCGCCCGATCCAGTCGGCTTCGTCGGGGTCGTACTTCTCCGCGTGCGCGGTCATCTTCAGGTGCAGTTCGTCGCGCAACCGCCGGCCTTGCGGCTCGAACACCGGCAGGTGCGCCGACGCGAGCGGCACCAGGAACGACTGCTGCCCGTGATGCGGGGCGAAGCCGTAGCCCGCGTACAGGTCGCGAAGTTGTTGGTGCGCGTGAATCTCTTCCTTCGCCTGGTCCGCGCCGACGAAGCCGAGCGCGAACGCAGCGGCCTTCAGCACGCTGTACCCCGCGGAGTCGGCGCACACCGGCCCCGACGTGACCCACGGCACCCGGCGTTCCACGCGGGTCGCCTTTTCGACGGCGGTTGTGGCTTGTTGTTCGATGAACGTCACCAGTTCGTCGCGGGACTGGAACTTGTCGGTTGGTAAGGGAGCGGTAGACACGGGAGGCCTTTCGTGTTTGATGTTTGGTGAGGTGTTATTCACTGTGAACCGGCGGCTCGTCAGCTTCGACCAACTCGCGCATCACGTCGAACGCGCGGAACCACTCGCCGCCGCGATCGTCCGACGCGAGCCGCAGCCAGTCGCGGAGCGTGGTGTCGCGGACGAGTCCCTTTTGAAGCGCGACCGTCAGCGCACCGGGGTTCTCTGGAATGGGGACCGCGGAGTATTCGAGTAAGTCCCACTCGCTGACGTAGAGGGAGGTTGACCCGCCGGGCTGTGGTACGCGGCGCGCCCTTCGCGGCACGAACCCGATCGACCACCCGCGAAGCACGTTCTGTTCGTACAAGCGGAACAGGTCTTCCGCGAACGGCACGCCCTGCGCGAACCGCGTCTCCGCGACGATGCGCCGCGGCTGGATGTCGATCCACTCGCACGACCCAATCGGCGGCACGCGAACGCGATCATGCGCCCAGAGTACGACCGGGTTCGTCATGAAGTCGTCAAGGTTCTTCAGCCCGATGGGTACAACCACATCGCCGGCGCGGTCCGGATCGATGGTCGTGATAACGCTGCGGATTCGCATCTTCGCAACGTCGATGTTGAGCGTGCGCGCGGCCGGATCGGCCCGGATATTGGGATTCATCACGGTTCCAAATGGGGATTTGTGGCGAACCCCGCCCACAAGGGCGGGGGTGATTGCAAGTGGTGGATTCACCCCCGCCCTTGCGGGCGGGGTTCGCCCTGCAACTCGGTGGGCAGAATCGGCTTGTCGAATCGTGGGTCCGGGAACGGGTCGAGACCGCGACTCTTCCGAATCTCGTTGAACGTCCGCAGCCCGAGCCGTGCGTCGAGTTCGTCGTCCTTGCGGCGCTGGTCGAGATTTCGCGGCGAGCAGTCCGGGAAGCTCACGACCGCGTCCGGCCCGTAGCGGCGTGCGAGATCGCGTGTGAGCGCCTGGCCGATCAGGTCGAGCTTCGGCTGAATCGTTCCTTCGCAGAACATCACTCGTGCGCCGAACCAGATATCAGCACCGAGGCCCATGTTCTCGACGATGCCGGTGATCGGTGGCGGCACGCGGAACACCGCGAGGATTTCATCACGCGTCATCTTCGACGAGTTCATGAAGTCCATTTCCGCCGGTGTGAGCGTCCACGGACTCGCCTTCAACCCCTGTTCGAGCACGAGCGGTCGATGCCAGTTGTCGCGGCCGCCGAACTTGGACGCAATCTTCTCTTCGAGCCGCGAGACCGTTTGATCGGTAAGCGTTTGCTCGGTGTGAAGCACCACGCCCGGCCGCTGACCCGCGAGGAACGTCTGGTAACGCGACTTCAACAACTCGGTGTTCGCATCGACCGTGAGCGCGTTGGCCTGGAGCGGCGAAAGCCCGTAGTGCGGATCGAGCGGGTTCGGGTACTTCAGGTGAATGATCTCGTCGGAACTGAACGTCTCCGCGGGCACACCGGGAGCCGCGACCTGATACGACTTCACGTACTGCGTGCGATCCGGGACGATCTTCACCCACGGCGTCGGGATGATCCAGATTTCGCCCGGCGTGCTCATGCGAGTGTCGCCGATGCTCTGCGGCGCAACGTACCAAAAAGCGTTACCGGTTAACTCCAAATACACAACGGTGAGGTACCACAACTCCCACGGTGTGAGCCACGGGTTCGGCCGGTCGAGCAACCGGCACAGCGGGTGCGTGTGCGGCAACGCGGTCTGCTCGTGTTCGGCCTGACCGGTGTTCAGGTACAGGAACGGCTTGTGTCGCGCGGCTTCTTGGGCGATCGCGTTGACGGCCGCGTACACCCACGAGCGGTAGTTGCGGAGTTGCTCGGCGGGGTCGTCGTGCCACCACCCAGCCGCGGGGTACGCGGGGCTGAACACGGACGCGATCTTCGGTGGTGGAACCTTCGGCGCGGGCGGTTTCAGCGCCTTGAACAGACGCGAGAAGAGCGGCATAACGCCTCCTTCGGAGGGAATAAGCACGAAGTGAAAAGCACGAAATCCGAAATGAAGGCCAGACCTGGACAGGTCACACCGGCTCTTCGGTCTCACTTTCGGATTTCGAATTTCGAGTTTCGGATTTCTCCGACGCGGGCGGTGTTGGCTGGCTGATCGGCACCGCGTCCGCGACCTTGCGGTAGCCCAGACAGCGCGCGATGTGAAGCGCTTCGAGCCACGTCGGGTAGCGGCGGTCGTGCCGCTTCTGGTAGGTCGCGATCGCGAGCAGGAATTCAACATCGTCTTCGGTCATGTCAGCCCCGTCGAAGTACAACGAGTACGAGGAGTAATCCAACCAGTGGGGCATGGCGCTTCACCTTCGCGGGTCGTCCGAGAGGACGGGACCGGGCGGGGAAATCGGGCGCCGAGTTCGACTTCCCCGCCCGGCGTTGGGGAGTGGCTCCCGAGCGTTTTCTCATTTACTGTTATCTTGTACACTACTGATAATGAGTCAACTACTCGAATTGTCAACACTGCCGCGCGAAATTTTCTCGCCCTGGCGGGTATGATGCGTGCGAGAGTGGACGTGAACTTCAACGGAGGCGGATCATGCATCGCGTGCTGGCGGTCGGGATCGTGGTGGCACTCGCGTGCGGAGTTGGCGTCGCAGAAGAGCCGAAGAAGCGCGAGAAGCCGAAGTACGAGTTCCCCGAGAAGTACGACCCGGACGGCATCGGCAAGGTCTACATGGGCCGCGAGATCGCGCACGTGATGGGGTTCGGCGCCGCGGGGTGGCTCGAGCGCAAGGAACGCATCAAGGAGGAAGACCCCGCAAAACTCATCAAGTCACTCGACCTCAAAGAAGGTATGGTGGTCGCGGACGTGGGCGCCGGTAGCGGCTACCACACGTTCATGATTTCGCCGCTGGTAGGTGAAAAGGGAAAGGTGATCGCGTCGGACATTCAGCAGGAGATGCTCGACCTGGTGACAAAGAAGGCGAAAGACAAGAAGGTCACGAACGTGGAGACCGTGAAGGGCACCGAGACCGACCCGAAGTTGCCCGCGGGCAAGGTCGATCTCATCCTGATGGTGGACGTGTATCACGAGTTCAACCACCCGTTCGAGATGACGGAGAAGATGGTAGACGCGCTGAAACCGGGCGGACGGCTCGTGTTCGTCGAATTCAAGTTGGAAGACGACAAGGTGCTGATCAAGACCGTTCACAAGATGAGCGAGCGGCAGGTGCTGAAGGAGATGACGCCGTTCCCGGAGATGGGGCACACGAAGACGGTGGGCACACTCCCGTGGCAACACGTCGTCATCTTCACCAAGAAGGAACCGAAGAAGTGAACGCCTCTGCGTTTGTACTGCTCACACTGCTCGGCGCACCGCCAGAGCCGCCAGTCGTCGTGAAGGCGGAACCGGACGCGGTGCTCAACGCGCGCTTCCGCCTCAAGGACGGCTGGGTCGGCGGGGACGGCGCGTTCTCCGTGTCGCGGTCGGACAAGCGAACCCTGTGGCTGTTCAGTGACACGTGGGTCGGGACCGTGCGCGACGGCAAGCGCAAAAACGTGGTGCTGGTGAACAACACCATTGGCGTTCAAGATGGGAACGGCCCCGACGCGAAGTTCACGTTCGCGATCCAGAAGAGCACGAACGGCAAGCCCCTGCCGATCTTCACGCCGCCCGACGGGAAGGGCTGGTTCTGGCAGTTCGCGGGGCACTTCGCGGACGAGAAGTTGCATGTCTTCTTGCCACGCTTCGAGAAGGCCGGTGAGGGCGCGTTCGGCTTCAAGGCGATCGACACGTGGCTCGGCACGGTCGAGAAGCCGGACGCGGACCCGCTGAAGTGGAAGCCCAAGTACGTGAAGGTGCCGTTCGCGACGTTCGACGAGCGGAAGATTTCGTTCGGCTCCGCCGTGCTGACGGTTGGCGATCACGTCTACGTGTACGGCTACGAGGAGAGGCAGACGCGATTCTTCCCGCGGCGTGAGTTGCTCGTCGCCCGCGTCGCGAAAGACAAGATCGCGGACTTCGATCAATGGCGATTCTACGCAAACGGTGAATGGAAGCCCGACGCGAAGGACGCGACCAAGCAGATCGACACGCTCGCGGCCGAGTTCTCGGTGAGCTACCTACCGGGGCTGAAGCAGTACGCGATCGTATACACCGAGAACGGCCTTTCGGACCGCATCGTAGGGCGGTTCGCGACGGCCCCGGAAGGCCCGTGGTCGGACCCGGTGTGGCTCTACACATGCCCCGAGATGAAGAAGGACAAGAAGGTGTTCACCTACGCGGGCAAGGCGCACGCGCACCTCGCGACCGGCAACGAACTCGTCATCTCCTACGCGACCAACTCCTTCGAGTTGGGCCCGGTGATCAACAACGCGGAGTTGTACTGGCCCACGTTCGTGAGAGTGGCGCTGAAATAGCTCGGGTAACGAGCCGCGACCGCAAAGGAGTGGCAAACGCCAACCGCTCCCTTGCGGTCGCGGCTCGTTCATACACTTCATTCTATCTCCTCCGGAGTCTCGGCAATGAGTCTGCAAGGTAAGCGTGTCGCGGTGCTGGTCGAACAGCAGTACCAGGAAATGGAAGTGTGGTATCCGGTGTACCGGTTGCGCGAGGCCGGGTGCGTGGTCGAACTGGTCGGCCCCGAAGCGGGCAAAACCTACGCGAGCAAACTCGGCTACCCCGCGAAGGCCACACTTGCCGCGAAGGACGCGAGCGCCACGGACTTCGCCGCAGTGGTGATCCCCGGCGGCTTCTCGCCTGACTACATCCGCCGCGGCGAAGCGATGATGAAGCTGGTGCGCGACGCTCTCGCGCAGAACAAGCCGGTCGCGGCCATCTGTCACGGGCCGTGGGTACTTTGTTCGACAACAGGGCTGAAGGGCAAGAAGGTGACGTGCTTCCACTCCATCAAGGACGACGTGACGAACGCGGGCGGCACCTACGTCGATCAGGAAGTGTGCGTTGACGGCAACGTGATCACGAGCCGCACCCCGGAAGACCTGCCCGCGTTCATGATCGCGCTGATGGAACAGATGCGCAAGGCGTGAACGCGGAAACGCACGGCGCCAGTTGCGGTGAAGGGGGTGTGTTGACGACGGCAATGTGGTATCATCGTGTTGTAGCCCGGTCTCTTTGGGGGAACTGCCATGCGGCTGTCACCCGTCCTCACCACGCGTCCGAACCACGTCACGCTCGTCATGCTCGCTGCCGTCCTGGCGCTGCTGTTATTGCTCGTCGCGAACGTCCGCTGAGTGCCGAGCGGACGCGACCCGGAGGTACACGATTCGCTGCACGTCGCGCGGTGTGATGAGGCTCACCCTGATCCGCCGCCCGCTTAACTCGGGCCAGCATGCGAGAAAGTAAATCAGTTCAAGAGCGAACAGCACCGAGGCCACACACACACCACCTTCGCGAACCCAGTCGGGGGTGCCCACCTTCGCGCCTCACACACCCGTCGCGGTCGCCAACGCCGGTATAGGTACCCACGGAGAACCTGACCCGCGGCAGAACCCACGCACGGCACCCGCGGCGGTGGGTCGCGCGATTGAGTACTTGGCGGTGGCGATCTGCTCCGCTCAACACGTTCGAGGAACCGGAGATCATCCGGCGGAATGGGGAACTCGACAGGTTCGGACACGGCCTCTCCCCCAACGAAATGGATGGGATAAACGGGAAGCCGCCGACACAAATCCTACCCGCGCCCGCCGCGAAACGCTACCCTCACCTCACGACCCCCGAAACCTCTCAACTCAGGCGCGCCATGTCATTCTTCCCCGACGTTCCCAAGATCAAGTACGAAGGACCGGATAGCACCAACCCGCTCGCGTACCGGCACTACAACCCGGACGAACTCGTCGAAGGCAAGTCGATGCGCGACCACCTGCGGTTCGCGGTGTGCTACTGGCACACGTTCCGCGGGATGGGCGGCGACCCCTTTGGTCCCGGTTGCGCCGTTCGCCCATGGGAAGACGGCAGCGATAGCCCCGAGATGGCGCTGAAACGCGTCGAGGTGGCGTTCGAGTTCATGGAGAAACTCGGCGTCCCGTACTACTGCTTTCACGATCGCGACGTGGCCCCCGAAGGCGCGAACCTTACCGAAACGAACAAGATCCTCGACAGCGTCGTGAAGAAGCTCAAGGACGCGCAGAGCCGCACCGGGATCAAGCTCCTGTGGGGCACCGCGAACCTGTTCAGTAACCGGCGGTTCGTTCACGGGGCGAGCACGAGTTGCAACGCCGACGTGTTCGCTTACTCCGCGGCGCAGGTGAAGAAGGCGCTCGAAGTGACGAAGGAACTCGGTGGCGAGAACTACGTCTTCTGGGGTGGGCGCGAAGGGTACATGACCCTCTGGAACACCGACCTCAAGCGCGAACTCGCGCACCTCGCGAAGTTCTTCCACATGGCTGTGGAGTACAAGCGGAAGATCGGCTTCACCGGCGCGTTCCTGATCGAACCGAAGCCGCACGAGCCGACTTCGCACCAGTACGATTTCGACTGCGCGCACTCGCTCGCGTTCTTGCGCAGCAACGGGTTGGAGAAAGAGTTCAAGTTCAACGTGGAGACGAACCACGCGACGCTCGCGCGTCACACGATGGGCCACGAACTCGAATACGCGAGCATCAACGGGATGCTCGGCAGCATCGACGCGAACCGCGGCGACCTGTTGCTCGGCTGGGACACGGACCAGTTCCCGACGGACCTGTACCTCACCGCGCAAGTCATGCTGATCGTGCTGAATCAGGGCGGCATCGGCAGCGGCGGGATGAACTTCGATGCGAAGGTTCGTCGCGACAGTTTCGAGCCGGTGGACCTGTTCCACGCGCACATCGGCGGGATGGATGCCTTCGCCCATGGTCTGAAGATCGCGGCGGCAATCCGCAAGGACGGCGTGCTGAAAAACATCGTGAAGCAGCGGTACGCGAGTTGGGACAGCGGCATCGGCGCCGACGTCGAATCGGGCAAGATGAAGTTCGAGGAACTCGAAGCGTACATGCTGAAGAAAGGCGACGCGTCCCCGAACGTCTCCGGGCGTCAGGAGATGATCGAGAACGTGCTGAACCGCTATCTGAAGTGACAAAGAATAGAAGAGCGGCCATCTGCGGCAATCGCTCTTCTCGCGTGCCTTCCACGAGGAATTACCCCAATGGCAATCACCATCAAGTGCCCAGATTGCGGGCACACCAAACAGTCCGACGACGGCAACGAGGAAACGTGCCCTGAGTGCGAAGGCACCATGGTCCCGCCTGCCAAGAAGAAATACCAGGCGAAGACCAAGTCGCTCGAAGAAGAGTCGCGCGGCAAGAAGAAGTCGAAGTCACGAGACGATGACGAAGACGAGAAGCCCAAGAAAAAGGGCAAGGCGGTCGAAGATTTGCCCGACGAGGACGAAGACGAGCCGAAGCCCAAGGCCAAGAAGAAAAGCGGGAGCGGTGGCGGCGGCGACTTCCAACGCGACCCCAGCGCGGCCGAGGCGCTCGAACTCAACCCCGGCTTCAAGAACAAGACGCTGATGGCGCAGGTCGCGGAGGAGATGTCGCGCACCGAGGTGCTTCACTGGTGCGGGCGCATGTGCCCGGAGATCGCGCAACGCAACGCCCGCGTGCCCCTGTTCGTCGGGATCGGGATCACCTGCGCCGGGCTGCTGTTCTCGGCCGTCTTCTTCGCGGTCGCCCCGTGGTTCGCCGGGTTGATCCCGCTCATCTTCGTCCTCGTCGGCGTCGGGATCATGATCTTCGTCCCAAAGGCCACGATCAAGGCCGCCGAGCGGAGTTGGTACGCGGTCACCGATCAGCGTGCGATCGTGTACGCCGCGTCGCTGTTCGGCTCAGGGGGTGAAGCCACCACCTACGAGCCAAGCGAACTGCGACGCATGAGGGTCAAGGGCGCGAAGTCGCCGGAGGGCGCGGGCAACCTGATCTTCAAAACCAAGATCACCGAGCAGCGCACCGACTACGTGGACCGCAAGACCGGGCGCACCGTGCGGAGCGAAACCAGCCAGACGACGACCCACTACGGATTCCTCGGCATCGAGAACGTGCGCGAAGTCGAAACGCTCATCCACAAGGTGTTGCTGAAGACAGACGATGACGACGAGTGATCTGAAAACTGCATAGAGGGCGGATCGTATGGCGAAGCAACACACGCCGGGGTTCCTGAAGATCGTCACCGACGCGAAGGCTCGCGTGACCGAATGCACGGTAGCGGACGTGTGCGCCCGCAAGGCCGCGGGCGAGACGTTTATTCTTGTGGATGTGCGCGAGGAAAGCGAGTTCGCGGCCGGGCACATCCCCGGTGCCGTTCACCTCGGTAAGGGCGTCATCGAACGCGACATCGAGGCGAAGATACCCGACCCCGCAACACCGTTGGTGCTGTACTGCGGCGGCGGGTTCCGCTCCGCGCTCGCGGCCGACGCGATCCAGAAGATGGGCTACACGAACGTGATCAGCATGGACGGCGGCTGGCGCGCGTGGACCGACAACGGGCTGCCCGTGGAGAAGTGATCGCGTGCGTGCGAGGCCGCGAGCGGCTTTTACTTTTTCAGACTCACGCACATCAACTGCTTGCCATCGCGGACGTAGAGCAGACCGTTCGCCAGCGCCGGCGACGGGCGTGTCGGCTTCGTCAGTAAGGTTGCGCGAGCGCGTTCCTTGTAGCCATCGGGTGAGGCATCGAACCGCGCCAACTCGCCCGCTTCGTTCAGCGCGAGCAACCCGCCATCCACCGCGATCAGCGACGCGACGCCGAACTTCGCCTCGCTCCACTTCACTTCGCCAGTCTTCCACACGACACACCGCAGTTGCGCCGCGCCCAGGTCCGAGCGGCCGTTCGTTCCATAAAGGTAATCGCCCACGCGAACCGGCGTGTTGTACTGGCTCGATAGCGACTTGTCATTCGACCACACCTCCGTCAACTCACCCTTCTTCGTCTTGAGCAGCACGCCGCCGGTCGCGTAGGAGACAGTCAGGAAGATTTCATCCTTCCACACTAATGGAGTCGCGGCCTGCACACTGGCGTTGTCGCGTGGGCGCCACGCGAAGTCGTACAGCGACTTGCCGTTGTCGGTATCGAGAACGCGCAGCCCCGCACGCGTGAGAAACACCGCGGCCGGTTTGCCATCGATCTCCGCGATCGTGGGCGACGAATAACTCGGGCCGTCGTCGGTCGATTTCCACACCTCTTTGCCGTCGGTTGCGTCGAAGCAGACCACGCCAGCGCCCTTCGCGCCGACGTTCACGAACACCTTTTTTCCCACCACGAGCGGCGAACACGCGACCCCGAAGAACCCCTTCGCGGGCTTGTAGTCGTCGATCAGGTTACGCGACCAGATCTTCTTGCCGGTGGCAATCCCCACCGCGGTCAGGTCGCTGTTGGCGCCGAGCGTGTACACCGCTCCGTCGGCGATGGTGGGCGTCGCGCGCGGGCCGTTGTCGAAGCCGAAATCGTCCTTGTACTTCGTGGTGTAGGTGTACTTCCACTTCTCCTTGCCCGTCGTCGCGTTCAGGCACGCGACAATCTCGTCGTCTCCAACGCGGTGGAAGAGGATGAGGCTCTCGCCGCTCACGACCGGACTCGCCCAGCCGGCGCCGGTGTCGAGCTTCCAGACCACCGGTGGCCCGTCCTTCGGCCAGTCCCAATTGAGTTTGGTTTCGGCGGAGTGCCCGTCGCGCGCTGGACCGTGCAGGTTCGGCCAGTCGCCTGCGCGAAGCGTGAGCGTGAGTGCGAGTGCGAGTGCGAGTGCGAGTGCGAGAGGGAAACGGAGCCGAAGCATTGGGAAACTCCCGAAGAACCCTCCCAACCCCTCCCCGAAGAAAGGAGGGGCTACGGACAGAAGGCGTGGGTTCGCTACCTTCTCTTACTCCCCCTTCCTTGTTTAGGAAAGGGGGTTGGGGGATCGGTATCCCCTGTACTGCGGTCACGTCGCGGTTTGCGCGTGGATTGCTTGAATGCCACTGAAAATGCTCGAAACAGCTTGGATTGCTTGGAGTTTCTACTCACGGCCGTGGTGGGGATGTCAAAAGTGGCCTCTCCAGAAGTTGCGTCGGGACAAAGAATTACTCCAATCTGATTGAATGCCAACCGTCATTGTGCGCAAACAACAGCGTGACCTCCCCTGTTCTTGGAGGTCACAACGGAGATAGCCGCCTTCTGTTCGGTGGGATATAGGGGTTGAGTTGGAATTGGGGAGTGAACCTCCCACCCAGAGAAACTGTCCATCCAACAAACCAATTTTTGGAGGAGCCAACAATGACCGACAACAAATTCCTGACCCAGTTCGAGAACCGCCAGATCGCGCGCAAGGATTGGACGCACGAAGCGCACGTCCGCATGGCGTGGCTGTACGTGGCGCGAACCGATACTTACAGCCAGGCCCGGAGCAAGGTGCGGTCCGGGATCAAGAAACTGAACAACGCGTTCATCGCCCAGCAGAACCGGCCGTGCGGCGCCACCGCACCGGCAGAAGCGGCCGCCGAACCCGCGGCGGAGCCGAAGCCGATCGGTTTCCACGAAACCATCACGACGGCGTTTGTCCGGTTGGTCGCGGCACGGTCGAAGCCGGGGGAGAAGTTCGGCAACTTCCGCAAGCGCAACCCCGACCTGTTCGACCGCAACCTCTCGGCGATACTCGCGCACTACTCCCCGGCGCTGCTGTTCTCCGAAGAGGCGAAGGCGACGTTTGCCCAACCGGACCGCGAGCCGTTGCCGAAGCCGTGGCTCGCCGCTACCCCTTCGGTTTGAACAGATTGCTCCGCCACAGCCGCAGTTTGTTCATCCAGTATTTGTTCACTGTCGTGAGCGTCTGGATGCCGTACTTCGTGCTGCGGCGGAAGTTGATCTGACTCGCCTCGTCGAAGTACCGCACGGGAACCGGGATGTCGCCCAGCCGGAACCCGAAGTGGACCGCTTGAACCAAGAACTGCGTGTCGAACACGAAGTCGTTGCTGTTCCGCTCGAACGGAATCGTCTCCAGCACCTGACGGCGGTAGACGCGGAACCCGCTATGGAACTCGCCCAGGTTCTGTCCGAGCATCAGGTTCTCGAACGCGGTCAGCCCGCGGTTGCTCACGTACTTCCACCACGGCATCCCACACTTCATCGCTTCGGCCCGGCTCCGCACCCGGTTGCCGAGGATCACGTCACAGATGCCCAGTTCGATCATCCCGACCGCGTGCGGGATCGTTCTCGCGTCGTACTGGTAGTCCGGGTGGATCATCACGACGATGTCGGCGCCGTGTTCGAGGCAGTACCTGTAGCACGTCTTCTGGTTGCCGCCGTACCCGGTGTTCTTCTCGTGAACGATGACCGTCAGCCCCATCTCGCGCGCGATCGCGACAGTGTTGTCCGTGCTGCCATCGTCTACCAGCAGGATTTCGTCCACGCTTCCGACGGGGAAGTCCGCGATGGTCGCGGCGAGCGTCTTCTCCGCGTTGTACGCGGGCAACACGGCGATGATCTTGTGCTTGCGCGGGGGCGTGATTTCGTCGGGCTTCAGGATGCGGTCCACGTGGAAGATCTCGTGGACCGGGTTCAACGGCGGTTCGGCGAGCAGGGTGGAAGGCATGGGGTGCTTCGTGGTGGAGGAGCTTATTCGTTCCAGTATACGATGCGAATAGGGTGGCGAAATTCCTGAAATGTGCGGAGTGTCCGCGCTCCGCTGCGCGTCGCGGCTACGCGTGGCGTAAGCGAAAAGGCACTTCCAGACCGTGCTTCTCCATCAGATCAACGTTGGCGAGGAGCTTTTCGGCGGGTCCGTCGGCCGCGAGTTTGCCCGCGTCGAGCACCAGCACACGCGGGCAGATGTCTAACACCAGATCAAGGTCGTGGGTCGCGATCAGTTTCGTCCCTGGGAGCGCGCGAATCACGGCGATCAACTCGCGCCTTCCCCGCGGATCGAGGAACATGCTCGGTTCGTCGAGCAACAGCACCGAAGGGCGCATTGCGAGTACGCCCGCGAGCGCGGCCCGGCGCTTTTCGCCGCCGGATAGCTGAAACGGCACGCGCTCGCCCGCGTCCGGCATTCCCACCGCTTGAAGCGCCTCTGTCACGCGCGCCTTCGCCTCGTCGGGGGTCGCGCCCATGTTCAGCGGGCCGAACGCGACATCTTCCGCCACGGTGGGGCTGAAGAGTTGGTCGTCCGGGTTCTGGAACACGACACCGACCACTTCTGGCAGTTTCTTCCGGTGTTCGGGAACGGCGGGGTCGAGGCCGCCAATCGTCGCTTGCCCGGGCTTCCCCGCGAGGACGCCACAGAGCCGCAGGAAGAGCGTCGTTTTGCCGGCCCCGTTTGGGCCGACGATCGCGACGCACTCGTTCGCTTCGACCGCGAAGGAGATGTCATCGAGCGCGACGCGACCGTCCGCGTAGCGGTGGGACAAGTGCTGAGTTCGGAGTGCGGAGTTCGGAGTCAAGACAAACCCAAGCGGTCCCAGAGCACGAACGCGGCGGCGGCGGCAACGAGGGCCACAAAGGAGATGATATCGGCGGCGCGTGTACGGAACGCGGTGAGCGTGTGGAACTTGCCGTCGAACCCGCGACAGCGCATCGCGGCGGCGACGTTGTCGGCACGCTCGGCACCTCGCACGAGCAGCGCGCCGGTGGCGTGTCCGAGAGCGCGGTAGCCGTGGCGTGTGGCTCGCACGCGGAACCCGCGCGTGCGCATCGCGACGCGAAGCCTGCGCATTTCGTCCGCGAGCAGGAACGCGTACCGGTACGCGAGCAGCGTGAGTTGCACCAGAAGTCCCGGTAGCCTCAACTTGTGTGCCGCCGCGAGCGTGTGGTGGAGCGGTGCGGTTCCGACCAGGAGGAGCGCGAAACAACCAATGGTAAGCCCGCGACAGAACACCGCGAACCCCGCGATCAGCCCACGCTCCGAGATTTTTACCGGGCCGATGTCCCAACCCGGGCCTTCGAGCGTGAACGGCAGTACGAGCAGGAAGGGCAGGGCCGCGAGCGCGAAGAGGAACAACCGCACACGAACCCACGCGCCGGGCAGGCGAGCGAGGATCAGAAGGGACAGTCCGAGGGCGAGCGCGACGGCCGCAGGCGCGAGGTGATCGAGGGCCGCGATTCCGCCGACAGCGAGCAGCACGGCCGCGAGTTTCCAGCGGCTATCCCACCGGGACAGAGCGGAATCGGGAACAGGTCGGTGGCGGAACGCGAGCGTCATCGCGGCTTAGTATGCGTGCGAACCCGGCGGAATGACAACGCGTTTCTTGTCTTTTGCCGCAAGCAGCAACAGACAAGAAACGCCGCCGAGCATCGTACCGAGGGAACCCACCTCGTTCGCGCTGCGCCGATGCGCTGCGTGAACGAGGTGTGCAGTGCCCAACCAGCCAGTTGGTCAGTAGATGCCGCCGTGAATGCGTTCGGGCGTGAGGTGAGCGGGCTTGTCCTTGAACCAGAAGTGCCGCCACTCATTGGTAATCTGGCGCAGGTCCTCCGACTCACGAAGCAACTGCTGCATGCGGATGTTCGGGTTGCTCGTGTTGGCGTACATCAAGCCCGGAATCAGCACCTTCGCGGATACTTTCGCGGGCTTCGGCTCTTCATTCACCGACATCGCCGGCGGGATCGGTTGCGGCATCTGCGGCATCTGCGGTGTCGGCTCAGTCATCGACGGCACCGGTTCCGACGCGCTCGACGGGACAACTCGCGGCGTCGGCAACGCCTGCGGCGGAAGCATCTCGCTGTTCGGCGCGGGCGGAGGCGCGACGTAGTACGGCAGCCCCTGCGTTCCCGCCGAGGGCGCGACGTAAATGCTCGGTGCGGGCGGCAGCGCCTTCGGCTCGGCGGTCACCTTGATCGCCTTCGGCTTCGGCATCTGGACGCCGGCGGACTTGTAGCGTCCAGCCATGTACCCGGCCGGTTGCACTTCCATCTTGTCCGACACCGTCGGCATCCGCACGTTCCCGATCACCAGCGACAGATCGTAGGCGCGGAACGTCAGCGCGAACGGCTTGTCTTCCAGTGCCTTCTGAAGTTCGTTAAGCATCTCGAAGAACGGCTTCGAGTCTTCCTGAGGGAACTCGCCCTCGAAGCTCACATCCACGCTCGTAATCAGCCCCACGGCGGTCAGACCGTCGCGGGTCAGGTGGTAGTCGGCGGTGATGACGAGACTCGCGACCGAGACCTTACCGTTATCGTTGTGCGCCTCGGACACGGTCAGTGTGAGGTGATTCGGCAAGACCTTCACCACGCACTGTTTCCCGGCCACGTCGCGATACCACGTTCCCACGAAACTCGGCGTCGCTGGGGTGGGAATGTACGTCCCATGGATCGACGCGCCGGGGCCAGGCGGAACGGCCGCGCTCGGGCAGGCCAGTTCTCGCGGCATCGGAAACACTGGGTCCGGTGCGAAGTACTGCGGGAAGTGGTCCAGATACCGCCCGCTGGGCAGCGTCATGCCGCCCATGACGCTGGCGTCGGTGATCGGTCGAGTCACTCCGCTTTGCTGAAGGAGCTGACCGAACGCTTCCGTCGCGAGTTGCTTCGTCGAATCATCTGGAACGCCGCCCCCGACCGGCTTAACTGGCTGCGGCGTTTGGCACGGCGGCGCGACGGGCACGTAAGCGCCACCGGGAACGGCCGGCGCGATCATCCGGGGCGGGTTCGTGTTGAAGTCGATCCCAACACGCTGGCAATCTGGGGTCGCAGGCACGAGTTTGTAGGCGTCATTGCCAATCAGCGCGCCCGTCGTGGCACCGGTCACAGTGCCGATGGCGGCTCCAACAACGGGCGGGGCGGCTTTTCTGGTCGTGTTCAGCGACACCGGGACCGGCACGCGCCCGTCCTTCGCGGGCTTGAACATGCCACCGAAGATGTCCGTTTCGCCTTTCGCCATTTGCGTACTGCACTTGAGGCCACTCACCATCAAGCCAGCGGAAGTCATCTTCGTGCGGAACGAGAACGGCGCATCTACGAGCTGTTGGAGGCCCGTCGCGAGTTCAACCACGGCCGAGTCAAACGGCGATTCGCCGGTCTTCGGGTCGATCTTGATGTCAACATCTGCGCCGGTGATGGCTCCGTACACCAGCCCGTCCTTCGTGAGCGTGTAGTGCGCAGTGATCGTGCAACTCGCAGTGTGGCCCTCGACGGACTGCGTCAGGTACAGTTTCAGTTCGTCGTGCGTGAAGGTCGCGGAGATCACCGTACCGGGCAACTCACGATACCACGTCCCCAACAGCGGGTTCGGAGCGATCCGCGGAAGCGGGCACGGTGGGCATGTCGGGGCGAACACGTCTTCCCCGCCGATCAGGACGATCCTGGGCGCGTCGCGGAGCGTGAACTGTTGCTGAGTCGCTGGCGCGACGAGTCGCGGAATCGCCGGCGCGCAGTACGAACCGAAACCGCGAGTGAAGGACTGTGGCTTCCCGTCCCCGCGCAGTTCGACACTGAACTCGAACACGTCGGTGCGAGGAAACGCGGGCGTCGCTGGCGGGGTCATCGTCGGCACGGGCAGTTCCGGCGGCACCGGGTTGGGCATCAGCGGGCCGTTCACACGATCGTAAACGGAAAACGCGGCGAGATCGGGCCGGTTCTTCGCCCGCGGCATCGGCGCCGTGGGGCGTGCCTCTTGAGCCACGGCGGGGGCCGTGAGTGTTGCGGCGAGCAACCCGATCAGCGCGAATCGCGGGACCGTTCGACCTGACATGCACGCGCTCCTTGTCCGTAAGAAATGGGGCGAACCGGGCGGAATCATGCCGCGACCCGCCCAAACGCACAACCCCAACGGCGGCGCGGTATCATGGGCGCATGTCAACCGCTCTCACCGGCCGACTGGCACCGTCGCCGACCGGGGCGCAGCACGTCGGGAATGCGCGCACGTACCTCGTTGCGTGGCTCTCGGCTCGCGCACAAGGCGGCGCGGTGAAACTCCGCATCGAGGACATCGACTCGCCGCGCATCAAGCCGGGCGCGGCCGAACAAGCGATCACCGATCTGCGCTGGCTCGGGCTGGACTGGGACGGCGAACCAGTGATTCAGACGACGCGGCTCCCACACTACGAAGCCGCGCTGGAAGTGCTGAGGCGGAACGAGTTGGTTTACCCCTGCACTTGCACGCGATCGGACATTAGTTCCGCTGCCAGCGCGCCGCATGCCGGCGAAGAGGTCACTTATCCGGGGACGTGTTCGCATCGGTGTGTCGCGGACGCGATGAAACTTCTCGCCGAAGGTAAGCCGTTCGCGTGGCGTTTCCGCGTGACCGAGAGCGTGCCTTTCACCGACCTCTGCGCGGGCGAGCAGCACATCGACGTGAAGCACGCCGGCGGGGACTTCGTCGTGTGGAAAAACACAGGAACGCCGGCGTACCAACTCGCGGTGGTGGTCGATGACGCCGCAATGGGGATCACGGAAGTGGTTCGCGGGGACGATCTGATTCCGTCCACGCCGCGACAACTTTTCCTCTATCGCGCACTTGGTTTGTCGGAGCCGCGGTTCGCACACGTGCCGCTCGTGGTGGGCGAAGACGGCCGCCGGTTGGCAAAGCGGCACGGCGACACGCGGCTCGCCGCTCTCCGCGACGCGGGGGTAAAACCGGAATCACTGGTAGGCTTGCTCGCGTGGTCGTGCGGCTGGCTCGCTCGCCCAGAGCCGATCACGCCGCGCGAACTGTTGCCGCGCTTCCGGCTGGAGAGCATTCCCGCGAAGCCGTTCGCGCTGACCGCGGAATTGCTCCGTGTGATCGGGTATTTCGCGTAGTCATCACGCTCCGCGTGATGTCCGCGCCTGGGCAAGCGAGAACGTTCTGCGCAAAGCACACCTGAACCGCGAAGGCGACATCACGCTCCGCGTGACGGCGACGATTACTTGACAAGCAGCGCGTCGCGGGCGAGCGAGTCGAGGGTCGGCCCGAGGGTCGCGGTGAGGCCCGCATGAAGTTCGTCCGCGTCGGTGATCGGCTGGCCGCCGCGCCGCACGGTCAGTTCCCCCGCGAGCGACTTTGTGGTGAGCGATTCCACGAGTGCGACTCGGTCGCGAGTGCCGTCGAGTAGTGGCAACAACCGCAGCCCCATGTCGGAGAGTTTCACCAACTCGTGTCGCCGATTGGTCACCGATGCGTGCCCGTCGGCGGCGCGCACGCGAGCATGAACCAGCGCCACCGGCTTCTCACCCGGAACGCGAGCGAAGGCGAGCGGCGTCGCGTGCAGTTCGAGCAGATCCGACGAGATGTAAGCGTTCAAGAGGCCCAACGCGAGCGTTTGCAGGTCTTCGTTAGTCGCGATCCGGCCGAGTTTCGCGACCGCCCGCTGGAGCAGTTCCACAAACGAGATCGTCCCCGGCCATGCTTCGATGAGCGTGAGCATCGCGGCCTTGAACACCGGGCCAGTCGCGGAGATTACCATCCCGCTGGGGCTTTGAAACTGCTGCGCAACAGTGTTCGACGCAAGTTCGCCCCCCTTGCCCGTCGCTTTCGCCCCACAGGCGACGTGCAACCCGTACACACGCTCCGGTACGATTCCCCAGTTCGGGATCGCTTCGACACGCACCAACAGCGTTTCTCGGAACGTGCGGTTGCGCACGAAGTCGAGGTACTGCTCCGTCTGAATCTGGTCCGTGGCCATCACCGCGAGTGTCTTCTGCACCTCCGGGCCGAAGTTGCCCGTGACCATCGTGTTGATGCGCGACTCGCCCAGGTAGCGAAGTCCAAACGGTTCGGCCCGCGCCATGAACTGGTGGAAGTACACCGGCTCGTTGAAGTCTTCGAGTTGCTCGTGATAGATGTAGTGGTCCGACTGCCGCCGCAGGAGATCGAGTTCGGAGCGGAGCAGCACGCCATACGCGCCGGTGTCCTTCTCGGTCGATTGCGCGAGGAAGTCGAGCAGCGCGCGCGCCTGACCAATGCGCTGCTCCGGCTGGTCGAAGCGGAAGGCGTGGTAGCGCATCATGTCGCGGATCATGCCGCGCATGTGCCAGCCCGGATACGTGTTGTAAGAGACGTACGCAACGCCGTTCGGCGTGAGGTGGTTGGCGCACACTTCGAAGATCTTCTGCTGCACGTCGCGGGGAACCCACGAGAAAACGCCGTGGCAAATGATGTAGTCGAAGTGGCCGTAGGTGTCGTCGATATCGCTGATGCTCGCTTGCCGCAAGGCTACGTTCGCGAGGCCGGTCTTGCGGATCATGAGTTCGCCGTCCGCGATCTGCCGGGCGGAGAGATCGACGCCGACGAACCAGGAATCGGGGAACGCCTCCGCGACCGGGATCAGGTTCCCGCCCGCGGCGCACCCGAGTTCGAGGACGCGGCACTTCGCGACGTTCGGCGGTGTCAGCCCGAACAGCGTGGCCATCGTCGCCAGACGCGACGGGTGCGACTGCTGGTACGGGTAACTGTCGTAAGGTACGTCGTCGTAACTGTTGCGCGACAGGGCTTCGTTCATGATGTGGTTACTGTCCGCGATTCGCAGGCGAGTAGCAAGCGCAAGTAACACCCGGGCTGCTGACGCAGGCCGGGTCTCTTTGGAAGTGCGATCAACGCTGGTCAGCCGCGCGGCGAGTCGGTATCATCGGACGCATCCCGCCTGAGATTCCCCTTCAGAGGTCACAACATGTCGTCACGCCGTCCCACCTGGGTTTTCGCGCTCATTGGGTTCGCGTCCGGGGTCGCGCTGGTGATGTCCACCGGCGAGCGCGACGCCGTGGCGCAACCGAAGGCGCCGGTGATCGTCGCCGCGCCCCAATCGCCCACGCTGACCACGCCCTCCACGCTCGGCGCGAAGCCGGGTGCGGAAGTCGAACTTACGCTCACCGGCACCAACCTCGCCGACGCCATGAGCGTGATGCTCGGTTGCCCCGGCAAGGTCACCATTCCGACCGACAACAAGAACGGCACCGAAGCCGCCAAACTGCGCGTGAAGGTCGCGATCGATCCGAAGTGCCCGATCGGGCTGTACACCCTTCGCGTCTCGACCAAGCACGGCGTCTCGAACGCGCGGCCCTTCGTTGTGGACACGCTTTCCGTCGTTGCCTCCACGAACGCGAACCGCACGAAGGACACCGCACAGGCGGTCACCGCGCCGTGCGTGGCGAGCGGCTCCGTCGCGCTGGAAACGTCCGAGTTCTACAAGGTAACGGTGACCGCCGGGCAGAAGCTCGCGTTCGAGGTGCTGGCCCGCCGCATCGGGTCACCGCTCGACCCGATCGTTGTGTTGCACGACGCGAAGACCAAGCGCGAACTGGTCGATCTGTATGCCGACGACACGCCGGGGTTGCAGGGCGACTGCCGCCTTTCGCACACTTTCAAGGAAGCTGGCGAGGTGCTGGTCGAAGTGCGCGACACCACGCACCGCGGCGGGGCGGACTTCCTCTACCGGCTCCGCATCGGCGATTTCCCAGGCGCAACCACCGCGTTCCCGCTCGCGGCCGAGCGCGGCAAGCAAGCGAGCATCGGCTTCACCGGCTCGGACACCATTCCAGCCGTCAGCGTGACCGTGCCAACAGCCACGACCGCGTTCTACGCGGTGCCCACGGCTGGCAAGGACGCGGGCTGGCCGGTGCCGGTGCTGGTCACCGACTACCCGCAAGCCGCCGAGCAGGAACCGAACGACGAACCCGCGAAGGCGAACAAGTTGCCGGTACCGGGCGGTGTGTCCGCGCGGTTCGACAAGGCGAAGGACATGGACCACTTCGCCATCGCGGGGAAGAAGGGGCAGAAACTGATTATCTCCGTGTCCACGTTCGAGGTGAACTCACCAGCGGAGGTACTCGTTCGCGTGCTCGACGCGAAGGGGGCGCAGGTGGCGACAAGCAACCCGGCCACGCCGACGAACCGGTTCGAGTTCGCGCCGGCCGCGGACGGCGATTATGTCCTCGCGTGCGAACACCAGAACTTCCTACACGGGCCGAACGAAGTGTATCTCCTCACGGTGGTGCCGTCTGGGCCGGACCTCGCCGTGGCGCTCGCTTTCGACCGTACCGAAGCCGCCGCCGGGAGCAGCAGCGCGGTACTTGCCACCGTCACGCGACTGAACGGCTACGCGGGCCCGGTGGAACTCAGCATCGACGGCGATGCAGCACTGAGCGGCAAGGTCACGGTTCCGGTGGGGCAGGCGCTCGCGTTCGTTCCGGTACTCGTGAAGGCCGGCACGAAGACGGGCGCGTACCCGTTCCGCGTGAAGGCAACGGCCACCGCCGACGGCACGACCGTGACTCGCTACGGCACACTCACGGACGCAGTGAAGGCGAGCCTCGGCGGGATGCCGAACCCGCCCACGGAACTGCTCAACCAGTGCGCCGTCGGTGTGGTCGACAAGCCGCCATTCGGGATCAAGATGACGTTCGAGCCGGGCGCGATTGAGAAGGGCAAGACGGGGAAGATTCTGCTCGAAGCGACGCGGGGCGAGGGCGGGGACGGGGACATTGTGATCGCGCCGCTGTTCCTTCCGCCGACCGTGGTGCCGGTGGTGAAGCCGATCGTGAAAGGCCAGACGAAGGGCGAGATTGGTCTTACCGTACAACCCGCGACGCCCGCGGGACCGACGCCACTCGTGTTCCGCGCGACCACGAAGGTCGGCGGCAAGGACTACGCCTTCACGCTCTCCGGCACGCTCGACGTGATCGAGCCGAAGAAGGCCGATCCGAAGAAAGAAGACCCGAAGAAAGACAAGAAGTAGAGATGGTCGAAACAACCCGGTCGGCTAACGCCGGCGGTTCGACGAGAAGCAGTCGAACCGCTGGCGTCAGCCGGCCGGGTCCAATCACCTAACCGCCAGAATCCGTTACCGCACCACACGTCTCAGCCACTCATCCGAAATTCATGGCTCCGCGGGTAGCATCTCGGGGTTTAGTTGTTTTGAAGCCAAAACGGGCAAGGCGGCGTACACGAAGGAGCGCATCCCGAACGCGAAGGCGTTCTGGGCGTCGCCGTGGGCCGCGGACGGCAAGGTGTTCTGTCTCGACGAGGACGGCCAAACGCACGTGCTGAAAGCCGGGAAAGAGTTCGAAGTGGTTCACGTGAACAAACTCGGCCGCGACATGTTCTGGGCCAGCCCCGCCGCGGCCAACGGCACGCTGTTCATTCGCGGCCTCGACGCGATCTACTGCGTCGACGCGAAGAAGTAGATCGTCTTTCGCCCCACCGGGGCGAACGCTAAACTGGGCATCATGCCACCCTGTCGTAAACCATCTGCGCCTTTGCCGCCGCTGAACGAGCCGTTCGTCGCGATCGACTTCGAGACCGCGGACAACGGCCCGGATAGCGCGTGTGCGGTGGGGCTGGTCCGTGTCGAAGCCGGGAAGATCGTTCACCGCGAAGCGGTGCTGATCCGCCCGCCTCGTGAACACATCCTGTTCACCTACGTTCACGGTATCACGTGGCCGATGGTGAAGGACGCACCGGTGTTCGCGGACGTGTGGTCGAAAGTCGCGCCGGTGCTCGAAGGCGCGACCTTCCTCGCGGCGCACAACGCGCCCTTCGACCGGCGCGTGTTGCAAGCGTGCTGCGCCGCCGCAAAGCTGGAAACCCCGGTGCTGCCGTTCGTGTGTACGGTTCAACTCGCGCGGAAGAAGTGGGCGCTGAAGCCCGCGAACCTGCCTGCGGTGTGTCGGCGGCTCGGCATCGGGCTGATCCACCACAACGCCGGTTCCGATGCCGAAGCGTGCGCGCGAATCGTGATCGCGGCGGCCGTTCAGAACGAGCCGGAAGCGTAAGCTTTGAAGTTGCGCTCGATGCGTGTGCAAGAAGAATTGGCATTTGGTTTTCGCCCCGGAGGGGCGAAAACCAAAAAGCCAACTCCTCGTGAGCTTCGGCGAGCGCAACTTCAAAGAGCGTAAGCGACGGACAGGCCAATCCATCGCTTACGCTTCCGGCTCGTCAAAACGCATCACTCTTTCCACTCCAGTACGATTTCCAGCGCGGAGGAGCAGCGTCAGTTCCTCGCGGGTACAATCGGGCAACCCTCATCCCAACCGGAGCACCACCGTGTTACTCGCCATTCGCTTCGCGCCCGTCCTTCTGTTGACCGCTTCGCTGTGTTCCGCCGCGGACGACGCGCCGAAACCGGTGCGCATGGCGACCGGCGTGAGCGGGCACATCCACCCGGCTGCGTGCGTCACAAAAACCGGTGCCGTACTCGTCATCTACAGTCAGTCGAACTACAAGGATTTGCGGCTCACGCGCTCCGCCGACGGTGGGAAAACGTGGAGCGAACCGGCCGCGTTCAAGCACACCGAGAAGCTCGAAATCTACCCCGGCTCGCTCACGGCGCTCGCCGACGGCCGCGTCGTTCACGCCTGGAACACGTGGTACAAGGACGCGAAGGATGTGAAGTCGCGGTTCGTGCAGTTCAGCGTGAGCCGCGACGACGGCAAGACGTGGGACGAACCGAAAACCCTCCCGAAGAACGCGGACGCATTCAGCGTGATCCGGCATCCGTTCATCGAACTCGCGGAGGACGAGTGGCTGTTCTCACTCAGCGATCGCACGCTTGCATACAACCCGAAGACGGAAACGGTGACCGACTTCGCGGACGGCACAAAGCACGGGCTGGTGCCAATCGTGCGCACGCCGAAGGGCACGCTGGTGAGTGGCGCGGGCACACGCTCCACGGACAGCGGGAAGAAGTGGGAAAAGGTCGCCCCGTTCCCCGCGATCGGCGCGAACGGCTGGCGGTTCGACATGGTCGCGCTGGGTAATGGCTACCTGGTCGCGGGCGAAGTGCAGGGCGAAGGTGTCGGCGGCACCAAGTGGCGGTACGTGGTGTCGCGCGACGACGGCAAGACCTGGGACTTCACCAACACCGTTGAGTTCTACGCTCCGGGGCGCGCGATCGGAGGCCGCGCGTGCCCGCGCACCGTGCAGCTCGACAAGGACACGATTGGCACCGTGTTCTACGACGACGACAAGGCGCAGACCGGCGGCAGCGGAGTGTTCTTCCTGCGCACGCCGATCAAGGCGCTCGGTGGTAAGTGAGCTTTTCGTACTGGCGCGGGCTTCCAGCCTGCGCCAGTACGAAATGCGCCTTCACTGGCGCTCGACGCGGAACGGATGCGACGCCAGAAACGGGCGATTTTCGGGATTATTCCCGTTACGGCTCAAGTCCCCATACAGCCGTTACAGCAGGCCCGAAGTGTGCGCCTTTGGATGCGTTCCACCGATTCTCTACGATACCTTCCGCCGACATTACCGGTTGAATCCTCGCGAGCGTGAGCCGATCCAACTGCACATTACTCGCATTTTTCCGACGGGACAGTGCCATGAGTTCGAGCCGAAATGCCCTGCCGAACACCCGCCGGTTCGTGCCACGCGTCGAGAGTCTGGAAGACCGCACGGTTCCATCCGGGAACGTGCGGGTGGTGCTGTTCGGCGGCACCCTCTACGTCACGGGCGACGACGCGGGGAACCGGATCCAGATCACGGGCGATGCGAACGGCGGCGCAACCGTCCGCGCGCTCGACGCGACCACCACAATCAACGGTGGCGTTTCACTCTCGGTCGCGAAGGTCGAGCGTGATCTGTACATCCGGTTGTTCGGCGGCGACGACCAGTTGATCGTCTCCGGGATGCGCAACCGCGGCACACTCGATGCGGACACGGGCGACGGGAACGACGTGTTGGGGGTCTCAGGCGCGGAACACCGGGCCGCGACGATCCTGCGCACCGGGTCCGGCGACGATCTCGCGATCCTGAACGGCTCGGTGTTCCGCCGGTACGTGTTCCTCGACACCGGCGCGGGCGACGATCAGGTCATCGCTTCGAACGTTGGAGTCGTCGCTATCGGACTGCTCAACCCGTCCGGCAACGACCTCTTCGATAACCGCAACTCCACGCTCGTGCGCCCGGCCATGGTCGGGTTCACCAACGGCTTCCGGCCAGTGCCCACGACGCCCCCAACCCCGACCTTGTCCACCACGGTGACGGACCCGACCCGCACGTCCCCGATCGCACTCGCCGTGAACTTCGACGAGGACGTGACCGGGTTCGACGCATCCGACTTGACCGCGACCAACGGCACGGTGACCGGGTTCACTGCAATCGACGCGCGGTCGTTCACGGTCGAGGTCACGCCAACAAACCAGGGCGTGGTGACCATAACGGCCGCGGCTGGCGGCGCGACCGACGCCGCGGGCAACGCGAGCCTGGTCTCGAACACGATCACGCTGACGTTCGACAGCCTCATGCCGGTGGTCACGACCAACGGGCAGACGACCATCGACACCACCCCGACGCTGACCGGAACCGTGGACGACCCGACCGCGACCGTGCGCGTGACCGTGAACAACCAGACGTACACCGCGACCGTGTCTGGCAGTGTGTGGAGTGCGAACGTGACCGACGTGATCCCGGACGGCACGTTTGTGGTATCCGCGACCGCGACCGACCCGGCCGGCAACGTTGGCACCGCGGCACCCGTGAACCTGACCGTGGATACCACCGGACCGGTCGTTTCGCAGTTCAACCTTGCTGCCGCCTCCGACAGCGGCACGGCGGGCGACCTCCGCACCGACGCGAGTTCGGTCAACCTCACGGGTACAACTGAGGCCAACGCAACCGTTCGGTTGTTCGCGGTCACCGTGCCCGGCACACCGGGCACCGGCACGCTGCTCGCCGAGACGACCTCCGCGTCGAACGGGGCATTCACCTTCGCGGGCGTGGTGCTGGCCGTTGGCCCCAACAGCTTCGCGGTCCGCTCGCTGGACGCGATCGGCAACCTCGGCGCAACACTCGCGCAGACCTTCACGCGCAACACCCCGCCAACCGTTACCGCTGCCATCGTGGATCAGTCTGCGGTCGCGGGTGGGGCGGACCTGACGTTTAACCTCACCAACACGTTCGCCGACGCGGAACGGATCGCCCGGCTGACGACCACGTTCCCAACCAGTCAGACAGGCTCCATCGACGTTCACCTGTTCGCGACTCAGGCGGGCGCAACGGTAACCAACTTCCTCTCCTACAACTACGACAACTCCGTGTTCCACCGGCTGGCGCCCAACTTCGTCCTCCAGGGCGGCGGGTTCAAGTTCAACGACGCCGGTACGATCACAGCCACTGCGTTCCCACCGATCCCGGCTTCGCCCCCAATCGCGAACCAACCGGGAGTGTCGAACACACGCGGCACGATCGCGATGGCGAAAATGGGGGGCAACCCGAACAGCGCGACCAACGAGTTCTTCTTCAACCTGGCCGACAACTCGACCAACCTGGACGCCCAGAACGGCGGGTTCACGGTGTTCGGACAGGTAATGAATGGCGGGCAGCAGGTGGTGAACGCGATCGCCAGCCTCTCGACCTTCGACGGCGCCGGCATCCCCGGTGCGCCGCCCTTCCCGATTCGCAGCGGCGCGGACACGACCAACTTCCCGGCCAACATCACCGCGAACGACGTGGCGCTCGTGACCACCGTCCGCGAACTGGCCGCGGTCGACCGGATGATCTTCACCACGAGCAGCACGAACCCTGCTGTCGCGACCGCGACCGTGGCGGCGGGTGTGCTGACGATCGACCCGCTGACGACTGGCACAACGACGATCACCGTGCGGGCAACCGACCTGGACGGGTCTTTCGTCGAGATCCAGTTCGCGGTGAACGTGTCCTGATCCGGGTGTCCGCGGGGCGATCACTCCCGGACCTTGGGCACCAGCTCCAGCGGAGCCGCGCCGACTCGGCTCATGCGTTCCCTGGTGAAATGGACCCCGCCTCGCTGCCGTCTACTCGGTTCTGTCTGGCAGCAGCGAGGTGGTTCGGTAGACGCCTGACCCAAAAAATAGCAGGCCCCGGCGACAATCGCCGGGGCCACGAAGTGATACGGCACGCCATTGCCTTACATCACCAGTCGGGGCTTCGCGGCCCGCGCCGCGTTGCACACCGCGCAGATGCCGCGGATCACAAGCGTGTGACCCGTCGGCCGGAACTGGTTCTGTGCGGCAACCTTATCTAGCAGCGATTCCAGTTCCTCGCTCTGGAACTCCTCCATCGATTTGCACTGTTCGCAGACGAGGTGATCGTGGGCCGGGTAGCCGTAATCGTGGTCGAAGACAGTCCGTTCTCCGAGTTCGATCCGGCGCAACAGGCCAGCGTCCACCAGCTTCGAGAGCGTGCGATACACGGTGGCGCGGCTCACACTCTTGCCCGCGCTCTTCAGGGCGCCGATCAGTTCCTCGGCGTCGAAGTGCGTGTGACGCGAGAAGACGTGTTCCACCAGTTCGCGCTGCTGGTCGGTGAACCGCTGCGGTTTGGGGCGGCTCGCGAGGTACTCCCGAAACTTGTTCTCCGGGGTCTGCGACACCGCGACGGCAGGCAGTGACACGATAGACATCTCCAATCGGGTGGAACGCGATCACCCGCAATTATAGCCGAGCGCGAGGCGGTGAGGTGAAGACAACGAGAAAGCCGACCCGTGAATCGGGTCGGCTTTCGGCAATTCGGTAACTGGCCTCTGCGAGGCTGGGTCTTCGCAACGGGTGGCGTTCCGAAGTCACAGACCCCAGTTCCCGAAACGCTCACACGCAGCCCGCGACGCGGCGAAGCAACGCTTCTTCCGCGAGGAGCCACTTCTCCTCGGTGTCGTAGGTGCCGTCAGCGATCTGCTGCCGGACGCGGGCAACAAGTTCGTGCCGGATGCCGTCCGGCCCCTTCGGTTCCGGGCGCCGCGTCGCTTCCGGGTCCGCGATCGGCGCGGCGCCGAGGCGCGTCATCCGGTCGAACGCGGGGGGCGTGGCGGCAGATTTGACGACAGTAACGCGCCAGCGGTGCCAGCCACGTGGTGAAGTCTCGCGCATTGGAATATCGTCTCCCTGCTTTTCGCGAGTGTGGCCCGCGAGGCAGTCGGTCGGTGTGCGACCCCCGGTCAAGCCGAGTGCGTCGCACGCGGTTCGCCCTCTCCCGGACCTGATGCAAGCAAGACGCCGAAACGCCTGAGGCTTGCCCGGTCCAAACCCTCCGTCGCGCCGTCGATCCTGACCTCGCGCCGGTCGGTCTTTGTCCTGGGTAGGGGCGGAATCCGCCGCCCCGGGACTCGGTTCACCCATTCCGTGATCCGCGTCCTATTCTACGCAGGTGTATCGTCGTTCGCGCGTACCCTCTCGCAAGAAAATGCGCGCCCTGTGGTCTGACTACAGCCGGTTCTTGGCTTCGCGCGCCCGTTACCCGGATGATGCGCGGCGAACGGTTCACGCGGTCGCCCCAACCCCCACTCGCGCCGCACTTTGCCGGAATCGGCTCAAGCTTCTTGGTCATTGGTCATTGGTCATTGGTCAGTGCTCTTGTCGCCCGCTTCCGACCCGCCCGAAGCGAGTGACCAGTAACCAACAACTAATGACCACTCCGCAAGCGGTTCGCGGCCATATGCCCCGCGCGGGTTGGCACGGGATGCCGGTAGCCGCTCAGGGTCGCGCACACCAGCGCGGTCGCGGAGGCCACGTCGATTTTGTGGCCCGGCGACACGTACACCGGCTTCGCTCCCGTGGCGGAACGCACCACCGCGCCAACCGTTTCGCCGTTCACGGTCAGAGGGGTCGTGTCGCCAGCACTGGGGCCTGGGTGGGTGTGATCGCCCACCAGCCAGCTCTTGGCGCAGCCCACACACGGCAAGTCTAGCCACAATCCGAGGTGGCAGGCCAGACCGAACCGGCGCGGGTGTGCGATTCCCTGTCCATCGAGCATAACCGCGTCAGGAGGTTGGCGCAATTCGCGGAACGTGTCAAGCAGCGCAGGTATTTCGCGGAACGACAGCAGCCCCGGAATATACGGGAAAGTCACTTCACGTGAGATGGTCCGCTCTTCGACCACCGACAGATCGGAAACCTTCAGCACGACGACCGCCGCAAACAGCCGCGACTCCGTAAGGTGGTACGCGATGTCCGCACCCGCGACATACTCGATGGGCCGAACTGGCGCGGCGGAGGTGTCCACACGCTTCGCGAGCGTGTGTTGGAGTGCGACCGCGCCCTCTTCAGTAACTGGCCAATCGTGGAGATGAGGGAACTGCATAACAACCACGTGTCGAACGCGTTGAGGGTAATAGAATCTGATTATTCCGGTTGTAGTGACGCTCCGGCAGGTGGCGCGGTTCGATTCACGCGGGGAACTCTTTGCGGCGTGAGGGGTTGAATACCAATCAACTTCGGGGTCCGGGCAGATCGTAACATCCGCCGGTTCCGTCGGGCGAATGTCCCGTGTCCCGACCTGGTGGGCACCGTTAACCTTTCCGGTTGGGCAGACCGCACGGTGTGACCGTGTCACGCCAGTTCCGGCGCATTTATTCGGCAGGACGATCACGACTTGGAACCGCGTTTGCTCCACGAGTTTCTCACACGGTCAGCCCGGAAGTGGCCGGCGAATGTCGCCATCGACGCCCCACCTTGCGCCGCGAGTCCGCACCGTCGCACCACTACGTACGCCGAACTCGACCGCCGGACCGATGCCCTCGCCGCACACCTTCGCGCGTTCGTGACCCGTGAGTGTGTGGTCGCAATCATCCTCCCGCGGAACTCGGAACACGTCTACCTCGCGCAACTCGCGGTGCTGAAAGCCGGTGCCGCCTATGTCTGCATCGACCCCACTTTCCCGGATGCGCAGGTCGACACCATCCTCGACGATGCGAAACCCGTGGCCGTGCTCACCGATGCCGCCGGGCTTGGCCGTGTCCGCCGAATCGACTCGGCCCTCGGTGCCCTCGATGTGGTGACCTGGGCCGCACAACCCGAGGGGCACGCTCCGCACCTCACCCCGGCGCCGTGGCTCACACCGCACAGCCTCGCGTATCTCATCTACACCTCAGGCACGACCGGCAAACCGAAAGGGGTGATGATCGAACACGCGGCCATTGCGAACCTCGTTCGCGGCGACTGCGCCACGTTCCCCGCCTCGCCCGAAGACCGCGTCGCCCAGAACTCTTCATGTGCATACGATTCGTCCGTCGCAGAAATCTGGATGGCGTTCGCGGCCGGCGCCACGCTCGTCGTAATGGACGACGACGCGATCCACCTCGGCCCAGACCTTGTACTCTGGCTGCAAACGGAGGGCGTGACGGTCTTCTGTCCGCCACCAACGCTCCTGCGGACGATGGGTTGCGAACACCCCGAACGCGACCTGCCCGAGTTGAAACGCGTGCACGTCGGCGGAGAACCGCTGCCGCGGGATGTTGCCGATCACTGGGCGCCCGGGCGCTGTTTCGTGAACGACTACGGTCCAACCGAGTGCGCCGTGGTGGCGCTGCGGGGCGTCGTTCGCGCTGGCGACTCCATCCACATCGGCCTCCCCGTGCCCGGCATTCAGGCGTGGATTCTCAATGACCGTCTCGAAGAAGTGCGGGACGGCGTGACGGGCGAACTCTGCCTCAGCGGTGTCGGTCTCGCTCGCGGCTACTTGAACGATTTCGACCTGACGCTCCGCAAGTTCCCGGTTCACCCGCGACTCGGGCGCATCTACCGCACCGGCGACCTCGTTCACCGTGGCGCCGACGGCAACTACATCTGCCACGGCCGCATCGACACGCAGGTGAAGATCCGCGGTTACCGCATCGAGTTGGAAGCGATTGAGTCGCGGCTCGCGGACTGCGTCGGCGTGCGGGAAGCCGCGTGTCGCGTGCAAGGGGAGGGGCCGCAGCAACAGATTGTCGCGTACGTGGTGCCCACGAACCCCTCGGACCCGCCGCACTTTGATGTCCTCAAGACCGCGCTCCGCGAACAGCTTCCCGAGTACATGGTGCCGGCCCACTTCGGTCTGCTTCCCGCGTTGCCGACAGCAGTGAGTGGGAAGTTGAACCGTCGCGCGCTGCCGGCGCTGGAGATTCACGCGCCGGAACCGCACGGGCACATCACGGACCCGCGCGACGAGATCGAAGAGCGTATTGTGGCCGCGCTGCGCCGCGTCTTTGATTTGAAGGAGCGCATATCGGTCGATCACGACTTCTTCAACGACCTCGGTGGCGACTCGCTCCGTGCCGCGATGCTCGTTTCCATCCTTCGCGACGACCAGGCGACCGCGGCGCTCACGGTTCGCGACCTCTACCAGACTCGCACCGTCGAAGGAATGGCCGCGAGTGTTCGTCGTGCGGGGAGTGCGCACAATCACCAGCCGACCGAACCCACTGCGCGGTTGAACCCGTTCCTCGCGACGGTCTTGCAAACCGGCTGGCTGTTACTCGGGCTGATGGTCGCCGGTCCGATGGTCTATCTGCTCGCGTTCCACATCGTCCCTGATGCGACGGAACGTCTGGGCCTCGCACCGTTCCTGCTGACCATGCCGCTGCTCTACGTGGGTGGCGTCTGCCTGTACGCGGTCAGTTCGGTGGTTTTCGTCGTGATCGTGAAGAAGGTGCTGATCGGCCGCTATCGCCCGACCCGTGCGCCGATCTGGGGGAGTTTCTACGTCCGCAGCTGGATCGTGCAGCAAACCTCGCGGCTCATCCCCTGGCAACTCCTCGACGGCACCGTCTTCGTGAGCGTGATCTTGCGAATGCTTGGCGCGAAAATCGGAAAGGGTGTTCACATCAGTCGCGGGGTGACGCTTGTTCACGGCGGCTGGGATCTGCTCGAAATCGGCGACAACGTGAGCATCAGTCGCGATGTAACGCTGCGACTCGTCGATCTCGAAGACGGGCAGATTGTGGTCGGGCCGGTTTCGATCGGCAGCGGTTGCACGCTCGATGTGCGCTCCGGTCTCAGCCCAAACACCAGGATGGAAGACAACAGTTATCTTTCGGCGCAATCCTACGCGCTCCCCGGCTCGGTCGTTCCCGCGGGCGAACGATGGGCCGGAATCCCGGCGGCGCCTGCTGGGGCCGCGCCCGCGGCCCCGCCGCTACCGGAAGGGAGCCGCGAGCTTTCGCCCGTGCTGCACGGTTTCGTGCTGTTCGGTGCGAAGTTGCTGAGCACGGCGCTCACGATTTTCCCGCTGGCGCTCGTTGCGATCCTGTACTCCTGGACGCAGGGAATCGACACCGCGGCGGCAACCGGGTGGCTGTTGCACCCCACCATCAGCGCTAACGAGTTCTTGCTCTCCGTGCTACTCACACTACTCGTCATCCCCGCGATGCTCGTGTCGCGATGCTTCTCGATGCGGATGCTCGGCAAGATTCCCGAAGGTGTGGTCAGCCGGTGGAGTTACACCTACATCCGCGTTCTGTTGAAGCGGGACATTCTGGACTGGTCGAACGACTGGCTCAACGGCACGCTGCTCTGGCGCGTCTGGCTGCGAGGCGCGGGCATGAAGATCGCGCGCGACACCGAACTGAGCACGATCTTCGACACCGTGCCGGAACTGGTCGAACTCGGTTCGGGCACCTTCTTCGCCGATGGCATTTATCTCGGCGCGCCGCTGGTTCACCGCGGCACGGTCACGCTCGCATACACGAAACTCGGCAACGGCGTATTCCTCGGCAACTACGCGGTCATCCCGATTGGCCAGACGATCCCGGACGGCGTGCTGCTCGGCGTCTGCACGGTCGCGGATGACCGCATCATGACTCGCGGCACGTCATGGTTCGGGGTGCCACCGTTCGAGCTACCAAAGCGGGAGATTGTGGAAGCCGATGCGAGCCTGACGCACAAGCCGTCGTGGCTTCGCTACCTGAACCGCGTCTTCTGGGAGTTATTGCGGTTCACGCTTCCGCTGGTGCCGCTGTTGCTGGTCGTGGCGTGGTTCGCGGTGCTGGAAGCGGCACAGCCGGAAGTCTCCCTCGGCGTACTGGTCTTTGGTATCGTGCCGCTACTCGACCTGGGATTCCTGCTGGGCCTCGGCATATTCGGTTTGGCGCTGAAGTGGTTCCTTCTGGGTCGCGTTCGACCCGCGACGCGCCCGCTGTGGTCGTGCTGGTGCAGCCGGTGGGACTTCAACTACATCGCCTGGCACTACCTCGCACTGGCCCCGATGCAGGCGCTCGAAGGCACGGTGATACTGAACTGGTATCTGCGCGCGCTGGGCGTGAAGATCGGCAAGAACGTCGTCGTGGGGGACGTGTTCGCGCTCGTCGTTGACCCCGACATGTTGGAATTGCAAGAGGGCGCGACCGTGAGTTGCCTGTTCCAAGCGCACACGTTCGAGGATCGCGTGCTGAAGATCGACCGCGTCGTGATCGGGAAGAACTCGTCGGTGGGAATCGGCGCGGTGTTGCTTTACGGCTGTCACATCGGCGACGGCACCCGCGTCGCGGGTCACAGTGTGGTGATGAAGCGCGAGCGATTGCAGCCCAACCACACCTACGCCGGCTGTCCGACCCAACTGATGAGTTCAACTCCGAACGGTCGGGATTGAGACGTTTTGACGAGCCGGAAGCGTAAGCTTTGAAGTTGCGCTCGATGCGTGTGCAAGAAGAATTGGCAGTTGGTTTTCGCCCCGGAGGGGCGTTGGATGGTAGCCAGGGGTGAAGCGAACCGAAGGTGAGCGCAACCCCTGGTGGGTGAGACAAAATAACCAGAAGCCCCGTTTGGGGCGACGGAACCTCCGGGTGAAGGTGTCCGTCGC
>SXID01000198.1 GCA_005772955.1 Planctomycetia bacterium
CGCCGAACCCGGTTCGTCTTGCGGAGACCGCCGGAGGGTGGTACAGATCCCCAGTGCGTTTCGGCCAAGTGGCGTCGCGCGCTTGTTACTGGGAACTAGTATGCCCCCGTCGTTCACGGTGATCATTCCGACCCGCAACCGCGCGACTTTGGCGAAGAACGCAATCCGTAGTGTCTTGTCCCAAGCGGGCACCAACATTCGGCTCCTCGTCTCGGATAATTCGACCGTACCGGACGAGCAGAAGGATCTGGCCTCACACTGCTCTCGACTGGCCGATTCCCGGTTGCGCTACGTGACCCCGCCCCAACCGCTTCCGATGCCGGCGCACTGGGAGTTCGCAGTCGGTTTCGCACAAGAACATTACGACGCGACCCATTTCGTTATCCTCACCGACCGGATGATGTTCCGGGCCGGGATGTTGATGGCCGTGACCGCGTTGGTCGCACAGAAACCCGACGCCGTGCTGTCGTACAACGACGACATGGTTCACGACCGGACCGCGCCGGTGCGATTCGAGCGCAAGAAGTTGACCGGGAAGGTGCTCGATCTCGAGTCCGAACAACTGCTCTATTTGTCTTCGATCGGCGTATTTCCGCAGGCGATGCCGCGGATGCTGAACTGCGTCGTCCCGCGCGAGGTACTGGACGCGATCCGGGTACGGTTCGGGGACGTGTACACGTCCGTGGCTCCCGACTTGTGCCATGCGTACCGGTGCATGGCCCTGCGCGACCGAGTTCGGTACTTCGACGCTCCCGTGATGATCCAGTACGGGTTCGCGAAGAGCAACGGGACCGGCTACTACGATAAGAAAACCAACGACGCCTGGACCGACTTCAACCGCAACGCTGGCCCGCGTGGGCTGACGTTCGCTGCCCCGGTTCCCGAGATCTGCTGTAACCTGAACGTCGTGTACCACGAGTACTGCTTCGTGCGGGAACAGGCTAACGACCCGACACGGTTTCCAATCGTGGACTGGCCCCGGTACGTTCACGCCATCGCCCAAGACATTCAGTATTGCGCGAACCCGGATGTTCGGGCGCACCTGTTCGCTCTTCTTCGGAATCGCGCCGGTGAGGATCTGGCCGGTTGGGTTCCGCCCGAGGAAACGCCCCCGAACGTGCGGGAGACTCTCTGGAGCAGGCTGCGCGACGCGGTGCGGTCTGCACTGGGCGAACCGTCCGGCGCCGGGACGTTTCGGACGACCGCTGCGGCCCTCGTGTACTCGGACCGGACCGCGCCGGAGTACGTTCCGATCAACGATCACGTGCAGTACATGCAGCGAGGGTGGAAGCTCGCAGGTTGATCGGCTGGTGACCACTCGACGAGGAATAAGAGCCATGATCACCCCGCGATTCAGCATCGTGATCCCCACTCGCGAGCGGTCGCACACACTCGAACACACCCTCACAACCTGTCTGGCGCAGGAGGGCGATTTCGAGGTCGTGGTCAGCGATAACTGGAGCGGACCACGGACACGCGAACTGGTCGAAGGGCGCGGCGATCCGCGAGTCCGCTACGTGCGCACCCCCGCCTCGCTCGCCATGACTGACAGCCTGGAGTTCGCGGTGTCGCACGCGCGCGGCGAGTACGTCATCATCCAGGGCGACGACGACGGCCTGCTCCGGCACGCGCTGGTCACGATCGAAAAGATCATCGACGAGACGCGGACATCGGTCCTGCGGTGGGAGAGTGCCGTCTACAACTGGCCCGACGTGAGCAACGCACACTTCCGTGCCGACACGATCCTGCTGCCGCTCGCGCAGACGCGGGCCGGTCACGACCTCCAGGCGTGCGACTCGCGGCGTGCGACCCGCGCAGTGGCAGCAGGATCGGCCCACTACTCCGAACTACCCGTCATCTACAACGCGGTCATCCGGCGTGACCTGTTTGACCGGTTGCGGGCGCGAACGGGGCGCGTGTTCAAGACCCGCACACCCGATGTGTACGTGGCGTTCGCGGTCGCTGCCCTGGTGGACACGTTCCACTCACTCCGCGCGCCGCTGGGCGTGTGCGGGCGCTCTGGGGCCAGCACCGGGGTCGCGCGGCACTTCAGCAAGAAGGGGTCGCCGATCGACAACGAGTTCCGCCGGCTGAACACGGCTGCCGGGCTTCTGCTGCACCCATGGGTGCCGGACCTGCCGCCCATCCCTTCGGCCGTTGCCGATGCGTTTCTGTGGGCGAAGGCTGACCTGTTCCCGGACGACGCGACCGTGACCCTTGACCGCGCGCAGCTCATCCGCGACTGCCTCCGCGACACCGAAGTGGACAGCGCCGAGGAGTGGCAGGAGGTTCAGGACAGTTGCCGGGCGGCGCTGGCCGACGTGCCAGATCTGCTCGCGTGGTTCGAACGCGAGTACGGGGGCCTGAAGCACACTGCGATTCCGCGCCTGGTTCGGATGCACCACTGGCGACGGTACGGCAGCGGGCACCTGCAACTCGACACCGCGGGGTTCGGTGTGCGGAACGTCGATGACGCGGCCGACTTGTGCGAACGCCTGTTGGGGTACAAGCGCGACGGGTTACCATTCAACCTCACAACCCGGGGCGCTCTCACCGAGTTGCAGGAGAAGGAGACCGAGCTCCAGTACCTCACTGCGGAGTGCGGGGTCCTCCAGCAGCGGCTCCTCGCACAGGACGCCGTGTTCAACCAGACGGTCCGCGACCAGGACGCGCAACTCCAACTTCAGCTCCGCGCGCTGGCGGATCAGCAGAATCATATCGCGAACCTCAACCGATGGAGTTTGCTGGGTTTGCTGGGTTTGCCGCGGCGGATCGCGAAGCGCGTCCTGCGGCGACGCGTTGTGTCGTCGGAACCGAAGGGGTCGCTGTGATTTCGCGTCGTGAGTTCCTTTCCGCCGGTGCCGCGCTTGCAGCGGGCACGGCTCCTTCCGCTGACGACGCGCTGGGCGCGATTGATGTTCACACGCACTTCTACGACCCGACGCGCAAAGAAGGCGTGCCGTGGCCGGGCAAGGACAACAAGGTTCTTTACCGGCCCGTACTGCCCGCCGAGTTCAAGAAACTCGCGGCCCCGCACGGGGTCACCGGCACCGTGGTCGTCGAGGCGAGTCCTCGGGTCGAAGACAATCAGTGGCTTCTCGATCAGGCGAAGGACAACCCCGTGATTGTCGGCGTCGTCGGGCGTTTGCTGCTCGCCGACGACGACTTCGCGAAGCACCTCGTGCGGTTCGCGAAGAACACGCGGTTTCGCGGCATTCGCGTGAACGAGGCCGAACTCCGCGCCGCGCTGAAGGACGACAAACAACTCGACCGGATCAAGTCGCTGAGTGACAACGGGTTGTCACTCGATCTGAACGGTGGGCACGAAACGTTCCTCCTCGCGGCGCAGGTCGCCGAGAAGTTCGCGAAACTTCGCGTGGTGGTAAATCACATGGGGAACCCGCTGATCGACGGGAAGGAACCACCTGTGGCATGGCGGAAGGCGGTTGCGATAGGCGGCGAAGCGGGCGCGAACGTGTTCTGCAAACTGTCCGCGCTGGTGGATGGAACCCGCAAGCGTGACGCCGCGCCGACCGACCTCGCGTTCTACACGCCGGTACTGGACGAGGTGTGGAAGGCGTTCGGGGCGGACCGCCTTCTGTACGGGAGCAACTGGCCGGTGAGCGACCTGTACGCGAAGTACGAAACGGTCTACTCGCTGGCCGCGAAGTACGTCGAAGGGCAGGGCAAGGACGCGTTCGCGAAGGTGTTCGGCGCAAACGCGGTCGCTGCTTATCGGCTGCCGAAGTGAGTCGTCATCACGCTCCGCGTGATGACTCCGGTCGCGAGCGCCTTAATAGCCCACCGCCGCGCCGTCCTTGCGCGACTCGCTCCCGCCGTGCAGCACGCCGGTTTTCGGGTCGATCATGATGCCCTGGTAGCCGCCGCTGTTCGTCTTCACACGCTCAACCACGTGCCCGCGGCGTTCCAGTTCCTTCACTACCTCGTCCGGGATACCGGCTTCCGCCTTGATTGTGCCGCCCTTCGCTTTGCCCGGCGTGCCGGTTGGCGTCGCGCTGCCGATGTGTTCCAGTCGCGGGGCGTCTCCGGCTGCCTGCACGTTCATCCCGAAGTCGATCATGTTCACCAGCACTTGCACATGCCCTTGCGGTTGCATGTCGCCGCCCATCACGCCGAACGTGAAGAACGGTTTGCCAGATTTCGTGACCATCGCGGGGATGATCGTGTGGAACGGGCGCTTGCCCGGTTCGAGTTTGTTCGCGTGCTTATCATCGAGCGCGAACAGACACCCGCGGTTCTGGATGCCGAAGCCCGTGCCGGGCGCGGACAGCCCCGACCCGAAGCCGAAGTAGTTGCTCTGAATGAGCGACACGCAGTTACGGTCCTTGTCCACCACGGTCAGGTAGATCGTTTCGGAGGTGCTTAACTTTGGGTCGCCCGCGGGGATGTCGGTGAGTGCCTTCTTCGGATCGAGGAGCTTGGCGCGCCTCGTTGCGTACTCCTTGCTGATGAGGTCCGCAACCGGCACTTTCGCGAACGCTGGGTCCGCGTAGAACTTGGCGCGATCTGCAAACGCGAGCTTCTTCGCTTCAACCAGAAGGTGCCAGTAGTCGGCCGACTCCGGTCCCATCTTCTTGAGATCGTAGGGTTCGAGTGTGTTGAGCATCTGAATCGCCGCGATGCCCTGACCGGGCGGCGGAATCTCCCACACGTCGTACCCGCGATAGGTCGTCTTCACCGGTTCGACCCATTCGGATTTGTGATCCGCGAAGTCCTTCAGCGCGAACAGACCGCCGACCTTATCGGAGAACGTGACGAGATCCCGTGCGATCTGTCCCTTGTAGAACGCGTCGCGCCCGTTCTCCGCGATGAGCTTGTACGACTGCGCGAGGTGCGGGTTCTTGAACACTTCGCCCGCGTTCGGCGAGCGGATCATGTCGCCATCGCGAATCATGAACGTCTCGCGCATGCCCGGGTCGCGCATCTTGTTGACGGACTTCCAGTGGCCCGCGATCACCTCCGGCACCGGCACGCCCTTCTCGGCGTACTCGACGCTCGGCGTGAGTAGTTGCTTGAAGCTCCTGGTGCCGAACTTGACGCGCAGTTGGTCCCAGCCGTCAACGCACCCGGGCACGGACCACGACAGCGGCCCGGAGGTCGGGATGTCCGCGAGATTCTGTTCTTTGAAGTACGCGAGCGTGGCTTTGCCCGGCGCGCGGCCGCTCGCGTTGAGACCGTAGAGCTTCTGCGTCTTCGCGTCCCAGACGATTGCGTAAAGGTCGCCGCCGATGCCGCACGAGGTCGGCTCCATGAGACCCATCGCGGCGCTCGTCGCGATGGCGGCATCGACGGCGTTCCCGCCGCTCTTCAGCACGTCCAGGCCGACTTGCGCGGCGAGCGGGTGGCTGGTGGCGACCATGCCGTTGTTCGCGACCGTGACCGAGCGCGCGGCTTTGCCGGCTTGCGGTGTCGGCCGTTCCGCGGGGAGTAGTGGCGTCATGGCGAGTGCAAGTGCGGTGACGAATAGGCAGCGGGTGAACATAAAGCCTCACTTGTCGAACCGCTGGCGTAAGCCGGCTGGGTTGATCGAAGCACAAGAACCCCAGCCGGCTTACGCCGGCGGTTCGACGGTCACTTCTTGGGAATTGGCACCTGTTCCTTCGCGCGCAGGTACGCCACTAAATCGCGCACCTCATCGGGCTTCATCTGGTCGAAGATGCCTTCGGGCATTATCGACACCGGCGTTTGCTTGCGCGTCACGATGTCCGCGACCGGAACCGTGAGCGTGTCGTTCACGGTGCGCACGGTGATCGCGTCCTTCGTTTCGCGCAGCACAATGCCGCTGACGACGCGGTCGTCGTTGAGCGCGAAGTTCACCATCTGGAACTCGCGTGGCACGACGGCGCTCGGGTCGAGGACATTTTCGAGAACGTATTCGAGGTTGGTGCGCTGCGAGCCGGTCAGCTCCGGGCCGACGGCTTGGCCCTCACCGAACATCTTGTGGCACGCGGCGCAGTGCTTGGTGAACAGCACGCGACCGTTCGCGACATCCGCTTTCTTGAGCGTGTCTTCGGGCAGTGCGTCCTTCCACTTCTTCATGAGCGCGGCGCGTTCTTTCGCGACGGGTGTGATCTTGCCCCACACCTTCTCAAGCCGCGCGCTCACGTCCTTGTCGTTGAGCGCGAGAACCTGCCGCGCGGTGACCACGGGAACGTCCGCTCGCGGGATGCTGCCCTTCTCGATGGCGTCGAGCAGTTCCTTCGCGAAGCTGACGCGCGCCGCGAGCGTCTGCACCGCGTCGAGCTTCTCTTGTGGCGTGAACAACGGGTACACCTTGATGATCACGGCCGGCGTGTTTGCGTCCGCGATGCCCGCGAGTGCGCGGATCGCGCTGCCCCGCATCGCCGGTTCTTCGAGGAGTGTGTGCAGCGTCTTCGCGAAGTCGGGGAGCTTTCGCGGCGCGAGCAGTTCGACCGCGCCCCGGCGGTCGTCGGCCTTTGCGCTCGCGTCGGTGACACGCTTCAAGAGCGCGGCAATCGCGTCCTTATCGCCGAACAGCACCGCGACCGCCTCGGCATCATGCTTTACCTGCGGGGAACCGGACTTGAGGAGGTTCGCGTACACGGTTGGCCATGTCGTCGGTGCGTTCACCGACTTCTTGCCCGCGAGCGATTCACGAAGCCCGCGGAGGATGTCGAGCTTCACGGCGTCGGATTTAGCCATCTCGACCACGCCCATGAGCGCGCCGAGGTTCGCGCCCGCGTCGGGCCGCGCGAGCAGCCAGCGGACGGTGTTCTGCCGGATCAGCGGGTGTTCCAGTACGGGCAGCGAGCGAAGCGCGGAGCCTGGGTCTTTCTGGTACCACTGCTCGGCACCGTACCAGAGGAGCAGCGACAGTTGCGGGTTCTCCTGAACGAGTTTGTGCCGAGCAAGCGGTTCGTACACCTTGAATCCCTGGGCGTGCGACTGCACCGCTGATGCTGCTGCCGTTAGCACGTAGACCGAGTTCTCGGTGCCGATGAGTGATGCCATCCGATCCTGAGACTTCGGCAGCGGCAATTCGGCGACCGCCAGGCGATACGCCCACGCCCGCACCGCCTCGTCGGCGTCGGTCAGCAACTCCCAGACATCTCCGTCGGTCAGCACGCGAAGCACGTCCAGCGCCCACAGCGCCCGCAGCCGGCGCACGGGGTCTTTGTCGCCCGCGAGGATCTTCCGCAGCGCGGTGTTGGTGGGGTCTGCGCCGCCGTCCAACTTCCCGGCCGCGGCGCGCTCCTGAAGTACGCGCCGCGCCTTCCGCACGAACCAGTCGTTGGGGTGCAGTTGCAGCTTCACCAGCTCCGCGTCCGTCATCTTCGAGATGTCGCCCTGAAACGGCTTCGCGCCCTTGTACACGACGCGGTAGATACGGCCGTTGGTGGTGTCGGCCTTCTCGTAGTTGTGGCACTCGCCGGTGTCGCACCAGTCGCTCACGTACAAACCGCCTTCGGGACCGGTCTTCACGCAGATGCCGCGGAACCACGAGTCGTTCGCGAACAGGAAGTCCGGACGCCGCACGCCCTTCATGCCGCTCTTGGTGCGCTCCAGACCGTCGTTGTTGAGCCGGTTGCCGTGGATGTTCGCGGTGAACAGCGTGTTGCGGTACTCCTTCGGGAAGTTGTCCGCGAGGTAGATCGCGGCGCCTGAGTGCGCGTGACCGCCGCCCGCGTCGGAGTGTTCCGGTTTCCCGCCGGGGCCGGTCGTGCGCGAACTGGTCCAGTCGCCGCCGGCCCAGTGCTTGTAGTCCACGCAACTCTTCATCAGTCCGTAGGTGTGCGGGTTCACGTCCTGGCCGTACATGCGCTGATAGTGCCCGCCGGGGACGAAGTGGAACAGGTGGTCGATCACGCAGTTCGTGATGAACAGTTCGCCGTGGTCGTCGAAGTCGAGACCGAACGGGTTGGTGGTGCCGTGCGCGACCGCTTCGAAGGTCTTGCGTGTCGGGTGGTATTTCCACACGCCGCAGTCCATGTAGGTGCGCTTCTCTTTGGGCGTGCCGGGTGCACCGACGTGTGCCTTCGCCTGAATGCCGTTGCACCCGTAGAGCCAGCCGTCCGGCCCCCACACGAGCGAGTTGAAGATGTTGTGCTTCGTGTCGGTCATGTTCCAGCCGTCGAGCTTCACCTCCGGTTTGCCCGGCTTGTCGCCTTCGAGGATCGGCACGAACAGCAGGTTGGGCGACGAGCAGAGCCACACGCCGCCGAAGCCGAACTCGATGCCGGAGAGGTTCGACCCGTTGTCGAGGAACACGGTCTTCTTGTCGTGAACGCCGTCGCCGTCGGTGTCTTCGAGAATGATGACGCGATCACTCCCCTTGCCGTCTTTGCTCCACTTCGGGTAACTGAGGCACTCGACGACCCACATGCGCCCGCGGTCGTCGAACGTGAACGCGATCGGCTGTACCACGTCCGGCTCGCCCGCGAACAGCGTGGCCTTGAAGCCATCGGGCAGCGTCATCTTGCCAGGCGCGTCTTTGGGGGGAATGGGCTTATCACTGTCGGCCCCTGTTAGCCGCGCGCCGAAGGCAAGCGTGAGTAGAACAACGAGAGTTCGCATGGTGGTAACTGGCGAGGTTGGGTAGAGGGCCGAGTTTCGGATATGGTAACCGCTAGCCACGTCGAACCGCCAGCGTAAGCTGGCTGGGTTGCGTTTTTGCTGTGACAACCCGGCCTGCTGACGCAGGCGGTTCGACGGAAGCAACCCGGCCTGCTGACGCAGGCGGTTCGACGGAAGCAACCCGGCCTGCTGACGCAGGCGGTTCGACCGGAGGTTGTTATGGACCGCTGGTGGTTCCTCACCTGGCGCACCTACGGAACCTGGCTCCCCGGTGACGAGGGGTTCGTCGGGTACTATCGCATCCCGGTCGGGCCGCGCCGGATCGATCACGCGGTCGGTGAAGTGGCGAGCGAGGCAATCCCGGCATTGGCGAAGTATGCACGCGAACAACTCGTCGTTGAGCCGGTATCGTTGACCGTATCACAGGCAACACTGATCCTGGCCCAATTGCAAGAAACCGCGACGCATCGGGGATGGGCGTTAGACGCCGTCGCGGTGCTGAC
>SXID01000199.1 GCA_005772955.1 Planctomycetia bacterium
GGAATATCGAACGCCCGCGCAAGTGCATCACGAGAAAAGCCGAAGACCTTTGGAGAAGTAAGAAACGCGAGCGAAAGCTCAAGGGCAAACCCACTTCGCGGTGCGCCCGATTTTGGTACAGATCATGGGGTCCACTTCAGGCGAAACCTTCGGCGCGATCACCGACGGACTTGCGAACACACTGATGATCGGGGAGTACACGACGCGCACGCACGAAACGCGAGCCACATTCTGGGCGCGGTCGTACACGTCCTACAGCATGTCGTCGGCCGCGGTCGGGCAACCGCGTATGCTTCTGGGCGACTACGACCGGTGCGATGCGATCGGCGGGACCGGGGGGATCAACCCGTGTAAGCGGGCGTTCGGCAGCCAGCACATCGGGTCTATCAGCTTTCTCCGCTGCGACGGTTCCGTGAGGAGCGTGAGCACCACGATCGACACCAACACCGTGTTCCCCGGACTCTGCACGATCGCCGGCGGCGAAGTGGTCGTGGACAACTAACACTGGAAGGGCCATGTTCCGATTCGTTGTTCTGTTAGGTGCCGTCGTGCCGTTCGCCATGACCGGGTGCGGGAGCAGCGGTCCGGCGCTGGTATCGGGCGTCGTCACCCTCGACGGCAAGCCGGTCGAGGGCGCGTCGGTGTCGTTCACGCCCGCGTCCGGCGACGGACTCGGCGGTTCTTACGGCAAGACCGATGCACAGGGCCGCTACACACTGCGCACCGTCGCCACCGACAAACCGGGCGCGGCCGCCGGCACGCACAAGGTGACCATCAGTCTGTCGAAGTCGGACGCCAAAAGCCCGGATGGAGCCGTCACCGACCTGATCCCGGCGAAGTACAACTCGAAGAGCGACCTCACGTTCGACGTACCGGCGACTGGGACGGACAAGGCCGACTTCCCGCTCAGCAATTGAAGACAATGAGCCGCATGAGAAACACGGCCAGCACGATCTGTTCAGCCAGAGTGTTCACGCCAAATTGTGCCGACTCAGGGAAGCGGTTTTGCTTCCCCCCACGAGCGCGGCGGTTCCTGGAAAATGGCGTGGGACCGCAACTCACGGCTTCGCGAGTTCCTTCTTCCAGCCCGCGTACTCCTTGAGCACTTGCTCGCGCGAACAGCGTTCGCGGTAGATGAGCCGGGCACGCAGGTCGCACTCCGTGTTCACTTCATACTTCGGCAGCACGTACTGGAAGTCCCACGCGGGGTTCGTGGTTTGCGCGACGGTGTTCATACCGCCGCCGCTCGGTGAGTGCGTCAGCCGCAGGCCCGAAGTGCGGTCGAACATCACGATCAGGATGTGCTTACGAACAAGCCCGTAGAAGAGCGGTAACTCGTACTTCAGGGGCGAAAGGCTCTTGTACAGGCTGTCGCGGTGGCCCTTGTCGAACGTCAACTCGAACTTGTCGTCCTGGTGAACGACGGTACTCACCGCGTTGTGCGCCGGGGTGCAGTGCTGGAGCCAGAGGTTTTTGCCGCGGAGGTACATGCTCTTGTCTTCGGGCGCGTTGATGTAACTCGCCCAGAACAGGCCGAGGTAGCCGCGTTTGAAGACGTGTTGTGTGGCCTTGAACCGGAAGTGGAAGTCGATCGCGTCCGGTTCGCGGAGCGTGAACCTGGTGGTGCTTTCCAGCTTGAAGGTGGGTGTCGCTTCTTGCCGCAACTCCGCGACCGTGTCGGACACCTTTTTGAAGGTCATCTTCGCGTTGCGCGGCTCGAAGAAGATCTCCGACTTGCCCGGCGGGTCGATTGTCTCGCCGTCGAAAATGTGCTCGAAGTTCATCCCCGCGACGATGGGGACGAACACGTTCGCCGGGTCGGTCTTGTGCGTGAGCGACCAGAGGCCGTTGTAGCCAGCGCGGTGTTCACCTTTCGCGTCGTTGTCGCCGATGATCGCGGTGATGTCGCCGAGAGTGAAGGTATCGCTGGGCATCGATGACTCCAGGAGGTGTAGCCGTGACGCCGCAAGCGGCAGTGCCGCTTGCGGCGTCGCGTGGCCGCGAAACTTACAGTCCTTCGACCTCGAACCCCTTGCGGTACTCCTTCTTGACGAAGGCGTTCGCCTTGTCGTTGTTGGTGAACTTCAGCCCCTTCGTGTCCCACTTCAGGTCGGTCTTGGGGAAGCGGGTGGCGAGGCAACCCAGGAGCACCATCTCGGTGAGCGGGCCGGAGTAGCTGAACGGGGCCGAGGTCTTCCCGATCCCGCGAACGGCTTCGACGTACTGCAGGTAGTGGTTGTCGTTCGTCACGTCAGGCATCTTGAAGTCTTTGAACTTGTCGGCTCCCAGCAGGATCGGCGTGTTGCCCGAATCGTACTGCGAGTACATCACGCCCTCGGTGCCAATCAGGATCGACCCCTGACCGTCGAGTTTGAGTTTGCCGATGTGTTCGACGACGTCCTTCGGCGGGCGGGCGCTGCCGTTGTACCACGTGAGCGCGACCGTGTCGGTGGTGAACTTGCTACCGGGGAACACGTACTTCACTTGCACGTCGAGCGACCAGTTGTAGTCGTTCGGGCCAGGCAGTTCCGAGCGGATCGAACTGGGGTTGCCGACGCCGATCGCGTTGAACACCGGGTCGAGGATGTGGCAGCCCATGTCACCGAACGTGCCGGTGCCGAAGTCGAGCCGCTTGCGCCAGTTGCCGGGGTGGTAGTAGTTCCCCGCGATGAACGGCCGTTCGCTCGAAACGCCGAGCCAGAGATCCCAGTCAAGTCCCGCGGGCACCGCGTCCTTCTTCTCCGGCTTCGCGGCGGTGTCGCCCCACGACTTGCCGCTCCAGGAGTGAACTTCCTTCACCTTCCCGATCACGCCGTCCTGAATCAGTTTCACGACGAGTTTGTGTTTGCGCGCCGAGTGGATCTGAATGCCCATCTGCGTGACGAGTTTCTTCTCCGCCGCGACCTCGGTGAGTCGCCGCGCTTCGTGGATTGTCTGCGTGAGCGGCTTCTGGCCGTATACGTTCAGCCCGCGGTTCATCGCCCGCATCGCGATCGGGCCGTGCATGTGGTCGGGCGTGGACACGTTCACCGAGTCGAGTTTCTTCTCGGTGTCGAGCAACTTGCGGAAGTCCTTGTAGATGACGCAATCGGGGAACCGTTTCTTGATGTCTCCGACGCGGTTGTCATCGACTTCCGCGACCGCGACGAGTTTCAGGTTCTTGCTCGCGGTGAGCGAGCCGATGTCCGACCCGGCCATTCCGCTGGCGCCGAAACTCGCGTGCAGCACGGTTTCGCTGGGCGCGGCGTGCGCATGCAACCGCCATACGAACGGCGCAGCGAACGTCGCGGCCGTGGCTTTCAGTGCGCTGCGGCGGGTGATCTTCTTCATGGTGGAGAGGCTCCGTTCGGGGTGAGACCGTGAGTGAGGCGAGAGACTAGAGGTTACGGTCGGGGCTGGCGGACCGCAACACCTTGCTTTACGCTACGCAAGTTCTCCCAACACCACCGGAGCAAATGCGATGTCCCCGCGAACCGCCATCGTTGCCGCGCTCGTGACCATTGCGGCGTTCGCCGTGATGGCTCAGGAGCCGAAGAAAGACGAACTGAAGAAAGAGGAGAAGAAGTCATACAAGCCGGGCGACATGACGCGACCCCGGCCGAAGGTGGTCGATCCTGGAAGCACCACGCCAGCGGATACACCAGGCAAGCCGCCGTCTGACGCGATCGTTCTCTTCGGCGGCACGAGTCTGAAGGAGGAATGGGTTCGCGGCGGCAAGAAGGGCGACGAGGCGATTCCGACGTGGAAAGTCGAGAACGGCTACGCGGAAGTGAAGGGCGGGGGCATTCAGTCGACGCGGAAGTTCGGGGACTGTCAGGTTCACATCGAATGGGCAACGCCCAAAGAAGTGAAGGGCAACAGTCAGGGTCGCGGGAACAGCGGCGTGTACTTGGGCGGGTTCAGCGAGGTGCAGGTGCTCGATTCGTTCAACAACGACACGTATCCCGACGGTCAGGCCGGCGCGCTGTACAGCCGGTTCCCACCGTTGGTGAACGCGAGCCGCAAACCGGGCGAGTGGCAGGTCTACGACATCATCGCGCAGTTGCCGAAGGTGGAAGACGGAAAGGTCACGCGCCCGGGTCGCATCACGGTGTTGCACAACGGCGTGTTGGTTCACCACGCGGTGGAGTTCGGCGGCAAGTTCGGTGAGTTCAACATCTCGTTGCAGGATCACGGCAACCCGGTGCGCTACCGGAACATCTGGGTGCGGAAGCTCGGCGAATACGATGACGGCACCCCGCCGCCGGAGAAGAAGTAGGCGCCACCAAAGGCGAAAGGCCGACCGCTTTGCGGTCGGCCTTTCGTGTTCTTCGGTCGCGTTCCGGCGTTTACTTCAAGACCTGTGGCGCGGAAGGCTCACGGCACCGCCCGACCGGTTCGATATCGAGCCGGCTCGGAACCGCGACCGCGAGGTTGTTCCAGACCGAGCCGGCTCGATATCGAACCGGTCGGATAGCGGTGCTGGAATAGCCTTCCTCGCGGCGCGTGGAACGGTAAAAGCTTGGCTGACGCAACATCAGCCTGTCGCAGAGCGACGAGCTAAACCAACCGGACGCGATCGAAGAACGGATGTGGTTGTACCCGAGGGGGTAGGGCGGGGCAAGCGCGGAAGCACCCCTCCCCAACCCCTCCCCTAAGAAGGGAGGGGCGAAATGCTGAAACCCCTCCCTTCATTAGGGGAGGGGTGCTTCACAACCGGAACAGCGTCCTCGCGTTGTAATCGAACACCAGGTCGTGGTGTTGCGGCGGCACCGCTTCTTTCACGAACTCGCGGTACGAGGTCATCGGTGCGAGCGGCCAGTCGGAGCCGTACACGAACCGGTTCGGGCGTTCGGAATACTTCATCGCGTGCTGGATCGCGTGCGCCAGTTCCGATGTCGCCTCGCGCCCCTCTTCTGATACGAAGGCACCTTCGTCGCCCACCATCAACCCCGACAGGTCGGCCCAGACGTTCATGTTCTTGTAGATGACTTCCGCCGCGTCGGTTGTCCACGGGTTGCCGAGGTGACACAGCACGAACCGGCAGTCCGGGTGATCGACCGCGACCTCGTCCACGCCGAGCGGGTGTGCGTACTTCAGTTTCGCTCGTGGCGAGTACGTATCGCCGGTGTGGAACATGACCGGGACGCGGTACTTCGCGGCCAGTTCGTAGTAGCGCCGGTAGTTCGGGTGTGCCGGCTCGAAGTGCAAGTACCCGAGATAACATTTGAGCGCGACCACCACACCGCTTGCGAGCAGGAGTTCCACTTTTCGGAAGTGTTCGGCATCGGTTCGCGTCGGGTCCGCGACTCCAATGGGCCGAAGCCCAGGAGCGAATCGAGCGATCTCGAGGGTGGTGGTGATGCCGAGCGGGTCATCGTCGTCGGCGTTCCAGACGCCCATAGCGAACGCGTCGGTGATGCCCGCGGTTTGCATCTCGCGGCGCAATTCGGCGGCGACTCGCTCCGGTGATTCGCAGAGGAGCGGGTGGAGCGAGCCGACGCCCGGCAGGTTCGGCGAAACGGCGTGGATGTGGATGTCGATCATCGCCCGACTCACACGGGTTGCGAAGTGTGATGTTGGGTTAATGTAGGACCGCGAACAGTAGAAACGCGAACACCCACGGCGCACCGCGGGTGTTTGGCCCTGTTCCTTCGTGTTGAGCTACGGGAGTTTGATCGTCGGTAAACCGGGGGCAGCGGGCGCACCGGGCGCAGGCACGCCGAGTTGCGGTTGTCCCGCGGCTTGCTGGCGGAACGTCGTCATGTCGTGGCGGCGGATCACGATCCCATTACCGTTCGCGCCCGGTCCCATCGTGTACACACCGAATTGCCCGGTACTCGTTTCCGACAGGTAGAGTGCCGATTGCCCCTGTGTGACGTACCCAGTCGTCATCATGAAGTGGACGTCCTGTTGTGCTTTGAGTCCGAACTCGGTGGTGAGATCGACCTCGGCCCAGCCGACGATCTTGCCCTGTGTGCGGTCGATGACGGTACCGAGCAACTTGCCGGCTTTGTAGTCCAGGAGCCAGACGCCATCGGTCTGGATTCGCGGGTTCACGGACACCGCGCCGGTGGCCATGATGTAGTCCTGGAACCGATCGTTGGACGCCGCGACCGAGGGCCTGGGTTGGCCCAGATAGAACATGGTCGTGGCCATGCCGACCGCGAGTCCGATCGCGACGAGACCCAGTGAACCCATTCCGCGCATCGTGCTTCTCCGCCAGTATCGCAATACCGTTGGGTGTCCCGCATACCACACCGATCGGCGGTGTCCAGCCGAAAGTCGTCTCTCATTGCCCGGTGGCGTGCTGGGTTCGATGAAACCAAAGGCGCGGGAACCAGGTAGTGGGGTTGGGCGAAGGACGGAAAAATCCCCGGACCCGCTTCCCTTGATGGGGTGGAAGAGGTATAGTTGATTATGGCCTGCAGGCCACACACCGGTGGGGTTACCTTCAACCTCCTCCACAACCCAGTTCTCACTGCATCACCATTCAACTGAGGAGGAAGGTCATGTCCGCACCCCTGTTCGCGATGTTTGGTCTGGGCGGTCAGGAACTTCTGCTGCTCGCGCTTCTTGGCGTTCTCCTGTTCGGACGGAGGCTCCCCGACATCGGCCGTTCGCTCGGCAAGACCGTCGTCGAGGTGAAGAAAGGTTTGAAGGGGATCGAGGACGAAGTGAGCGAGCCGAGCGCCGCTCCGCGTCAGTCGATCGAACCGGAAGCAATCAAGGCTCCGACCCGTGTCACGCCATCCACCAAGCCGACATTCGAGGACGCGTCCGCGCCGACCAACGCGCCACCGAAGGTGTGAGTGCCCCAGCGCGAACCTTGACAGGCGTTGGCGTCTCCATTATCACAACACCACCCGTGGATAGTACCGCGGGAATCGGGCGATTAACTCAGTGGTAGAGTGCGTTCTTCACACGGACGAAGTCAC
>SXID01000200.1 GCA_005772955.1 Planctomycetia bacterium
AACTTCTGGCTGGCCACGCACGTCACCACGGTGACGCTCGGGTACACGGCCACGTTCGTCGCCGGGTTCCTCGGTGCAATCTACGTCCTGCGGGTACTGGGAACGGTGATCCGCGATTCCTACGAGAGCAAGGGCGAGCCGACCGTTGGCACGCTGCTCTCGTTCGGCACGGCCGTGGTGGGCCTCGTGACCGTGCCCGTGTTCTTCCTGTGGTTCATGAAGGCGGCGCTGGCGAAGTTCGAGGTCGTACATTCCGACCTGCTGGACGGGGTGTTCGCGATCTCGGTCGCGGGCGCTGCGGTGTACGGACTGGTGCTGATGCTCCTGCGGGTGTCGGCGACAGGCCTGGACGCACACGGGAAGCCGCTCCAGGGTCAGATACCGCCGCTGGCGCAACCGGTCGTCGCGATGGCGTTCACGCCCGAAAGCGGAAAGATTCACGGTCACATGATGTACGGCGTGGTGGCGTTCGCGACGCTGTTAAGTTTCGTCGGCACCGTGCTGGGCGGCATCTGGGCGGACCAGTCGTGGGGCCGGTTTTGGGGCTGGGACCCGAAGGAGAACGGCGCGGTTCTCATCGTGCTGTGGAACTCGCTGATCCTGCACGCTCGCTGGGCCGGACTGGTGAAGGATCGCGGTGTCGCGGTGCTCGCGGTGTTCGGCAACGTGATGACCGCGTGGAGCTGGTTCGGCACGAACCAACTCGGCATCGGGCTGCACGCCTACGGATTCGACAGCCGGCTCGCTGACGGGTGCTTCAACTTCTGGCTGCTCCAGCTCATCATCCTGGGATTCGGTGCCGTAATCCCGCGGCGATTCTGGGCGAGCGCGACCCGCCGCGCCGTGGTTGCGGCGCCGGGCCTGCCGGTCGCGCAGATCGTGACCCCGCCCGCGAGCGCGACACCGGTGGCGCCGTCGGCCACAAGCACCGCATCGCCGAACGGGATTTCCACGAACGGCCACGTCAACGGGTCGGCGAATGGCAACGGTCACCCGCGTCGCGACAAGGGGAATCGACCCGGCAAACGCCGAACCTAACCCCACCCCCTTCCCTTCAGGGAAGGGGAGTAAGCGAAGGCACGTCTTCGGTCGGAAGCCCCTCCCTTTTTAGGGGAGGGGTTGGGGAGGGGTCAGTTTTCCCTGCGTTCACGTCGCTCGTCGCCTTTGACCGCGTGAGCAGCCACGCGGTCGGCGCGATCACCAGCGCGGTGCCCACGATCGCGACTCCGTTCACGGACCGGTCGAAGGCCAACGCACACATCACCATCACAAACACGATCTGCGTCAAACCCACAACGGACACCTTCGCCGGCGCGCCGCGCCCGAACGCGAGCGTGAGAAACACCTGCCCGATGGTGGCCGAAACACCGATGCCGAGGAGCCGGAATAGCACGCCGGTTTGGAGGACGCGATCGAGCGGTTGCGATCGCGGCGTGACGAGAAACGCAGTAACGCAAAAGACGGTGGCGACCGCGGAGAAGTGAACGACCACGGCTCGCGGGTCGATGTCGTGGAGCCGGTGCAGTCCGAGCATTGCGACCGCGCTGAACAGTGCCGCCGCGAGCGCTGCGAAGACGCCCCACTTCCCCGCTTCGATGTGCGGTTGCTCGACCAGCACCACACCGGTGATGCCGACCAGGATCGCGCCGAGCATCTTCCAGCCGGGCGCCTGCCCGTAGAGCGGCCAGGAAAGCACCGCGACCCACAGCGGGAACGTGTTGCTGAGCGTGACCACGTCTTCGGCGTGCAGGTTGCCGAACGCGTAGAACGCGCACACCATACTGCAACTGCCGGCGATGCTGCGCACCCACAGGCGCCACGGGCGGAGCCACACGAGGGACACACCGGCGTGCCACGCGAGCACGGCTCCGAACACCGCGACCAGCGCAGCGCGGAACACCGCGACCGTCTGCCAGTCGCAGAGTGGGGGCGCGTCGGAGGTGGGCTTGCGGGTGAGATCTTCGGCCAGGACCGCCATCACCGCGAACGAGAACGAGCCGCACAGCATCCACACATACGGTCTCGCGTCGGACTGGTTCATTCAGCAACCTTATCGGCGCATCACAACAAAGCCCAGGGTCTCGCGACCCTGGGCTTTGTGGAGGTCACGCAATGTATCCATCGGGCCGGTGGGACGGGTTCTGGGTGCAAGAGTACGTGGGCCGTCAGGCGATGACACCGTTCACGCTGCGGTTCGCTGAAGGGCAGGTGACCGGCGACGGTCGCGACATGGTCGGTCCGTTCACGTTCCGTGGCGAGTATGCCGAGGTGACCGGCGAAGTGCGCATGGTAAAACAGTATTACACTGAAGGAGGTCGCCGGCGACACCAAGTGTTGTACATCGGCCGACCGGACGGCGAGGGGAGCATTCAGGGCACGTGGTCCATCGGCCCGGACTACCTGGGCCCGTTCCTGCTACGCCCGCGCCTGCAAAAGCCAACCGGCGACGAACCGATTCACGAGATCGGCTGACACGAACGATGACCCCATCCAACGACCCGCGTGCGGTGCTGGTGCAACTCGTGGTGCGGCTGCGCGCGGCTGCGCCCGCGGACCGCGCTGCGGTCGTGCGACGGCTGCTTCCGCTGTTGGCAAACCCCGGCGTGCCGTTTGCGGTGCGGTTCGCGGCCGCGGCCCGCGCGCTCGACGCGATTCCCGACACGCCGCGAGCGGTTCGCGGCGTGGTACGGGCGCTCACGGCGCGCGCGTCGCCATCTCGCGCGCTGGCCCGACTCCGGCACCTCCAGCGTCTCACCGAGCGATCCGACGCGCTCGACGCGCTCGTTTCCGCACGCGAGCGAAAGGTGAAGATGAGTTGCCCGCGGTGCGACGCGCGGCTGTCGAGCCCGGAGATGGTGAAGCACCTGTGGCACGAACATGGGCTGGCGCTCGTGAAGGGGAAGACCCGCGCCCGCCCGCGGATGGTGGAAGCGATCCGGCGCGAACACACGGCCACCGGCGAACCGGCGCTGATCGACCGCGCCGCGGCGATTGGCGGCGAGAAGGCGGTGGGCGTCTGGGCAGCCGAAACCGCGACGGAAGAAGAAGCCGCCCCGCTGTGCGCGGCCACGCGCGAGCGTGGGGTGGGGCTGTGCTCGGCGTGCTTCGCAGACGTGCCGCCGGCGTCGGAACTACCACCGGCGCTTGCGGTCGCCAACGGCCGACTCGCGGGCGATGGGTTCGTCGCGCGCGCACCGGGAATGTCCTCGCCGCGCGTGCGCGCGACCCTCGCCGCTGCAGGCGTGATGCTCGCATTCGCGCTCGTCGTTCCCGTCGTGCTGGCGATCGCGTTGTCGGTCGTGGCCTATGCGCTCACGCGCGTGCTGCTTCGTCCGAAGAGTACACTGGACGACCTCGCCATCGATGCCGCCTGGAAGAAGCTCGCGCGGAATCTCACCGACCGCCGAGATGCGACGCGGTTCCTCACGCGGTTGTGCATCACGAGTGTGGGCCGCGGCGACCCGTTCGAGCGAGCGAACACGCTCAACGCCGTGATCGCCCGCGCCCGCGCGAACCCCGCTGAGTACCAGTTACTCGCCGTCGCACTTGCGCTTCAGATGGACGACAGCGGGCGGTTCGGGCGCGACCGTGCGGCCGGGATCGCGGAACTTGTCGCGTCCGCCTTCAACGGCGAGCAACCGGCGGACTTCGCAGAGTTCGTGCTGGCGGTGTACCTCCGCGTGCCGCGCGAACCGGCCGAACTCGCCCGTCTGCGCGTGTTGCTCCTCGCTGCGGCTTTCAGCGCCGAACTCTTGCCACGCGACATTCTCGACCTGTGCGACGCGGCGCCGCACGTTGCGGAAGCGGTGCGTCTCTCACCGAACCACATCGCGCTGCTGTACGGCATCTGGGCGAACAGGACCGCACGCGATTGGGGGAGTGTCGGCGAAGCACGGACGGTGTTTGAACTGGTGGCCGCGACGCCAACGATCGCGGGCCGGTTGCTCGCACACGAACCCAACTTGCTGCTCGTGTGCGACACGCACCCCGACGCAGAGGCCGAACTCGGTCCCGTTCTGGTGTGTGCTGGCGGCGTGTCGGTAGGGGGCGTGCAGACCGCCGACCCCGCGGCCGACGTTCGTCTCGAAGCCGGCGGGCGCACGCTGGTGTTCGGGAAGCACGCGATCAGGGTAAGTGGCCATTTACCCGAAACGTTTCCGGCGGAGCTGAAGGCGTGGCTCCGATTCCGCGCCGAGGTGTTCGCCGGTTACCCCGCGACGTTCCTCCGAGGCGACGCGCCACCCACAACGCGGTTGCTTGGTCCGTTCGTCGCGCACTGCGCCGCGTGCGGAACCGAGTGCCTGCCCGTGATTGGTGCCGTGTCCCGCCCGCTGCGCACTTGACACACGCCTCGTTGTCGGTAACCCTCAAGTAACCCACCGCGTTTCGCCTTCCCGCAGTTGCTTTTTGCCTTCGAGGTTCCGCCGTGCTCAGCATCGGACACATGAACCGCCGGGAGTTCGTCCGCGTCGGTGCGCTGGGTGCCGCGGGCGTGACGCTCCCGTGGTTGCTGAGGCAGGAAGCGAAAGCGAGTGGCACGCCCACGCGGCCAAAGTCGGTCATCTACGTCGTCCTCGACGGTGGGCCGAGCCACATCGACATGTGGGATCCGAAGCCCGACGCGCCGGCCGAAATTCGCGGACCTTTCAACCCAATCGCGACCTCGTTGCCCGGCGTGCGGTTCACCGAACTGATGCCGCTGCAGGCGCGCATGATGGACCGGCTCGCGCTCTTGCGCGGCGTGCAGTCGGTCGAGAACGACCACTTCCTCAGCGAAGTGTACAGCGGCCTCCCACGCACGAGCGGCAAACGGCCCGCGTTCGGCTCGGTGGTCAGCAAACTCGCCCGCGGGCAGGCACTGATGCCGCCCTACGTCAGCCTGAACCGACCCACGACGGACCAGTTCGAGTTCGAGAAGCCGTATTATGCGGGTTCCGATCACGCGCCGTTCCGGCCGTTCGGCGACGCCGTGGACGACCTCGCACCAGTGAAGTCGCTCGACACGCTCAGCGATCGCAAGGCGTTGCTCAAGTCGTTCGACACGCTCCGGCGCGATATCGACCGCGTCGATTCGATTCGCGGGATGGACAAGTTTCAGGCGCAGGCGCTGGACATCATTACGTCGCCGAAGGTGCGCGAGGCCTTTGATCTCAGTAAGGAATCACCGAAGACAATCGCGAGCTACGGCTCTGGCAAGTACACACACCAGACCGCGAAGGACATCTACTACGGCTGGAATGCAAAGCCTTTCATCCTCGCTCGTCGGCTGGTCGAAGCAGGGGTCCGCGTGGTCACGCTACGGGCCGGAGAGTGGGACCATCACAGCGGTCCGACCGCGGACATCTTCCACGCGCTCAAGCACATCGTTCCGCTGATGGACCGGAGCGTGTGTGCGCTGATTGAAGACCTCGAATCGCGCGGACTGTCGGACGACGTGCTGGTCGTGGTACTCGGCGAGTTCGGGCGCACGCCGAAAATCACGCAACCGGGTCCGGGCCGCGAACACTGGGCCGACGCCGGGTGTGCCGTCTTCTACGGCGGCGGGTTGAAGATGGGACAAGTCATCGGCGAGACCGACGGACGTGGCGAACGCGCGAAGAGCGGCGCGACGAGTTTCCAGAACGTGATCGCGACTATCTACAGCGTACTCGGCATTGACCTCGAAACGACGCTGCCAGACTTCACCGGTCGACCGCAATTCCTCCTCGACGACAACAAGCCCATCAAGGAACTGCTGGACTAATATCACCCGTCGGCGCAGTGCCGCTCCTATTGGGTTTGTGGCTTTCTATCCTTGCGTACCCAGGGTTGCGTTTGCGTTGCTCGCCCCACCCTGGGTTAACATCAGTCACCCTTCCGGGAAGGTGGCAAAACTGGAACGGTACTGTCCCTGCCGTCCGAAGAGCCACCTTCACGCGGAATAAGCGTACCCACCGATCAGCCGACAAACACGCCCAGGCCGAGCGGGTCGCTCGCCGCCACGTCGGACAGCACAGCCAGGCTCAGACCGTCGAAGGTGCGCACCCGGGCGGCGGCACCCACCCCACCGCCCACGATGAGGTCCGCAAACGCGTCGGCGTTCACTGACCGGGACGCTATCCGCGTCGGTGTGACGGAACCGGGGAACGCCAGGAACGAACGGATCTCCGCGCCGTCCACGCCGCTGAACACCTTCACGTGACCGTTCGCATCCGAACCAGTGACGATGTCGGCCCGGCCGTCCCCGTCGATATCGCCGGACGCCACGCTAATCCCACCGTTGAAGTTCAGGTAAGCGAGGAACGAACGGATCTCCGCGCCGTTCACACCGCTGAACACCTTCACGTGACCGTTGGTGGACGCCCCGACGATGATGTCGGCTCGACCATCCCCGTCGATATCGCCGGACGCCACGCTAATCCCACCGTTGAAGTTCAGGTAAGCGAGGAACGAACGGATCTCCGCGCCGTTCACGCCGCTGAACACCTTCACGTGACCGTTGGTGGACGCCCCGACGATGATGTCGGCTCGACCATCCCCGTCGATGTCACCGGACCCGACGTACGTGCCACCGGAAAACCCGGCGAACGAGAAGAACGAGCGGATCTCCGCGCCCGTCGTGCCGTCGAGTACCTTCACGTGTCCATTGATTCCGGCTCCGACGACAACGTCGGCCACGCTGTCGCCGTTCACATCCCCTGTTGCCGTCGAGACGCTCCCCAGGAACCCGGAGAACGGGGTGATGGGCGTGAGGGTGCCGTTCACGGCGATGACGACGACCGGACCCGCAGCAACCAGGCTCGTGGTGGCGACCACAGGCGGCACCGTCGGCGGCACGTCGGTTATGGTCAGCGTCGTGGTGGTCTGCGCCCCCAGAACCGCCGCGTTGGTCGGCGCCGAGAGCGTGAGTATCACGGTTTCGCTCGGCTCAACAGCCGTGTCGTTCGTAATCGGGATGTTCAGCGTGGCCGTCGTCGCGCCATCGGCGAACGCGACGGTGTACGGTCCGCCGGTGAAGTCGGTGCCCGCGGTCGCGGTGCCGCCCGTCACGGTCACGGTTGCGGACACATTGCCGGTGCTGCCGGCCCCGACGAAACTGTTGGTGTAGGCGGAGCCGACGACGTCGGGCGTGCCGGGGTTGAGGTCGGTCTGGGTGGTGACGAGGCCGTTGTTGGGGTTGACGAGGAGGTTCTCGTTGGCGTCGCTGGTGATGCGCAGGCGGTCGTTGGTCGGGTTGAAGTCGAAGCCGAAATCGGACCCCGCGAGCGTGGTAAAGGGGGCGGTCGCATCGGCCGGGTCGGCGGCGAGGACGGAGACGAGCGTGATCACCCCGCTGGTGGGGTTGATGGTGAGCAGGTGGTTCTGGCCGGTGATGGCGTCGAGCAGACCATCGGCCGGGCGGAAGTCGATGCCGAGGACGGTTTCGCCACCGTTCAGACTGGTGATGATGATCGGGGTAGTGGTGTTGGGGGTGGCGCTGTCGAAATGGAGGAGTGAGTTCGTCCCGCCCAGCCCGTGAGAGGTTCCGTTGTCGGCGCGGTGTGTATTTGCGTCGAAATGGAGGAGTGAGTTCGTCCCGCCCAGCCCGTGAGAGGTTCCGTTGTCGGCGCGGTGTGTATTTGCGTCGAAATGGAGGAGTGAGTTCGTCCCGCCCAGGCCCAGCAGGGTGGCCGGCACCTCCCGGGCTTCAAGCGTCTCGCAGGTCAGCCGAGCCGTCGTCTTTGGCACAGGGCGAACGTTGCGCATGGTGACTCTTGGTGAGAAACAATGGTGGCGTTGGACCGCGCCACACCGGTGCTGCCCCAGATGGCGACGTCGCCAAATGCAAACTTCGTGCCAGGAAGACCCGTTGCGTGTTGGTTCCACCGAGTTGCGTGCGCCGACTATCGGCTCCTACTTCCTTCTTCGCAAATTGGAACTCCTGATCCAGAAACCTCATGCCATCGACCGCGCCGTTGGTGCCGAGCCGGAACTGCACGTCGAACGTGCTGCGGTCGAACGACACAATGTTGTCCTTCGGCTCCACCGGGACCGCTGTGAATGTGTCGAAGTGGAAGTGATCCGTGCGGAACGTGTACTTGCCCCACCGGATCAACAACTTGTCATTCTCGAAGGCCACCGCCGCGCGCCCGTAGGCGCGCTCCTCGTAGGCGCGCTCCTCGAACGCGCCCGCCTGACGCGAAAACGGAACTGTTGCCTTTACGATTCGTAAATGAAGTGATGGAAGGTTGTTACGATGCTGTTGGCCGCGTCGAGGAGTCGTGTCACGTCGGTCACGGAATGCTCAGGTCTTCGCACGCCTGCTCGTAACTGCGTTCGAGGTCGAGTGGCACGGATCGAACGTCGGTCAACCACAGGGGGAGTGTCGGTAACGGTTGCCCCACGATGAGGGCGTGCGACCACGTTTGGAGGACGGCCCGTTTCTCGTTCCGCAGCCACCGGCACGACGCGGCGTACACCGCGGACGGTTCGGGGCCGAGCGTCGGGTCCGACTGCCCGACGAACGCCATCAACTCGGCGTACAGGTTGAAGTGCCGGGTCGACACGAGGTCCACGATGCTCACGGCCACGCCCGCCCGGAGCAGCGCGGCGCACTTGCCGACGAATGCGTTCCGCTTCTCCGGCCGGTCCTTGTTCGCCGGGCTAACGATCTCGATGGCCGCGACCAGCGTCCGCTCCCGCTCGGCGTCGTAGATGCGTACCTCGTATTCGTCGTCGTCCGGGAGTTCGGTCTCGACAGCGACGCTCGGAGCGGGGGGTGCCCACACCGCCGTGGCCACACCGCCATCGCGCGCGGGGGTGTCGAAGCTCGGCGGCGAGTTGTCCTTCTCGTAGGCCGCGATATCAATTTCAATTTGCGAACCGAAATGGACACGCGGCGCGGAGACGTACCCCGGCGGCAGTTGTTTCTTCAACTGCTGGACGATGACCATCGGCCACCCGCCGTGGAGTTCTTCCCACGAAGCGATCTTGGTCGTCGGTGGACGGAAGTGATCTCGCAGCGGCATTCGTCGTACCTCCTCATGACAGCATACCCGGCCACCGGACCGCACAGAAGCAAACCATCCGCAGCGGCCTGCTTGTCGCCGCGATTGGCGGCTTCGAGGAGTCGCGTCACGTCGCTCACCGCTTCGCCTCACGACGGCGTTTCGGTGGGTGGATTCTTGGAGATCCGGCCCCGCACTTCGCCATTCGTCCTGAGCCGGAACAGCAAGTCGGTCAAGAGGGGGGAGTCTCGATCAGTTCCTTGAGCAGGGCGGGGTACACGGCCCACGCCTGCGTGTACGTCGATTCCAGGGGAGCTGGGACGTAGTAGTCCTCCGAGTCCGAGAGAAAGATGGGCAGCGATGGGAGCGGATCGCCGATCCCGACCGACTCGACGTAGGCTGTCGGGAGGTCGCCGCCGATGTACGACGCAACCGTGAGTAACTGGCCCGGCGGAGCCTCGAACGGCTCGTCTCCGAATTCGTCCCAGATCGCCTTGTGAATACCGTGCGGGTCGCGAGACGTTGGCGGGAACAGATCGACAACGAGCAGGTTCACCCCTTGATTCAGGATGTCGGCCGCCTTCTCGGCGAACGTCCGGATCGCATTCCGACTGTCCTTGTTCCCCGGTGACACGATCTCGATGATCGCAACCCCTTTCCCGCGACCGTGGCGAATAACCACCCGGTTCTTCCGCTTCGCATAGTTTACCCGCTCGAACTTGGCAATCACTCGGGCGGTTGGAGGCGCCGCGGCGACGGTGACCCCGCCCGGATCGCCCTTCGACAGGCGAGTCCGCAGTGTGACGACATCCGGGATCGGTCGGCCGGTGACTTGTTCGGTCATGGCCATGTAGTCTGGTGGCAGCGCGCCCCCGTTGAGCGCGTTGGTCAGATACACCACCCACGCTTGGTGGAAGTGGTGGAAATCGCCCGGTTCGACGCGGGTCCAGTCGTGGATCGGCATGGGTCACCTCTTTTACTCATCGTACCGCGCATTCACTTCTTTGCGCGCGCGAACTCCTGCTCGAGGAATCTCATGCCCTGCACTTCGCCGTTGGTGCCGAGCCGGAACTGCACGTCGAACGTGCTGCGGTCGAACGACACAATGTTGTCCTTCGGCTCCACCGGGACCGCCGTGAATGTGTCGAAGTGGTAGTGGTCCGCGCGGAACGTGTACTTGCCCCACCGGATCAGCAACTTGTCGTTCTCGAAGGCCACTTCCGCGCGCCCGTAGGCGCGCTCCTCGAACGCGCCCGCGTAGTCTTTCAGCGCGAGGCTCGGTTTCGTGTCCAGCTTGCGAGCGGTTTCGCGTTTCTTCTGCCCGACAGCGGTCTGGAAATCGAGCGCCGACATCTGTGCCTTGTGGAACGTAACCCAGTCTTCCGCTGGCAGACCGAGTAGCGCATCGAGCGCAGTCTTGCACACCGTCTCGCACACCAGCGACGGCCGCAGGTTGCTCAGCACGAATACGCCGAGTTTCTTCTCCGGTACGAGCATGCACTGCGCGCGAAACCCAGTCAGCGTTCCGCCGTGCGACACGCAGTTCACTCCGCGGTAGTCGTGTACGAACCAGCCCAAACCGTAGCTGGTGAACCGCGTGAACTTCGGCGGGAAGTACACCGCGAATGCCCCCTCGGGAATCAGCAGCATCTGCGAAGTGTGCGTCTCGCGCAGTCCGCGTTCGGTGATCAGTCGGCGGCCGTCGTACTTGCCGCCCGCGAGCTGAAACTGGAGCCACGCGGCCATGTCGCGGGCGCTGCTGTTGATGCACCCGGCGCCGCCCGCGTGGTCCATCTCGTCCCACTTGATCGCGGAGATGGACTTGTCCAGCCCGCGGTAGTGCGGCGTCGCGTGGTCCGCCTGCGCCGTGCCTTCCTTCCAGGTGCAACTGCTCCGCTCCATGCCAAGCGGCTTGAAGATGCGTGTCTTGATAACACCGGCCCAGTCGGTGTTATCGAACTTCCCCGCGATCACGCCGGCAGTCGTGAACGGCACGTTCGCGTACTCCCACTTCGAGCGGAACGAACTCGCTGGCGCGGCCTTACCCCACCGACGAATGACATCGCCGCTGTCGGTGCTCAAACCGGCCCAGAGCATGTCGTGGCGCGGCATCCCGGTGCGGTGGCAGAGTAAGTCGCGGAGCGTCACGTCGCGGTCGGCGAGTTCGTCCGCGAGGCGGAAGTAGTCGAGGTGATCGCGGACGCGGTCGTCCCACTTCAGTTTGCCGTCGTCCGCGAGCATCGCGAGCGCCGTGGCCGTAAACGCCTTTGAACACGACGCGATCGGGAACACCGTGTCCGGCGTGACCTTCTCTTCCTTCCCCTTCTCGCGTACGCCGAAGCCCTTGAGGTAGATCACCTCGCCGTCCTTCACGATGACGACCGACGCACCGGGCGCGTCGAACTCCTTGAGCGTCTTCTCGACAACGGCGTCGATGGCTTTCGGGTCGAAGTCCGCTGCTTGCAGCGTGGCGGGTGCGAACAGCAACGCGAACAGCAGGGCGTAGCGGTACATGAGGTACTCCGAAAGGGTGGTCCCGCGATGATACCGCGAGCCGTCACGAACGGGCCGCGCGGAATTTCGTGATTACCGTCGCGTTGCACGTTGGCGTAGGTACACTTCAACTCACTCCAACTCCTGAACGAGTTGTGAAATGTGCCAAAGAGTCGATGGGTTGCCACTGTTCTGATCGCAATCCCGGCGTGTTACGTCGCGTATTTGACCGGTGTCGCGTTCGGGCCACAATCGTCCGGTCGCCAGGCCGCGACCGCGCCGCGTGCGGAATCACGACGACAAATCAACGGCTTGGTCGTTGACGCATCCGATCTCGACTTCGGCGAAGTGTGGGAAGACCCGGACTTCGCGCGGACGCTCACCGTTCGCAACACCGGAAGCCGCGGTAACCGTCAAGAACATGCAAGGCAGTTGCGAATGCACGGCGGTCGAACCGCTGGCGTTCACTATTGTGCCCGGCGGCACCGGCTCCACCCGCTTCCAGCAAGGACAGTTGGACAACATGTGTTCCGTCATGCACTTCTGGTCGCTTCACCCCGGCGGCGCACACTTCCTGTTCGCCGACGGCAGCGTGCGATTTCTCTCCTACTCCGCCACCGAAATCCTGCCCGCGCTGGCCACACGCGCCGGCGGCGAAGTCGTTTCGCTCGACTGACCCCCGCCACCATTCCCGGAACGCGGGCACCAAAGTCGGGCTTGCGGGCGCCCCGGCAGCCGGGGTAAAGTCCGCCGATATTCGCGACCGACTTACTATTCCGTCAAGGACAGCGGAGTTCCTATGCGCGCGGTCATTCTCGCCGGCGGTCTCGGCACCCGACTCTCCGAAGAGACGGAAACGCGACCCAAGCCGATGGTCGAGATCGGCGGGCGGCCGATCCTCTGGCACATCATGAGCCACTACGCGTCCCACTGGGTGACCGAGTTCGTGGTCGCGCTGGGCTACAAGAGTGACGTGATCAAGCAGTTCTTCGTTGAATACTCGCGGTTTATCGGGAGCCTGTCCGTGAACCTCGCGCGCGGCGATGTCACGCACCACGAGCAGGCCGGCGTGGACTGGACCGTTCACCTCCTCGACACCGGCCTGAACACCAACACCGGCGGGCGAGTGAAACGCGTTGGCGACTGGGTGAAGGACGAAACGTTCATGCTCACCTACGGCGACGGCGTCAGCGATGTGGACGTTCAGTCGCTGCTCCGATTTCACCGCGAAACCGGCAAACTCGCGACCGTAACCGCAGTGCGCCCGCCGGCCCGGTTCGGCGGTCTGGAGTTCGACGGCGACCTCGTGCGCTCGTTCACCGAGAAGCCGCAGACCGGCGAAGGCTGGATCAACGGCGGGTTCTTCGTGCTCGAACCCAAAGTGCTCGACTACATCGGTGGCGATACCGAGAGTTTCGAGAACGACGTGCTTCCGCGTCTCGTCGCGGAAGGACAGTTGGCCGCGTACAAGCACGACAAATTTTGGCAGTGCATGGACACGCTCCGCGACAAGCGGCAGTTGGAAGCGTTGTGGCAAGAAGGCCGCGCACCGTGGAGGGCCGCATCGTGAGTGGGTTCTGGCAGGACCGTCCGACGCTCGTGACTGGCGGCACCGGCCTCGTGGGAGGCTGGGTCGTACGGCGTCTGCTGCGCGCGCAAGCGGACATCGTTTGTCTGGTGCGCGACTGGGTGCCCGAATGCGAGTTCGAGCGGGCCGGACTGGTGAAGCAAGTGAAGACCGTGCGCGGCGACGTGTGCGATCAGGCGCTGCTCGAACGCGTGTGCGGCGAGTACGAGATTGACACCGTCATTCACCTCGCGGCGCAGACGCTCGTTCCGATCGCGAACCGCAACCCGGTCGCGACGTTTGAAAGCAACATCCAGGGCACGTGGGCGATGCTCGAAGCATGCCGCCGCAGCCCGAAAGTGAAGCAGATCGTTCTCGCGTCTTCGGACAAAGCCTACGGCGACGCGGAGAAACTGCCCTACGACGAGAGCACGCCGCTCCAGGGGCGGCACCCTTACGACGTGAGCAAGTCGTGCGCGGACCTCATCGCGCAGAGCTACGCGACCACTTACGGCCTGCCGGTCGCGATCACGCGGTGCGGCAACTTCTACGGTCCCGGCGACCTGAACTGGAACCGCATCGTGCCGGGAACGATCCGCTCCGTTCAGCGCGGCGAGCGCCCCGTGATCCGCTCGGACGGCACGCACATCCGCGATTACTTCTACGTCGAAGACGGTGCCGCCGCGTACCTGATGCTCGCGGAGAAACTCGCGAACGACCCATCACTTCGGGGAGAGGCGTTCAACTTCTCGAACGAGACGCAGGTGACTGTTCTCGAACTGGTGCAAAAGCTGCTCGACCTGACGGGTTCGCGGCTAACGCCCGACGTGCGGAACGAAGCAAGCCACGAGATCAAGCATCAGTGTTTGAGCGCGGCGAAAGCCCGTGACCGCTTGGGCTGGCGACCCCTGTTCACGCTCGATGAAGGGCTGCGCAAGACGGTGCCCTGGTACGGAAACTTCCTGGCGACGAGGAAAGCCGCGTGACTGCGATTCCCGCTTGTCGGTCGTGCGGGGCAGCCCCGCTCGCGCCGGTGCTCTCACTCGGCAACACGCCGCTCGCAAACGCACTGCGTGACGCGACCGAACTCGGCGCGCCCGAGGCTACGTTCCCGCTCGACCTCGCAGTGTGTCCGCGATGCGCACTGGTGCAGATCACCGCGACCGTGCCGCCGGACGACCTGTTCCGAGACTACGTGTACTTCTCGTCGTTCTCCGACACGATGCTGAGGCACGCGGCCGAACTCGCGCTGCAACTCCTGCGCGACGAGAACCTCAGCCCCGCGAGCCTCGTCGTCGAGGCCGCGAGCAACGACGGCTACCTGCTGAAAAATTACCAGGCCGCCGGCGTGCGGGTGCTGGGCATCGAGCCAGCTCGCAACATCGCCCAAGTCGCGGTCGAGCGCCACGGCATACCGACTCGCGCGGAGTTCTTCGGCCGCGAGTACGCGCGCCAACTCGTTCAAGAGGGCTATCGCGCCGACGTGTTCCACGCGCACAACGTCCTCGCGCACGTCCCGGACCTGAACGGCTTCGTCGCCGGCATCCGCACTCTGCTCAAGCCGAGTGGCGTCGCAGTGATCGAAGCGCCTTACGTCAAGGACATGCTCGACCACTGCGAGTTCGACACGATCTACCACGAACATCTCTGCTACTTCTCGCTCACCGCGCTCGACGCCTGCTTCCGCCGACACGACCTGATCATTCGCGACGTGCAGCGCGTTCCTATCCATGGCGGCTCGCTCCGGCTGTTCGCGTCACCGGCCGAGAGCGTGGATAAAGTCTCCGCACGCGTCACGGCGCTGCTTGAAGAAGAAGCCGCGTGGGGTGTGGGAACCTTCGAGCCATACCGCGCGTTCGCGGAGCGCGTCGCGGCAATCAAACGCGGCTTGCGTGACCTCCTGAAACAACTCAAGGCGGACGGCAAACGGATCGCGGCTTACGGCGCGTCGGCGAAGGGCAGCACGCTGCTGAACTTCTGCGGCATCGGACCGGAAACGCTCGACTTCATTGTGGACCGCAGCACCGTGAAGCAGGGGAAATTCACGCCCGGCACGCGACTGCAGATCCACGCGCCGGACAAACTGCTCGAAGACATGCCGGACTACACGCTGCTGCTCACATGGAACTTCGCGGACGAAATCCTGCTGCAGCAGACCGAATACCAACAGCGCGGCGGGAAGTTCATCCTGCCCGTGCCGCTCCCCCGCGTCGCGTGACGAAGACCGAAGAGTGATTAACCACAAAGGACACAAAGAAAACCAAAGACAATCCAGTGTCTTCAAGACCAGACGTGTTTCTCTTCTTTGTGTCCTTCGTGCCTTTGTGGTTAATCACTCTTCGGTCTTTGGCTTGGGTTTCTTCCAATGCGATTCCTACCCACAGCATTGCCGGGCGTGTTCGTGATCGAGCCAGAGCCAAAGGCCGATGACCGCGGGCTGTTCGCGCGGACCTATTGTGCGACCGAGTTCGCCTCGCACGGGCTTTGCACCAATTGGATGCAGTGCAACGTGTCGTTCAACACGCGAGTTGGCACGCTCCGCGGGATGCACTGGCAGGCCGCACCGCACGAAGAGGTGAAGCTCGTGCGCTGTACGGCTGGCGCGGCGTTCGACGTGGTCGTTGATGCGCGACCCGAATCGCCGACGTATCGGAAGTGGGTCGCGGTGGAGATCACCGCCGAGAACCGGCGGGCGGTGTACATCCCCGGTGGCTTCGCGCACGGTTTCCAGACGCTCGCCGCAGGCGCCGAGTTGTTCTACCAGATGTCCGCGGTTTACGTGCCCGAAGCGGCCCGCGGCGCACGCTGGGACGACCCGGCGCTTGGCATCGCATGGCCCGCTTGCGAGGCGCGAGTGATCGCCGCGCGTGACCTGTCGTTTCTGGATCTGCCGACATGACCAGGCTGCTCATTACCGGCGCGACGGGTTTCCTCGGCGAACCGGCGGTGCGCGCCGCGTGCGACCACTTCGAGGTTCACGTGGTCGCGCGCCAGCCGCTTGCGGCGTCGCGAGCGGCGTTCCACCCCTGCGACATCCTGAACACACGCGACATCGTTCGCCTGATCGAAGACGTGCGGCCAACGCATCTGCTCCACCTCGCGTGGATCGCGACACCCGGCGTGTACTGGGCCTCGCCCGAAAATCACCGTTGGGTCGAAGCGTCGAAGCGTCTACTGCTCGCGTTCGCGCGCTGCGGCGGGACGCGCGCGGTCCTCGCCGGTTCGTGCGCGGAGTACGACTGGAGCGCCGCCGGCGTGTGCCACGAGCGCGACACACCGACGCGCCCTCACACAACCTACGGCCGCTGCAAACTCGAACTCGGTCGCTGGGCCGAAGCGTTTGGCTCAGCGCGTGGCGTGAACGTCGCACAGGCGCGGCTGTTCTTCCTGTATGGCCCGCGCGAGTACCCTGCGCGACTGGTGCCGTCGGTCGCGAAGGCGCTCTTCGCAGGCACGCCGGCCCCGTGTTCCGCAGGCACGCAGCATCGCGATTTCCTCCACGTTGAGGATGCCACCGACGCACTCGTAACGCTCACGCGAAGCGACCTGACCGGCCCCGTGAACATCGGCTCGGGCGAACCGGTCGCAGTCCGCGACGTGATCGGGCATGTGGCGCACGCCTGCGGCCGACCGGAGTTGGTGCGACTCGGCGAGCGCGAAACGCCCGTGGGCGAGCCGCCACTGCTGGTGGCCGACGTGAGCCGACTCCGCGACGAACTCGGCTGGCGGCCGCGCATCGCCCTCGCGAGCGGGCTGCGCGAAACCGCGAACTGGTGGAGGCTGAATCGTGCCGCGTAACACGTGCCCGGTCTGCGACTCGCCCGACACCGAGTCATTCCTACGCCGTCAGGGCGTGCCGGTTCACCAGAATCAGTTGTTCGACACGCCCGCCGCGGCGCGCGCGATCGCGCGCGGCGATCTGGAGATGCGTGCGTGCGGGGCGTGCGGGTTCGTGTTCAACGCGGTGTTCGACCCAGCCCGCGTGGACTACGGCCCCGCGTACGAGAACAGTCAGGACTGCTCGCCCGCGTTCAACACGCACCTCGACCAGTTGGCCGACCACATCGTGACGGAGCGCGGCGTCCGCACCGGGCGAATCGTCGAGGTCGGGTGTGGGAAGGGCGGGTTCCTCCGTAAGTTGCTCGCGCACCCGCGCAACACCTGCGATGCGGTCGGCTTCGACCCGGCTTACCTCGGCCCCGCCGAGATCCTTGGCGGTCGGGCGCGGTTCGTCACCGACTTCTACGGCCCGGGAACCGCAGTGCCCGCCGACGCGGTGACGTGCCGGCACGTGATCGAACACATCCCGAAGCCGCTCGACCTGTTGCGCACCGTGCGTGCCGGGGTCGGCGCGTCGGGCGGCACTCGCGTGTTCTTCGAGACACCGTGCGCCGAGTGGATCCTGCGGAACCGCGTCCCGTGGGACTTCTTCTACGAACACTGTTCGTTGTTCACGGCGGGAAGTCTCTCGCTCGCGCTAGAGCGAGCCGGGTTTGTCGTGACCAGCGTGCGGCACATCTTCGGCGGGCAGTACCTCTGGGCCGAAGGCGAAACGAAGAACCTCTCCCCCCAACCCCCTCCCCTAAGAAGGGAGGGGGAGCAAGGCGCCGAGAGTCCGGGTGCGTCTGCGGCGCGCCAAAGTTCTGCTCCCCCTCCCTTCTTAGGGGAGGGGGTTTGGGGGAGAGGTTCTTCCCGCCTTGCCCGCGCGTTCGCAGCCGAAGAGCGTGAGCGTCTCGCCGCCTGGGACGCGATCCTCGCGGAAACGTGCGCGCGCGGCCTGGTGTTCGCCTGGGGCGCCGGCGCGAAGGGCGTCACGTTCTGCAACCTCGCGGACCCGCACCGCGAGCGGCTCGCGGGCGTGGTCGACGTGAACCCCGCGAAGCAGGGCAAGTACCTGCCCGGCACCGGACACCCGATCGTGTCGCCGGCCGCGGTACGGGATGCCGCCGCAGTCCTTGTGTTCAACCCCAATTACATCACCGAAGTACGGGCGATGATCGAGAGACTCGGCGCGCGCGCCGAAGTGATCGACCCCATGCAGGAGGCAGCGCCATGCGGCTCGTAATCGACACCGACGCCCGGACCGTGACCGCCGAGAACAGCGGTGCGACCGAAATGCACCCGCTCGACTCGCCGGAGGCATTCCGGCTCATCACCGAACACTGGGTCACCGTTGGCTGGACGCAGAAGTATGCGTACAGTTTCACGTGGCTCGGCCGCCCGATCATTCAGTTGCCCGAAGACATGATCCGCATCCAGGAGATCATTCATCGTGTGAAGCCAGACGTGATCGTGGAAACCGGCGTCGCGCACGGCGGGTCACTCATCTACTACGCGAGCCTGTGCAAGGCGACCGACCGCGGGCGTGTGGTCGGCGTGGACATCGAGATTCGCGCGCACAACCGGGCCGCGATCGAATCGCACCCGCTCGCGGGCTACATCACGCTCATCGAAGGAAGTTCCACCGCGCCGGGCACCGTGGCGCAGGTGCGCGACCAGATCCGACCGGATGAGCGTGTTCTGGTGCTGCTCGATTCGAACCACACGAAGGCGCACGTGCGGGCGGAACTGGAGGTGTACGCGGATCTGGTCAGTGCCGGGTCATACATCGTGGCGACCGACGGCATCATGGGCGAACTGGCCGGGCGACCGGGGTCGCAACCGGGGTGGGAGTGGGACAACCCCTCAGAAGCCGCCCGCGCGTTCGCGGCCGACAATCCGCGGTTCACACTCGAAGAGCCTGGGTTCTTGTTTAACGAAGGGAAGATCGCGCAACACGTCACCTACTGGCCCTCCGCGGTGAATTCTCTTCTCGGTTTACTTCGGGGTACGGCGGACGGCGCTGCTGAGGAGACGCCGCGCGGCCCGGAGTGGGCGTTTTAGCGACCACCGCTGTTCTTCCTGGAGCTGTTGGTTCAGTTCGCGCGCCTGGGTTTCGACGCGGTGAATGATTTCCTCGCGTTCCTCGCACACGCTCTGAAGCCGGTGTGCGGTCTGGCGCAACTCCGTCGAGGACAGATGGAGCCGGAGGATGGCCCGTTCGCGCTCGTCGCACACATAAGTGAGGTCGGCGATCTTCATCGCGGCAATCTGGCGGTCGTCCTCGGATTGCGCGTACTCAATCGGCTGGTCACGGTAGTCCAGTAGTTGTGCGCACACTTGAGCGGCAGCGGCCACGTCGGTGGCGCCGAACACGGACGCGTCCAGGTGCAAGAACGTGCCGTCGAACCCCAAACAAGCTGGCCGCAGTTGCACACACGCCGGGGCACGATACGGGGTAGCGGCGAGTTCGGCGTCGAACCACTTCTGCAACTCGGGCACATCGGCGAGAGACTCACGGACGACCGCCAGCGCCGCGGGCCAGTCGGCCTCAGCCACCCGCGCGCCGGCCACGCACGCGGCGGCCAACTCGCGCCGGTCCAGATCCACCGGCAGGTCCGGGAACAGGGTCCGTTTGGCGAACGCGAACGAGTCGGCTACCGGCACGTGCGGGAACACGGGCAGGTCCGGTACGGTCGGTTCGGATCGCAGACCGGCCCGCGCGTTGAGCGCGTGAAACTCGCGGTCGATCGCGTTCCGCCCGCGTTTGAACAGCGTCGCGATCCCGTTGCTCGACCCCGACTGACCCGACACCGACATCGCCACGGTCGTGGAGAGAAAGGTTCCGGCGGTGTGGGCGATGGCGAACCCGGAATACACGTCGGGAACCGGGTGCGGGAACACACGCCCGGCGCGCCGGCGCAGGTCGTCGAGTACGTCCCGATGGACCGCCGCGTTGTACAGCATCGGCAACGCGGTGTAGAACTCGCGGAACGACGCGACCTCGCGAATCGTCGAGTGCCCGTCGCGCTCGAACAGCGTACTCCCGAACGGCAGTCGGAGGTAGTCACCCTGTCCGGGGAGGTCCACGTTTGGCCAGGTGTAGTAAGCCGGGGTCCACCGGATCGCCTTCGTGCCCCTCGGCCTGCGACTGAGCCGGTCCAGTTCGGTCAGCGCGTGTGGGAGTAGGGCGTCGTCGTCGCCGATCAGGATGACGTACTCTCCGCGAGCGTGCGAGACCGCGAACTCCCAGTTGGTACTCATCGCCACCGGTTCGGCTGTCCGCACATACCGCACCTTCGGCGAACCGGCTTCCTCGACGACCGCTCGCGTCGCGGGCGAACTGAAGTTGTCCGAGACGATCACCTCGTAATCGTCGAACGACTGGTTCAGGCAGGTGCGCAGCGCGAACCGGAGCGTCTCAGCGCGTTCCCGAGTTGGGATCACCACGCTAAACTTCACCGCGGACATCGTGTACCCCCGCGCGGCTCTCGGCACCGCGAGCCGCTGACTTGAGCGAAAGTACGGGATGTAACAAGTGCCTCCAAAACGAGCAACCCCAACCACCCGAAGCGATTGGGGTTGCGAGGAATCAGGGGCCGCTCACTTCGCGGGTTTGAGGACGATCTGCCGGAGGTCCATCACCGCGGCGCCCGGCTTGGTCTTCGCCTTCACGGTCATCGTGTGGCGACCTGCTTTCTCGACCTTCAGCGCGCCGACCTCGCGAGCCTCGAACGCCTGGAAGCCGCCCGTGTCCTTCACGGTGAACGTGAGCTTCTCGGCACCTACAGCGAGTTCCACCTCGGAGCCGCCGCTGCCCTTTCCGCACCCTTGCAGCACTTCCACGGTGAATGCCCCGCCTTTCTCTACCGTGAAGTCGAACGTCGCATAGTCGTCCTTGTTCACCCAGAAGCCGAGCGTGTTCTTGTGCGGCAGCGGCTCGAACCGCAACATCACGCCGTTCACGAGAGCCGTGCGGCTGTGCATCGTGATGATGCCGTCCTTATTCTGTTGGTTCGGTTTGTAGTCCGCGTTTGGCGTCGGCATCTTCGCCCCGACTTCCTTGCGCCACTTGTCGAGTTCCGCGGCGAGTTCCTTCGCGACCACCGGGTTCGCCACGATCAGGTTGCGGCTCTCGGAGATGTCCTTCTTCACGTCAAAGAGTTCGCGGCGCCCGTCCTCGTAGAACTCGATGAGTTTGTAATCGCCTCGCCGCACCGCGCCGCCGGGCCGCGAGCCTTGATTCGCGTAGTGCGGGTAGTGCCAGAAGTGGGGCCACTCCTTCATCTTTTCGCCGTGGAAGATCGCCATGAGCGAGCGCCCGTCGCGATTCTTGTCGCCAACTTCGGGATCGTTCTTGAGACCGCGGCGAGTGGCTTCGAGGATCGTCTCGAAGAAGTCGATGCTGCACGCGACCTCATCTGTGACCGCACCCGCTTTGATCTCGCCGGGCCACTTCATGATACATGGCACGCGAATCCCGCCTTCGTAGAGGTAGCCTTTCCCTTCTCGCAGCGGTGCGTTGTAAGTGGGCGCGAACGGCATCCCTTCGAGCGTCGCGAGACCGCCGTTGTCGCTGGTGAAGATGACGAGCGTGTTGTCGGAGAGCTTCAGCTCGTCGAGTTTCTTCAGCACGCGCCCGACGGCTTCGTCCATGCTCTCGACCATCGCCGCGTAGGTCGGGTTGCTCTGCTTCCCGTGCGTTGGCATCACTTTGTACTTGTCGATGATCGCTTGTTTCGCGCGCAGCGGCGTGTGAACGCCGTAGTGCGGTAGGTAGAGGAAGAACCGCTTGTCCTTGTTCTTCTCGATGAACTTCTCCGCTTCCGCCGCGAGCCGGTCGGTGAGGTACTCGCCGTCTTCGGCTTTCTCCAGTCCCGGCATTTTCCCTTGTTTGTTCTCGAACGGGCTGAAGTAGCTTCGCGGAGTGCCGGTCTGGTCGCCCGCAATGTTCACGTCGAACCCGTGCTTCTCAGGCTCGAAACCTTTGCCGCCCAGGTGCCACTTCCCCATCAGCGCGGTGACGTAGCCGCGTTTCTTGAGCGCGGTCGCGATGGTCGTTTCTTCCAGCGGAAGCTCGTTCCGAATCGCGGGCCGGCTGAGGCGTGCGTCGGGCGTGTCCTTGCGGCCCGGAATCCAGTCGGTGATGTTCATACGCTGCGGGTAGCGGCCGGTCATGATGCTGGCCCGCGTCGGCGAACACACCGGGCACGCGGCGTAGAAGTCCGTGAATCGCATTCCTTCTTTCGCCATCCGGTCGATGTTGGGTGTCTTGTAGAACGCGCTGCCGTAGCAGCCGAGATCGCGTTGCCCGAGGTCGTCGATCACGATCAGCACGACGTTGGGCTGCTTCTCCGCGGCGCGAGCGGCCGGGGCAAAAAGCAACAGGGCGGAGAGTGCAAGGAGGCGCACGGGTCACCTGTGATGTGGGAGCGCAGCAAACAGAACGGTGCCGATTTCACCGCGGATTGGGGCACAATGCAAACGCCTTTTGCCAAGCGGCGAGCGCTCGCAACGGACCACAGCGGCACGTTACGGAGATTGTCATTGCGACCCAACCCGTCACGGGGTACTTTCGGGAGGTCCAATCCATTCCCTCTCCCACCGCCTTTCGGGAGTCGTCCATGCATCCCATGCAGGCTCAAAGCCCGTCCCGCCGCGCGTTCACGCTGATTGAGTTGCTGGTAGTAATTGCGATCATCGCGATTCTCATCGGGCTGCTGTTGCCCGCGGTTCAGAAGGTGCGCGAGGCCGCCTCTCGCATGAAGTGCACGAACAACCTCAAACAGGTCGGGTTGGCGATCCACAACTACCACGACGCGAACGGTACGTTCCCGCCCGCCAGCACGCGTGTGCCCGGTCAGTCCTGGCAACACGGTCCGACGTGGTGGGTGTACACACTCCCCTACATCGAACAGGACAACGTCCACAGGAAATCGACGTTCACCACGACCGGCGGGGTAAACGCCACGTTCTGGTTTGCCGATACGGGTGCGGTCAACAAGGCTGCCTACGACGGGATCGCGTTCCCGATGACCCGGTGCCCGTCCAGCCCCCTGCCCGAGTGGAACGTCATCAACGGGGCACAGTACAAGGCGTATGAGCCGACCTACACCTGCATCCTCGGCTCCGACCTTCACCCCTCAGCCGACACGTCGGCACGAAACGGCACGATTTCGGACGGCGGGGTGATAGGCCTCCGCGTGAACCCCCAGGAAGCCACCCGCATGGCGCAGGTCACCGACGGCAGTTCCAACACGATCATGGTCGGCGAGCAATCCGACTGGTCCAACCCGCGGCAATCGCTGGTCGATCTGGGCGGCGGCAATCTACAGGACATCTATTCCGACATCCGCAGTTCGGACAGTCGCGGTGCGTTCATGGGCACCTCGCACACGACCCAGCCGAAAGGCCCCGGCTCGCTTGGCAACCCGGTCACCGCGGCCTCGTGCGGCGGAACCGGGGTCATCAACTGCCAGCGGTGCTACAACACGACCACGGTGGTCTGGCCGATCGGACGCAAAGTGTACCAGTTCGCTTCGATGGGCGACCAGCGATGCGGCACCCCGCTCCAGTCGCCGCACACCGGTGGGGCGATGATGCTGTTCGCCGACGGGCACGTCCAATTTCTGACGGAAGCCACCACCGTCGCCACGCTCAAGAACCTTGCGGACAAGGACGACGGCAACGTCGTCAGCATCCCGTAACCACACCCGGAGGAAACTCCCTTGGCCCGATTGCGCGACGGTTTCCGATTCATCGGCATTCCCTTGCTCGCGGTGGGATTGCCGTTTCTGACAGCGTGCGCCAAGCCCATTCCACCGGTGGGGGAGGTGTCCGGGAAGGTAACGTTCCACGGTAAGCCAGTGGCCGAAGGGACGGTGTCCTTCCTGAACACCGAAGCCGGAACCGGTGGCGAAGGCGTGCTCAAGGACGGCGGCTACACCCTCACCACACCGCTGCCGCCGGGCGAGTACAAGGTCACGGTCATGCCGCTCGTCGTCCGCCAACAAGACGGCGGCAAAGGCCCCGATGTCGGGATCGACAAGCCAGCCCCGGACATCCCAGGGAAGTACCACACGATCGGAACGACCAACCTGACGGCGACCGTGAAGGAAGGAAAGAACGAGCTGAACTTCGACCTGAAGCCGTGACCCGGCCGCGATCCTTACGCGATGATCTCCTTGATCGCGGTGCCGTGGTCGATGTCGAGGCGCTTGCGGCCGGGGATTTCGAGCTTCCGCGAGTCCAGTCCGAGTTGGTGCAGAATGGTCGCGTGGACGTCGGTGACGTAGTGCCGGTCCTCGGTCGCGTGGAAGCCGATTTCGTCCGTCGCGCCGTGGACGATGCCGCCCTTCAGGCCGCCGCCGGCCATCCACACGCTGAAACCGTAGATGTGGTGGTCGCGGCCGTCGCTACCCTGCGTGCCCGGCGTGCGGCCGAACTCCGTGCAGAACACCACGATCGTATCCTTCAGCAGCCCGGTACGCTTCAGGTCTTTGAGCAGCCCGCCGATCGGTTGATCGACCGCGAGGCAGTTACGCGCGTGGTTCGCCTTCAAGCCGCCGTGCGCATCCCAGACGCCCGCGCCGCCGGCCCCGTGCTGAATCTGGATGAACCGCACGCCGCGTTCCACCAGCCGGCGCGACGCAAGCAGTTGCATCCCGAACGTTTTCGTTTCCGCGCGGTCCATGCCGTAGAGCTTCTTCGTCTCTTCGGTTTCCTTCGAGAAGTCGAGCAACTCCGGCAGCGACTTCTGCATCTTGAACGCGAGTTCGTAGCTCTTGATTCGCGCGTCTAACGCGGCGTCGCCGGGATAGTCGTTCGCGCGGAGCTTGTTGAGTTTGCCGGATAGTGCGAAGCCGAGTTTCTGCTCTGCCGGTGTTACGGGAACTTCCGGTTTGCCGTAGTCGAGCGGGTTCGCGGGGTCCACGCGAATCGGCACCGCGTCGTGCGCCGGCCCGAGGTAGTGGCCGTCCTTGATGTTCCAGTATTCGCGGTTGCCCATCGAGATAAACTGCGGCAGGTTGTCGTTGAGCGAGCCGAGTCCGTAATGCGCCCACGCGCCGAGGGTCGGGTATTCGCCGTCGAGCATGTGCCGCCCGGTGTGAAACTGCGTTTGTGCCCCGTGGTTGTCGTCGGTCGTCCACATCGAGCGAATCAGCGCGATGTCGTCGATACACGATCCGGTGTGCGGCAACCAATCACTGACCTCGATGCCCGACTTGCCGTACTTCTTGAACCCGACTTGCAACGGGTAGAGCTTGTTCCGCTGTTGGCCGTTCGCGTCGTTGATAACGGTAACGCGCGCGAGCGCGAGCTTCTCCGGGTCTTGCGCATCTGGAACCGGCGACTCCTTGATGGTCTTCCCCGCGAACTTCGTGAGCGCCGGTTTCGGGTCGAACGTCTCCATGTGCGAGACGCCACCGTTCATGAACAGCCAGATGACGCTTTTGGCTTTCGGGGTGTGGTGCGGCTTCCCGTCAGGCGGCGCCCACTTCGCGTCGGCGGAGTAACCGTCGCGGTGGAGCATGGCCGCGAGCGCGAGACCGGAGAAACCGCGGAACGAATCGGTGAGAAAGGAACGGCGATTCATGCGTGTCTCCAAGGTAGGCAACTCGCTCCGCGAGTTGCGCGCCGGGTGGTCCGGTGTGCGTTGCGTCCGTCCCGAAGGTGTCACTCGCGGAGCGAGTGACCTACCTTACCGTCACAAAATCATTGTGGTTGATGAGCGCCTGCACCACTTGGAGCCGTGCCCGCTGGCCGCGCTGTGCTTCAGGAATCGCCTTCAGCGCCTCTCGTAATTCCGTGAGCGATTCGAGGCACGTCGCGAGTTCGTCCTTCGTGGGCGAAGTGCCCAACACCGTCTCGAACGCGGCCACCACGAAACGCGCGTCGTCCGCGCCCTTGAGTTTTGCGTGCAACCGGTCGTTGATCTTCGCACCAGAGGTCTGCGCGAGGCGGCTGTTCCACAACGCGAGCGCCTGTTGCGGCACGATGCTCTCGCTGCGCCGGTAGCACTCCAGCACGTTCGCGTTGTCGAAGATATCGAGCAACTTGTTGTGGTCGTTGTGCGAGTGGAAGAAGTACATCGAGCGCCGGCGCGAGGCTTCTTGCGCCGCGGCCAGCACCGGCGGGCCGCTCATCGTGGTGTCGAGTTCGCCCGCGAGGTGAAGCAGGCTGTCGCGGATCGCGTTCGCATCCAGGCGCGTCGAGTTCATGCGCCACAGGTACTTGTTCTCGCCGTCGATCTTCGCGCTCGCGTCCACGTTCGCGCTGGAAGACGAGAGCCGGTACACGTTGCTCGTCACCATCAGTTTGTGCAGGTGTTTGAAGCTCCACTTCTTCTCCGTCAACTCGACCGCGAGCCAGTCGAGCAACTCAGGGTGGCTCGGCGGGCTTCCCTTGCGGCCGAACTCGAACACGTTCGCCACGAGCGGCTTCCCGAAGTGGCGCAGCCACAGGTGATTCACCGCGACGCGAGCCGTCAGCGGGTTCTTCGTGTCGCTGATCCAGTTTGCGAGCGAGCTGCGGCGCCCGGTACTGGTGTCGGGGAACGGGCGCGCCTTCGATGCGGCACTCTCCACGTTCGACTCCGCGCTCTTCACGGCCCCTCTGAGGGTGAGCGGTGCCTTCGACGGGTCCGCGACGGTCGCGTACAGTTGCGCCAGTTCCCTCCCGGCGGCGGCGTGCGCGGCGAGTGGGTGGAGCATCCGCCACGCGTGGAAGATGGAACGCTCCGCTTGCGCGGCCCCGGCCTTCTTCAGAACGTCTAGCGCGGAAGCAACCTTCGCTTCGGCCGCCTTCGTGTACATCGCGGCGATCTCCGCGCGGCGCAGCGGCTGGTACGCTTCCGGTGGGAGCTTTACGGGCGTGATCGTCAAGCCATCGGCCGCGAGGAACTGCGGCAAGCCCGGCAGCACGGTGCGGTCCTTGTCCGTGTTGCGCTCGTCGCCGCGAATGTGGAACGGGGTCTTCGCGTCGAGGTTGCAGTCAAACGCGCGGGGAATACCGGCTTTGGTCGCGTCGGTCTCGCCCGGTAACAGGTCGGTGCGCAACTGATATGGCTCGAAGATCGCGCGGAACTGGTAGTAGTCGGTCTGCTTGATCGGGTCGTACTTGTGGTCGTGGCATTTGCAGCAGTTGAACGTGAGACCGAGGAACCCTTTCCCCGAATGCTCGACGACTTCATCGAGCCACGACGTGCGGTTGAACAGGAAGTACGAGCGGGCAAGGTAGCCGGTGGCGCGGAGCTTCTTTGGGTCGGTGGGGTAGAGTTCATCCGCCGCGAGCATCTGCCGAATCATCTCGTCGTAGCCAAGATCGGCGTTGAAGCTCTCGATGGTCCAGTCACGCCAGTGCCAGATGTGCCGCTGGCTATTGCGGAGTTCGGCACCCAAACCCCACCAGTCGGAGTAGCGCCAGATATCGAGGAAGTGTCGTCCCCACCGCTCGCCGTACTGCGGACTCGCGAGCAACGTATCGACCACCTTTTCGTAGGCATCGGGCGCGTTGTCCTTCACGAACTGCTCGGTCTGCTCCGCCGTCGGAGGAAGGCCGATAAGGTCGAGGTACACTCGGCGCAACAGCACGCGCTTGTCGGCCAGGCCAACGGGCTTCAGTCCCTGCTCCTTCCACTTCGCCTGAACGAAATGGTCGATGGGGTTCTCGTTAGCCGTGACCCGAAGGGGAGCGCGTGTGGGCGTGCGAAACGACCAGTGGTCGCGCGGGTCCGGTTCGGGCGCGTCGTCGGCGGGCACTTTCGCGCCTTGTTCGATCCACGCCTTTAGTTTCGCGATCTGCTCGGGCTTGAGAGCGTGTCCTTCGGGCGGCATTCGCTGTGCTTCGTTCTCGGCGGAAACGCGAAGGATCAGTTCGCTGTTGTCGGGCTTGCCGGGCACGATCACCTTGCCTTTGAGCAGATTGGCTCCGCTATCGACGCGGAGTTTCGCCTTCTGCGCAAGCGCCCCGTGGCACGCGTAGCAGCGTTCCTGGAGTACCGGCTTCACATCCTTGCGGTAATCGACCGGATCCGCTGCGCGTGCGGAAATGGGGAGCAGGAGAACGAGGGAGAAGCCGAGGAGCCGCATGAGAGAGTTCCGACAGATGCGAGCGGGAGCAGGCGGGTGGAAGTAAAGGGTAAGCG
>SXID01000201.1 GCA_005772955.1 Planctomycetia bacterium
GCCCCTCTGGGGCGAAGACACATGCTTGTTCTTCGCCCCAGAGGGGCCGTCTGGCGTAGCACAGGGTGGAAGCCCTGTGTGACTGTGTGACCTATGCGCGTGGCGGGTTCGCCTCGTATGATGGATGGTATTCCTCCCGTTCACCGCACGGCCCAGTCCTCCCTATGGCTGACAAACGCGACTACTACGAAGTGCTCGGCGTTGTCCGCACGGCGACCGAGGTGGAGATCACCAAGGCGTACCGGCAACTCGCGAAGCAGTACCACCCGGACCGTAATATCGGTGACGACGACGCGAAGACGCGCTACGCCGAAGTCGATGAAGCCTACGCAATCCTGAACGACCCGAACAAGCGCGCCCGCTACGACCGGCACGGACACGCTGGCGTCGAAGGGATGAACGGTGGCGGCGGCGCGGGGCCGGGCGTCGATATCGGCGACCTGCTCGGTGACTTCCTCGGCGGGCTGTTCGGCGGCGGTAGTGGCGGTCGCCGGCGTGCCGGTCCGCGACGCGGTGAGAACATCGCGGCCGTCCTCGATCTCGATCTGCTCGAAGCCGCGACCGGCGTGAGCAAGACGTTCACCATCCCGTCGGAACAGAACTGCCGCGAGTGCGGCGGTGGCGGCGCGAAGACCGGCACGCAACCGGCGCAGTGTCGGCGGTGCCGCGGCCAAGGGTTCGAGGTCGCGAACACCGGCTTCGGGCTGGCCACGCGGATGCGGTGTCGCGGATGCAGCGGGCGAGGTGTGGTCATCACCGACCCGTGCCCGGCGTGCCGTGGTGGTGGTCGCATTGAAGTGCGTGAACCGGTCACGGTGAACATCCCCGCAGGCGTGGATACCGGCATTAGGTTCACGTACCCCAACGGCGGCCACGCCGGTGAACCGGGCGCGCCACGCGGCGATCTCGAACTGGTGATTCGCGTCGGCGACCACAAGGACTTTGAACGCGATGGGCACAACCTGATCTGCCAGTGTTCGATCTCGTTCGCTCGCGCCGCGCTCGGCGGCTCGCTCGAAATCACCACGCTCACGAACCTGAAAGTGACAATCGATGTGCCACGCGGCGCCCAGACGCACACGACCGTCGTTCGCGTGCCGAACCACGGTATGCCCTGGCTCGACGATGCCCGCCGCAAGGGCGATTTGCTCGTGCAGTTGGTGGTGGAAACACCGTCGAAGCTGAACGCGGAGCAGGAAGAGTTGTTCCGCAAGTTGGCCGAGTTGGAAGGCACAACTCCGCCCGCGCCGCGGAAAGGGATTTTCGGCAAATTGAAGGATCTCGTGAGCGGCGACGCCTCTCCAAAAGAAGAGAAGAAGTAGCTGGTTAGCCGCGACCCGAAGGGGAGCGCGCTCCCCTTCGGGTCGCGGCTAAACGAAGGACCAAGTATGGCTGACGAAACACCCGCCGAAGACGCTTCCGAACTCGTTGCGACACGCGCGAAACTGGAAGCGACCGAGCTGGAACTGAACAACTACAAACTGAAACTCGCGGACTTCGACAATGCCCGCAAGCGAATGTTGCGAGACGCGGAAACCGATAGGAAGTACGCGGTCGAGCCGCTCGCTCGCGACTTGCTGTCGGCACTTGACAACCTCGACCGCGCGCTCGACGCTGCGAAGCGCGCCGGCGACACCGGCCCGCTCGTGACCGGCGTTTCCGCGACTGCCGGTCAGTTCCTCGAAGCGATCAAGCGGCACGGCGTCACCCGCATCGCGTGCGAGCCGGGCACCGCGTTCGACACGAACTTGCACCAGGCCGTGATGCAGCAACCGAGTACCGAGTTCGCGCCGGGCGAGGTGATACAGGTGCTCCAACACGGCTTCACGATGCACGACCGCGTGCTGCGCCCGGTGTCGGTAATCGTCGCCAGTTAGTGTTTGGTGTTCCGTCTTACCGAACCGCCAGACGCCGCCGAACGCGAGTTGTCCAACCAAACACCAAACACCAAACACGAGCCGATGCCGACCTACGACTACAAGTGTTCCGCGTGCGGGCACACGTTCGACGAGCTTCAGAAATTCTCGGACCCGCCGCTGACGAAGTGCCCGGAGTGCAAGAAGAACAAACTTGAGCGCTTGTTCGGCGGGGGCGGCGCGATCATCTTCAAGGGCGGCGGCTTCTACGAAACCGACTACCGCCGTGCCGGGGAGAAAGGCGACGCCGCCGAGAAGGGCACGGGCGAGGCGGCCAAGAGCGAGACCAAGGAAACAAAAGCCGAGTCGCCCGCACCGGCGACCGACACCACACCCAAGACCGAAACCAAGAGCGAGCCGAAAGGCGACACGAAGGGCGGCAGCGGGGGCGCGAAGAAGAAGTGAGAGGAGCCGGTCGTCCGGGTTATCGGGAGAATTTCAGAAGTTGGGAGAGGGCTGGACCGATGAATAAGGTGCAATGTCCGATCTGCGACGCCGCGATGCCGGGAACTTGGCAAGAGTACTCGGATTACCCGTTCTGTTCCGCGCGGTGTCGCAAGATCGATCTGGGTCGGTGGCTCGACGGCAAGTACCGCGTGCCCGACCCGACGCCGCCCGACAGCAGTTCCACCGTGGGACAGGGCAACACTGACTAGGCACTTCGCTGCTACAACGGCCGATCCTCCGGCCGATTTCCGATAGATACCGCCGGAGGCCGCGCGTCGTGACGCGCGGCCTCCGGCGTTTTCGGGTATCGTAACAGTGGCCCGTCGCTTGCAGATTCGCGAGCGAAAGACCACATGAGAAGACTTGGTGCATCGTGACGTACCTCATCGACGGCTACAACCTGATGCACGCGGTCGGGTTGGTGAGCCGCACGACCCCGACGGCGCAGTTTGAGGGCGCCCGCACCCGATTCCTCGACTGGCTCGCCAACGGTTCAAAGGACCGCGACGCGACCTTGCGCGTGGTCTTCGACGCGCAACAGGCGTCGTCGGCTTCGCTCGAAACGGTTCATCGCGGGGTGCGGGTGCGATTCGCGTACCAGCGAACCGCCGATGACGTGATCGAAGAACTCGTAGTGGTCGAACAGAACCCCCACGCGGTCACGGTGGTGTCGAACGACTCGCGCGTGCGCGAAGCCGCCCGTCGCGCCGAGTGTGGCGTCGCGTCGTGTCAGGAGTTCACCGACTGGTTGATTAGCGAAGGCACGCCGGGAGCGAACGATTCTGGAGCGCCGGAACCGGACAAGCCCGAACCGACCGCCGACGAAACAGACGAACTGCTGCGAGCGTTCAGCAAGCCAAAGCCGAAGCCAAAGCGGTGAACCTGCTTCACGCCCCATTCGGCTCCGCTCCCGGTTCGCTCTTCAGCTCTTCCACGAGGGGCGGCACCTCGATCTCATCGCGGAACGGCTTGTTGTCACGGTAGAGCGTCAGACGCGATTCGTAGTCTGGTTTGTTCGCTTCCGGTGCCAGTTCTACCGCTTTCTGCTGCCACTTCACCGCGTCCTCGAACCGGCCGAGTTCCGCATAAGCTGCCGCGAGTGTGTCCACGTAGCCTGCCGCCTCGTTGTTCGTGAGTTCACACGCGCGCAGGGCGTCGCGTAACGCCGCGCTGCCGTCGCGCAGGTCGTCTTGCGGGCACGTCGCACGAACCCAGGCCACGTGATTCAGCGTACCCGCGTCGTCAGGGTCGATCTCGGCGGCCTTCAGGTGGTCCGCGAGCGCGGTCGCGAAGTCACCGAGTTGATAGCGGAGCGACGCACGCAGGTTATACGCGGAGTCCGACTGCGCGTTCCGCTCGATCACGGCCGAAGCGTCGGCGAGCGCGGCCTGAAGATCGCCTTTGCGCCGATGCGCCAGCGCGCGACCGAAGTACGCGCGCCCGCTTTCGGGGCGGAGTTCGATGGCACGCGTAAAGTCCGCGATCGCGCGGTCCGATTCGCGCAACTCATGCAACGCGTACCCGCGCTGGACGAACGCGGAGGGATCGTCTGGCGCCAGCCGTATCGCTTCCGTGAAATCGTCGATCGCCGCTTGCGTGTTCCTGGTACGCGTGTGCGACAACCCGCGGTTGAACCACGGGGCCGCGTCGGCCGGGTCCAGCGCGATCGACTTCGCGAAGTCCGTCACCGCCTTCGCGTGGTCGCCTAATTCCGCGTAAGACACGCCACGCAGGTTGAGCGAGTCCGCGTGCTTCGGGTCGAGCTTCAAGAGCCAGGTGAAGTCGGAAATGGCCTTGTCGTGCTCGTCGCGCGCGGCGAACACCCGCGCCCGCTGCCAGAACGCTTCTGCGTTTGTCGGCTGAAGCCGTAACGCGGTGCCGAGATCGAGGATCGCCTCCGCGGACCGGTCGAGCGCGTCGAGCGACATCGCGCGGTACAGGTAGGCGCGCGCGTGCCGCGGGTTGAGGCGAATCGCGGCGGTGTAATCGGTCACGGCTTCTTCGTGCCGGTTGAGCGCGGAGTACGCGTTGCCGCGGTTGAAGAACACGCGGAACGTGTCCGGAGCGAGTTTCGCCGCCGCTTCGTAATCCGCGAACGCCGCGTCGTAGTTCTTCTGCCGGCTGTAAACCGCGGCGCGCCCGTTGACCGCGTCCGGGTCTTCGGGGTCGAGTTCCATCGCCTTTGTGTAGTCCACAAGAGCCGACTCAAGATCGCCGGAATCGACGTGCGCGGTGGCGCGGTTGTGGAACGCCTCCGAGTAGTCGGGCCGCAGTTCGATGGCCTGCGTGAAGTCGGCGACCGCGTCCGCGTGCTTCCCGGCAGCGGCGAAGGCGTTGCCGCGGTGGAAGTACAGTTCGGCGTCCACTGGGTCGAGATCGACGGCGCCGGAGAACGCTTCGACGGCTTTACCGTACTCGCCGCGCCGCGAGTAGGCGTGGCCGCGGCGCACTAGGTTCAGAACTTCCGAAGAATGGTCGCTTGCCATGCCGACATTATACCGACGGCGCTAGGCTTCGAAGGAAACTACGTTGTCCACACGTTCGCGGAACTTGAGCGAACGTACCCGATCTCGGAACCAGGGTAAACCGTGGCGTCTTTGCGGGTGTTGATGACGAACTTGTCGCTCTCGGCCCGCAGTGGGACCGAAACGTTCACTCGCGACCTCGCGGTTGAATTGCTCGCGAGGGGACACATGCCGACCGTGTACACGCCGCTTTCCGGTGTTGTGGCCGACGAGTTGCGCGCTGACGGTGTTCGCGTGGTGAGCGACCTCACGAACGAATCCGAACCGCACGTGATCCACGGGCACCACCACATCGAGACCATGTCCGCAGTGTTGCGATTCCCCGGCGTGCCGGCTGTGTTCGTATGTCACGACCGAACCGCGTGGCACGACCGCCCTCCCCGGCACCCACGGATTCGCGCGTGCGTCGCCGTGGACGAGAACTGCCGCGAGCAGTTTGTGGATGAGGGCTTCGCGGTCGCCGACGTGCGGGTGATCCCGAACATGGTTGATCTCACCCGGTTCCGGTCGCGTGGACCACTGCCCCCGCGACCGGCACGCGCGCTCCTGTTCAGCAACTACGCGGCCGAACACACGCACCTGCCGGTCGTTCGAGCGGCGTGCACGCGAGCAGGGGTCGAACTGGACGTAACGGGAAACGCGTGCGGAAACCCGTGCGCCCGGCCCGAGAAACAGCTCGGCGCCTACGATCTCGTGTTCGCGAAGGCACGGTGCGCGCTGGAAGCGATGGCCGTGGGGTGTGCCGTGGTGCTCTGCGACCACGGCGGAACTGGGCCGCTCGTCCGCGCAGAGCAGTGGGACGCGCTGCGCCCGCTCAACTTCGGACGCCGGGCGTGTGCGAACTCGCTCACCGCCGAGAACTTGCTCGCGGAAATCGCCCGCTACGACCCGGTAGACGCGGCCGAGGTGTGCCGACTGACCCGCGAACGGGCCGGCGTCACGCACGCGGCGGACGCGTTCCTCGCGCTGTACGACATGGTAATCCGCGCGCAAGCGGTTTCCACGCCCGACCCAACCGCCGAAACACGCGCCACGGCCGAGTACCTTCGGAGCCACCTCTCGTACCCGTTCGTAACGGGTCTCGCTGGCGCCGCGGTGGAGCGCGACCAGTGGCGTGCGTCGGCCGAGTCCGCACACCGAGGGTGGGCCGAACTGCAACACGAGTATGAACGCACCCTCGAAGAGTGCCGACGGTTGCAAGAACGAATCAAGGCGCGCCGCGCCGGCTAACCTGTACCGAGGGCGAACGATGGACAACGAACGTGTCGCGGTGATCGTATCACACCCGGCACACCTTCTCACGGTGGCTGGAATGCTACTTCGCTGGCGCCCCCACCTGTTGATCGTCTACCGCGCCGTCGTCGGGGCCGGGGCCGGTCAGGAAGAAGCGGTCCGCGCCGCGCTCGAACCGCTCGGCGTCGCAAACCGGCTCACCAGTTTCGCGATCAGCGAAACGGAATCGTTCGACCGCGCACTCGCGGGCGACTTCGCGTTCCACACGAACATCGGCACGCGCGTTGGCGACTGGCTCCGCGCGATCCGGCCCAGCATGGTGCTGGGCGACGCCTACGAAGCGTACAACTTCCACCACGACGTTACACGCCTGCTCCTCGATAACGCGCTCCGCGGCGGGTTCGGTCGCACCATCGCAAACTACGAGTTCCCGCTCTCGTGCCGGATCGATCGGCCTGGCGCGGCAGTGCGGTACGGCGCGTTCCCGTTCGGAGTATCACGCCCACTGCGGCTCTCGGCGGATGAATTGGTGGTGAAGCGCGAACTGATCGCAGCAGTCAGTCGGGTCGATCCATTCGTTGCGGATGTGGCATCACTGTTCGCGAACCCGGGTGTAGAACGGTATCGCATGGTGCCGGCCGATCGCAACTACACCATACCGCCGCCGGGCCTCGCGCGGTACTACGACGAACGCGGACGCGTGGTCACGAACGAGGGTCTCTATCCGCGGGCGATCACATTCAACGAACACTTTGTGCCGCTCGTTCGCACGCTGGGAATGAGCCCGGCCGCGAAGGCCGCGTGACGCTCACTCCGCGGGCTTATCACCTTCCTTCTTCCACTCTTGCAGTTTGCGGTACAGCGTGCGCTCGCTGATCTTCAGCACCTTCGCCGCCTCTTCGCGATTGCCGCTCGCCATCTCCAGCGCTCGCTCCATGTAGTAGCGTTCCACTTCTTCGAGCGGGCGGCCGAGCAGGTGATCAGGCCCGGTCGCGGCGGTCGTCGCGGGCGCGCCGGGCGGCTTCACGCCGGCGTCCTCCGGGAAGTCGTCGGGCGTCAGTTCGCCGTCGAGGTCGAGTACCATCATACTGTCGAGCAGGTTGCGAAGTTCGCGCACGTTGCCGGGCCAGTCGGAGCCCTCGAACGACTTCCAGACGGCGGGCGATATCTTCGGAACCGGCTTGTTGTACCGCTTCGCGAAGTCCTTCAGGAAGTGCGCGACCAGTTGCGGCACGTCCTCGCGGTGCTCGCGCAGCGCCGGGAGCTTGACCGTGAGAACCTTCAGCCGGAAGAAGAGGTCTTGCCGGAACCGCCCCGCGTCCACTTCCTTCTGAAGGTCTTTGTTCGTCGCGGCGATGATGCGCACGTCCACCTTGATCGGGTCGTTCGCTCCGATGCGAACGATCTCGCCGTTCTCCAGCGCGCGGAGCAACTTCGCTTGGAGTGACAGCGGCATGTCGCAGATTTCGTCGAGGAACAGCGTGCC
>SXID01000202.1 GCA_005772955.1 Planctomycetia bacterium
CTGTTTTTGCACGGCGGACCGCCCCAGATCGAGACGTTCGACCCCAAACGCGATGCTCCGGAGAACAATCGCAGCTGCACCGGGGAGGTGCAGACGAAGCTGCCCGGGGTTTGGTTTGGCGGCACGTTCCCGCAACTGGCCAAGAGGGCAGACCGCGTGGCGGTGGTGCGGAACTTCGCCTCGAGGAACGCGGGACACGGCGCGCTCCCGGTGCTGACGGGCGGGCATCGCTCGGGCGCGACCATGGGCGCGATGTATGCGCGCGGTGCGGGAGCATTCGACACGCGTACGGGCGTACCCATGAATACGGTCATCATTCCCGAAGCCGTCATGCCCAGTTTGAAGCTCGGGGAAACGAGCGGCACGTTCGGTCTGGGGCTGATCAACAAGGATTTCGGCACGGCAGGCAGCCTGGGTGGATCCTATCGTGGGTTCGTGCGGAATGGCAGCGCCGAACAGCTGGGCAATTTCACCCTGAGGGTGCCCCGCGATCGCTTTACGGAGCGGTTTCAGCTGAGTCGCCAGTTTGACACACTGAAGCACAGCGTCGAAGCCGAGCGGGTCAGCAACTTGCAACAGCAGGCTCATGACCTGCTGCTGCGCGGCGTGTCGGACGCCTTCGACCTCTCCAAGGAAGATCCCAAAGTGATCGCACGCTACGACACCAGCCACATCTTCAACATGACCGACTACCATCCAGGAGGCAAGCATTACCTGTACCAGGGAAAGAAGCTAATCGACCAGGAACGGTGGACGAACCAACTGGGCAAGGAACTGTTGCTGGCGCGGCGCATGTGCGAGGCCGGCTGCGGCTTCGTGACCGTGGTCGATTCGTGCTGGGATTTTCACGGTCGCGGCATGAATAACCCGGGTACGATTGTGGGCATGAACAACCTGGGTGCGCAATTAGACCATGCCGTTTCGGCCTTCCTCGACGACGTGAAAGACCGCGGACTGAGTGATCAGATCCTGCTGGTCGTCACCGGAGAAATGGGCCGCAGCCCGATCAAGCAAAAGGACGACGCTGGTACAGACCACTGGGCCAACTCGACCCCATTGCTCCTGGCAGGCGGCGGCCTGAAAATGGGGCAGGTCATCGGCCGAACTGATCGCACGGGTGGTCGCCCGGTCGACGAAGGGTATGGCCCCGAGAACCTGCTCGCTACGGTGCTGCACACGGTGTTCGACGCGCCAACCGCCCGCCTGGCGCCGGAACTTCTTTCGCCGGAAGTTGCGGGAGCGCTACTCAATAACGAACCGATCAAGGAACTATTTTGAGCCTGGGCCGCACCTCCCCTGATTGGCCGTCGGAGGTGTTGCCAGGGAAGTGCTGATCTGCATGCCGACCGACCCTAAATGAGGAAGTGATCCCGTAATGTCGATGTCGAGGTTCGTGTTTCTCTGTGTTCTCACGCTGATCGGAGGCAGTCGCGCCGACGTGGGCCATATTGACCGCGACGGTGACAACGGCAAGCTATTTCTGCTCAACCCCGCGACCGGCGAGAAGGTCCGCGAACTGACCCCGGCGCAACAGCGCGGGGCCACCGATTTGATCTTCCACCCGGACGGCAAGCACCTCTTGACGTGCGGTCGCGACCGGGTCGTAAAGGTATGGCGGCTCGGCGACGGCGGGCTGGTCCACGAAATCAACTCGACGACGAAGAAGGACCAATTCGCCCCGGCCTACCACGCGATTTCGATCACCCCCGACGGAAAACGACTGGCCATCGCCGACGCCGAGGGAAGAGTACAGATACTCTCGTTAGCGGCCAAGCAATGATCCTCACGGCACCACCGGCTGTGGCCGGTGCCCGCCGACGTGGCCGGACAAGAAGGCGGATCTCGCACCGCGCTGAGGTTCGCGCCCGTTACAATCGACCAGCAGTACAACCGGCAGCCGTCTGACGGAACGAAAGGGCAACACGATGAATACGTTACTCACCGGCTTGGCTATTGGGCTGGTCGCGGGGCTGGCCGCGGAAGCACCGGCTCAGCCGCTGGACAAGGCGGGAGAGGCCGCAGCGAAGAAGCTGTTCGACGCACAGACGATCGGAGTCGAACTGAAGTTGCAGGGCGAATACGTCGGCAAGGACGGAGAAAAGCAGGTCGGCATTCAGGTGGTCGCACGGGGCGATAAATCGTTCCACGCGCTGGTCCTGGAAGGCGGATTGTCGGGCGACGGCTGGGACGGCGGGCGGTACGGCCTGTTGGAAAGCGGCCCCCTGTCGGACGGGAAAGTGGAGTTCCGTTCTCCGGGTGACGACGGGGCCAGTGCGGTCCTCGATGAGAACGGTCTAACGCTCAAGCGCGGCGCTCAGAAGGTCCTGCTGAAGCGGGTGGAACGCAAGAGCCCGACGTTGGGGAAGCAACCGCCCGCGGGTGCGATCGTGCTCTTCGGGGGCGCGAAGCCGAACGTGGATGCGTTCGAGGAACGCAAGGACATTGAGGGGATGACCGCCCCGCTGATGTTCGACGGGAACCTGATGGCGGGGGCGGTCACGAAGCGGAAGTTCCGGGACTACACCTTGCACGTGGAGTTCATGACCGGCTGGGAACCGCAGAACATCCCGTGGCGCAGGGCGGATGCGGGCATCTACATGCTCTCCCGCTACGAGGTGGCGATCGGGGACAGCTTCGGGTTCGATTTCGACCTGTCGGGGGCGACCAGCCCGCAACGGCCCAAGTTACTCGACGACAAGAGCAAGGCGCCGAAGTTTCCGGCCGCGAAGGGTAACGGTGCGCCGCGCGTCTGCGGGAGCGTGTTCACCTACCCGAGCAAGGTGCCGAACTCCTGCCTCCCCCCACTGGTCTGGCAGACCCTCGACATCGACTTCAAGGCACCGCGCTTCGATGACAAAGGAAAAAAGACGGCGAAAGCGGTGATCTCGGTGAAGCTGAACGGGCACCAGACCGTGGACAAGCTAGAAGTCAACGGCCCGACCCCGCACGGCTTCAAGGGTCCGGAGACCGCGGACGGGCCGATCTGGTTCGAAGCGTTCGGGCGCCGCGTGCTGTACCGCAACATCTGGCTGGTGGAGCAGCCCTGAAATCCAATCGCCCCATTGGCACCCTGACGGTACTCGACCGGCCCAGTCATGGCAGCGGCACGAGCTGAATTGCGACCTGCTGGGGCGATCGACGGCGGAAAAGGTGATCCGCGGGCGGTTCGAGAGCCGCCTCGGCGTTGCCGTGCTGGTCGCGCAGGTTGTGATCGACGCACTATCGGGTCGGCGAGGATCAAGTGGTTCCGCAAGACCGGTTCGCCAAACCCGCGTCGAGTTGCTGCCTGGTGTGGTCGCAAACCTGGACGAAACCGAAGGGGTGACCGGCGATGAGACATCTGATCCCGGTATCCGCCGCGTTCGTTCTCACCGCGCTCGCTCCGTGCACCCCTCTCGCCGCGGAACACGAGGAGGCAAAGGCCAACCCCAGCGTCCTCAAGGCGAACGACGCCAAACTGAAGAAGGAATTCGAGTACCTCGTGTTCGACCTCGGCAAGGGCGTTGAGTTGAGGCTTGTAAAGGTGCCGGCGAAGGGGGAGAGGTTCCTGATCGGTTCTTCCAAGGACGAGCAGGATGAGGTGGTGACGAAATACCACTCCGGGAAACGGCCCGACTCGATGGAGTTCGAGAACGAGCAGCAAGTCACATTGACCGACGACTACTTCATCGGGCAGTTCGAGGTCACCCGCGGCCAGTTTCGCCGCTTCATCGAGGACAGCGGCTACAAGACCGAGACCGAACAAACGGATGGTGGCTACGGCTGGAGCGCGGAGCTCAAGAAGTTCGAGGGGCGCGACGGGAAGTACAATTGGAAGAACACGGGTGCCCCCGGTCAGACGGACGAGCACCCGGTGACGAACATCACGCGGGCCGACGCCAGGAAGTTCTGCGAGTGGTTGGCGAAGAAGGTCGACGGCAAGGTCCGCCTGCGGGAGGTGCGCCTGCCGGGCGAGGCGGAGTGGGAGTTCGCGTGCCGGGCGGGCGGCGCGGGCCGGTTCGTCTCTGGCGACGACGAGAAGCTGGCACAATTCGCCAATATCGCCGACGCGACGTGGAACGAACAGTTCCCTAACCCTGACGCCGTCAAGGCGAAAGACGGTCACACCTTCGCGGCCCCGGCCGGCCAGTTCAAACCCAACGCGTTCGGCCTGTACGACATGCACGGGAACGTGTGGGAGTGGGTCGAGGGCTACTACGGCAAGTACGCGAACCTGCCGAAGGAACGGAACCAGCTCCAGGTGAAAACACAGGGGGAAGAGCGCCCGCTCCTGCGCGGCGGGGCGTATTACAGCACGCCGCGGGACTGCCGGTGCGCGACCCGGTACCTCGTGGGGCTCGGCGGCCGGTACGGCGCGGCCGGGTTCCGCGTCGTCTGCGTGCCGTGAAGTGAACCAACGCGAGTACCCACACGGCTGAGTCCAGCAACTCGGGAGATGGAATGGTTGGGTACGTCCTGGCTTCGGTGCTGTTCACTGCCGCCGGTCTGACTCCAGCGAAGGAGGCACCGGCGAACCGGCAGGACAAGAAGCCGCAAGTCCCGATCATCGACACACACACGCACTTCTACGATCCGACTCGCCCGCAGGGTGTGCCCTGGCCGGGCAAGAACGACAAGCGGCTGTACCGCCCGGTGCTGCCGAACGAGTACAAGCGACTGTCCAAGCCGTTCGGCGTTGTCGGGACCGTCGTGGTCGAGGCCAGCCCGTGGGTCGAGGACAACCAGTGGTTGCTCGACCTGGCCGCGAAGGAGCCGTTCATCGTCGGCGTCGTCGGGCGGCTCGACCCGGCCTCGGACGACTTCGAGAAGAACTTGCGCCGGTTTGCGAAGAGCCCGCTCTACCGCGGCATCCGCATCTCGCACGACGACCTCCGAACCGGGCTGAAGGGGAACCTCGTCGAGCGGTGCAAGCTGTTGGTCGAACTGGACCTCACGCTGGACGTGAACGGCGGCCCGGACCTGCCGGCCGACGTGGCCCTCCTCGCTGCGAAGTTGCCGAAGTTGCGCATCGTCATCAACCACGCCGCAAACCTGCGCATCGAAGGGAAGGAGCCGCCAGCGAAGTGGCTCAAGGGCATGGCCGCCGCGGCGAAGTTCCCGAACGTCGTTTGCAAGGTGTCGGCCCTCGTCGAACAGACAGGTAAGACGCCGGCCCTGCGCGAGGTGGAGTACTACACCCCGGTCCTCGACTCGCTCTGGAAGTTCTTCGGCGAGGACCGGCTCCTCTTCGGGAGCAACTGGCCGGTTTCCGACGGCGGGGCGCCCTACGAGGCGGTCGTAGGGATCGTGCGGGACTACTTCAGCGCGAAGGGCGAGAGGTCCGTCACCAAGTTCTTCCATGGTAACTCGCGAACCGCGTACGGCTTGCAGTCCCGAGAGATCACAAACACGCTCAGGATGAAGCTGGTCTACGTCCCGCCGGGGACGTTCCTGATGGGCTCGCCGGAGAGCGAAATCGGTCGAGAAAAGGACGAGGCACCGCACGAGGTGGAACTGACGAAGGGCTTCTACCTCGGTGCCCACGAGGTCACGGTCGGGCAGTTCAGGGAGTTCGTGAAGGCCACCAGGCACCAGACCGACGCGGAGAGGGACGGCAAGGGGAGTTGGGGCCGGACGCGGTCGGGAAGTTCGTGATGGACGCGAAGTGTACGTGGAAGAACCCCGGCTTCGAGCAGACCGACGAGCACCCCGTCGTGAACGTGAGCTGGAACGACGCGAAGGCGTTCTGCAAGTGGCTGAGCGAGAAGGAGAAGAAAGCATATCGCCTGCCGACGGAGGCCGAGTGGGAGTACGTGTGCCGGGCCGGCACGAAGACGGCTTACGCACACGGGGACGACCCGGAAGGGCTGTCGGCGGCGGGGAACGTCGCGGACGCGACGGCACGGGCCAAGTTCCCGGCGTGGACGCTCGGTATCAAGGCGAAGGACGGGCACGCCTGGACCGCACCCGCGGGCCAGTTCAAGAAGAACGCATTTGGGTTACACGACATGCACGGGAACGTGTGGGAGTGGTGCGAGGACTGGTACGACCCGAAGGGCGACACGACGGGCAAGGTGAAGGATCCGACCGGACCCCTTGCCGGAACCGCGCGTGTCCAGCGGGGTGGCGGTTGGTCCAGCGCGCCACACCGCGCTCGCTCCGCGAGTCGCGTCGGTCGCGACCCCTCTTCCTACCGGGGTGCCTACCTCGGTTTTCGAATCGCGCTTTGGCCCGACGACAGGTAGACTCCGTTCACCACTCTGATGCCGCTGCTACGCCGCTTGCGATCTTCAGACGACTCCCGCTCGCCACATACCGCCGGCGAGTACGATCTCTTCGAGTCCCACCGCCGCACGCGGCCGTCCAGACTCCCTTTTATGTGGGTGTCGAGTTGCGGGGACGGTTCCGCTCGCGTTCCGCCGTCTGGCCCTTCCGCGATCGGGGTTCAGTGTGACGATTCCCGTCCGTGCCAGTCGAGATCACGAGCACTCATGACACGACTCCTCTGGATCCCGCTCCTCGCGTTCGCCCCGGCGCTGGTCGGCCGCGAGCCACCGGCGAAGCCGGCGGGCCCCCCCGGCGCTCCGGCCACCCAGTTCGTCACCGCCCACTGCGTGAAGTGCCACGGGCCGGAGAAGCCGTCCGGCGGCGTTCGCCTCGACGACCTCCCGGCCGATCCCGCGAAGGACGTCGAACGGTGGGCGGCAGTCCGCGATCAGATCCGCGATGGTCTGATGCCGCCCGCGAAGCAGGCCAGGCCGGCCCCTGCGGCGTCGCGCGCGGTGGTCGCGTGGGTGATCGAAAAGACCGGCGGTCACGCTGCGAAGTTGCCCAACCAGGGGAACCTGATCCCGCACGAGTTGCTCTTCGGCAAGCCCGTGACCGCTGTCGAGGCGGCCGCCCCGCGCGTGTGGCGGCTCAGCCCCGAGGGTTACATGGGGTTCGTTCAGGAGGTCGGGCGCGGGAAGATCGCCGGGCTGGTGCAGCCGTTCACCCTTGCCCCCGAACGCGGCATCAAGGACTTCGCCGGCCTGTACACCATCGACGAACCGAGTACCGAAATCCTCATCCGCAACGCCGAGGCCATTGTCGAGCTACAAACCGCGCACGAGGTGAAAGACGGCAAGGTGCAAGGCAAAAACGGCTCGGTGCGAGAGTTCCTCGCGCTCCTGGATACGAAGAGCGAGCCGACTCCGGCGCAGCTCGAGGCCGCGATCCAGGCGCAGTTCCGGATGGCGATCGGCCGGCGGGCGACCGCGGACGAACTGAAGCGGTTTCTCGGCCTTTACGAGAAGTGCGCGAGGGCCGGTGACCGGCCGGGTGCCGCTCGGACGATGCTCCAGGCGGTGCTCCTAAAGACCGACGCCCTGTACCGCTCCGAACTCGGACGTGGGAAAGCCGACGGCACCGGTCGGAAGATGCTCGCGCCGGAGGAACTCGCCGTCGCCGTCAGCCTCGCCCTCGGCGACCGGCGCGACCCCGCCCTGATGACTGCCGCGGCGAAGGGCGAACTGACGACGACGGAACAGGTCGCCGTTCACGCCCGCCGGTTGCTCGACTCGCCGCGGGAGAGCGACCGCACCCGCATCCTGCGGTTCTTCCGCGAGTACTTCGAGTACGGCAACGCGACGAACGTCTTCAAGGACAAGCCCAAGGACTTCGTTCACCAACCGGGACAACTGGTTTCCGACACCGACCGGCTCGTGCTTCACGTCCTCGCGACCGACAAGGACGTGTTCCGCGAACTGCTCACCACCCCCAAGTCGTTCGTCAACTACACCACCGCCAAGAACAAGCAGAAGGGCGGGATCGAGGAGCCGAAGCCGGCCGTCGTACTGAACCCGACCAACAACAAGGGGCAGAAGGGTCTCGAGTCCGTTTACGGGATCGAGAAGTGGGAGCCGGAACAACCCGTCGCGCTGCCGGAGAACACGCGACTCGGCATCCTGATGCAGCCGAGTTGGCTGGTCGCGTGGAGCACCAACTTCGACAACGACCCGGTCCGCCGCGGGCGCTGGGTGCGCGAGCGGCTGCTCGGTGGGAACGTGCCGGACCTGCCCATCGGGGTGGTCGCGCAGGTGCCCGACGACCCGCACCGCACGTTCCGCGACCGGCTCACCGTGACCCGCGACGCTTCGTGCTGGAAGTGCCACCAGCGGATGGACGACCTCGGGCTGCCGTTCGAGCAGTTCGACCACTACGGCCGGTTCCGCACCGCCGAGCCGGTCCTCGACGTGGAAGTCACCGCGAAGAACGTGGACAAGAAGGGTAAGCCGCTCGGCCCAGTGTACCGCGACGCGGCGCTGGTCGCGACGGGAACGATTGCCGACAGCGGCGATGCCAAACTCGACGGCCCGGTGAAGGATCCTCGTGAGCTGGTGAAGAAGATCGCGAACTCGGACGTGGCCCGACAGGTGTTCGTGCGCCACGCCTTTCGCTACTTCCTCGGCCGCAACGAAACCCTGTCCGACGCCCGAACGCTCCAGGACGCCGACCGGGCGTACCTCACGAGCGGCGGCAGCTTCAAGGCGCTGGTCGTGTCGCTCCTGACGAGCGATTCGTTTCTTTATCGCGGC
>SXID01000203.1 GCA_005772955.1 Planctomycetia bacterium
AACGCCAGGAGGGTTCCTTCGGAACAATGAAGCTCTCACCCATCGCCAAAAAGTTACAGAAACTCATCGACGGGGAAGACGCGAACTCGGCCGAACGCGGCTGAGTTACAAGTCCACAGCGCAAGCCCCTCGGAACGTCGCGGAATGGTCCCGTCACGCGAGTATGTCTTTCACGACCTTACCGTGAACGTCGGTGAGCCGGTAGTCGCGGCCCTGGAACCGGTACGTCAGCTTCGTGTGATCCATTCCCATCTGGTTGAGGATCGTCGCTTGTAGGTCGTGTACGTGAACCTGCTCCTCCACCACGTTGTAACCAATCTCATCGCTCTTGCCGTGCATCGCGCCAGGTTTGAAGCCGCCGCCCGCGAGCCACATCGTGTAGGCATCAATGTGGTGGTCGCGACCGATCGTCTCGCGGCTCTCGCCCATTGGCGTGCGCCCGAACTCGCCGCCCCACACCACGATCGTGCTGTCGAGCATTCCAAGTTGCTTCAAGTCTTTAATCAGCGCGGCGCACGGCTGGTCGATCTCCTTGCAGATGTTGTCGAGCGGCTTGACGAGGTCGAGGGCGCCGCCGTGCATGTCCCAGTCGGTGTGGTAGAGCTGAATGAACCGCACGCCGCGCTGCACGAGCCGCCGCGCGAGTACGCAGTTCGCCGCGAAGCTCGGTTTGCCCGAAACCGCACCGTACATGTCGAGCGTCTTCTTGGCTTCTTTCGAGAGGTCCATGAGTTCGGGCGCGCTGGTCTGCATCCGGTAGGCCATTTCGTACGCCGCGATCCGCGTCTGAATCTCCGGGTCGCCGGTCGCGTCATGGCGCAGTTTGTTCAGGTCGTTGACCGCGTCCACGAACTCGCCCTGCTTCTTCACGTCCACGCCGGGCGGCGGTGCGAGGTCGAGGATCGGGTTCGCACCCTTTAAGAACGGCACGCCTTGATACACGCTCGGCAGGAACCCAGAGCCGTACAGCGACGCGCCGCCGCGCGGGCCGCGCGGACCGGACTGCAACACCACGAACCCGGGCAGGCTGTCGCTCTCCGCGCCCAGCCCGTAAGTGAGCCACGCGCCCATGCTCGGGCGCCCGAACTGCGGCGAACCGGTGTTGATGAAGCACTTCGCGGGGCCGTGGTTGAACACGTCCGTCTTCATCCCGCGAACCCAGCAAATCTCGTCCGCGACTTCCTTGTGGTGCGGCAGCAGTTCGCTGATGTCCATGCCGCACTTGCCAGCCTTTGAAAACTTGCGGTTGGAGCCGAGCAACTTCGCATCGCCTTTGATGAACGCGAACCGCTTGCCCTTCGTGAACGATTCCGGCACCTTCTGGCCGTGGAGCTTGTTCAACTCCGGCTTCGGCTCGAACAACTCCAGTTGGCTCGGCGCGCCGGCCATGAACAGGTAGATGACGGCCTTCGCCTTCGCGGCGAAGTGCGACTTCTTGGGCGCAAGTGGGTCATTCCGCTCCTTCGCCTGCGTGTCGCGACTGAGCATCGAGCCAAGCGCCATCGCGCCGACGCCGACGCCGCAGTCGCGGAAGAAGTGCCGTCGCGTGCGGGCCAATGTCAACGCGCTGTCAATTTCGTGCTGTTGCATGGTTGTTTGTCACGGAAGGCCGCGCCGTTGTTAGGGGAAAACGCGTCACCCCTCCGGGGCCGACGCTAAACATGTTCTGAACGCGCGTCGAAGCAGTCGTTCACTCTCTGGTGATGAACTCGTCGAGGTTCATCAGCACGCGGGCCACCGCGACCCACGCGGTCTTCGGGTCGGCTTTGCGCTTCGCGTCGAGGTAGGCTTGCACGCGCTGCGCTTCGGCGCTCGTCGGCGTGCGCGCGAAACACACGCGGTACGCGAAGCTAATCTTACCGGCGTCGTCGCTCGGGCCTTCGGCTTCGATGCGCCCGCCGAACGAGTTCGCGAACTCCACGAACACCGGGTCGTTCGCCATGTGCAGCGCTTGTAGCGGCGTGTTGCTGCGGGTTCGCTTCGTACAGGTGACCTGTGCGTCGGCAGCGTCAAACGTGGTCAGCAGCGGGTGCTGCGACTGCCGCCAGATGTAGGTGTACATCCCGCGACGGTAGCGATCCGGCCCCTTGCTCTCCACCCACGGGTGGTTGCTCTGCGTGAACAAGAACACTTCCTTCGGCTGCGGCGGGAACACGCCCGGCCCGCCGAGTTTCGGGTTCAGCAGCCCGCTCGCCGAGAGGGACGCGTCGCGGATGATCTCTGCTTCGAGTCGCAGGCGCGTTTGCCGACCCAGGAGGAGGTTGCGTGGGTCTTTCTCGCTCAGGTCTTTGCGCAGTGCAGAGGACTGCTTGTAGGTGGACGACGTAACGATCAGCTTGTGCAGGCGCTTGAGGCTCCACGGAACGCCGTCCGTGGGCTTTCTGGGCAGCATGAATTCCACCGATAGCCAGTCGAGTAGTTCAGGGTGAGTGGGGAAGTTACCCTGAAGTCCAAAGTCGTTCTCCGTTTCGACCAGGCCGCGCCCGAAGAATTTTTGCCATTCGCGATTCACAGTGACGCGAGCCGTTAGCGGGTTCTCGGCACTCGTCAACCACTTCGCGAGGTCGAGACGTGTCAGGCGTTTCCCCGTGTTCGTTGCGCTGATCACGGTGGGGTAGGTGGGTTGGACCTCGTCGCCCTTGCGCAGGAAGTCACCACGGATCTGCACGAACGTCTGACGCTGTTTCGGCCGCTCGCGCATCACGAGTGTCGTCGGCGCCTGGCTCTGAACTTTCTTGAGTTCCGCGATGAGTTTCTTTGCTTCTTCGTCGTTGCCCGAGAGCCGGGCAGCGGCCAGTTTCGTCTGAACGTCCGCGATCTGTTTTTCGAGGTCCGGCGGGCCGCCCAGGGGGAGCGTCGGCTCGTCGCACGAGTCGAAGAACGCGTACAGACGGTAATAGTCCTTCTGCGAGAACGGGTCGTACTTGTGGTCGTGGCACTGCGCGCAACCGGCGGTGAGGCCGAGCCACACGGCCGCGGTGGTATTCGCGCGGTCCACGGTGCGCTCGACGCGGAACTGCTCCGCGTCCGTGCCGCCCTCTTCGTTGAACGACGTGTTGCGGTGGAACCCGGTCGCCACCTTCTGTTGAAGCGTCGCGTTGGGCAGCAAGTCGCCCGCGAGCTGCTCCGTCGTGAACTGGTCGAACGGCATGTCCGCGTTCAGCGCGTTGATGACCCATTCGCGATAGGCCCAGATTTGTCGCGGACCGTCGATGGTGTAGCCGTTGCTGTCGGCGTAGCGTGCCAGATCAAGCCAGTGGCGCGCCTGACGTTCGCCGTAGTGCGGCGACACGAGCAACCGGTCCACCACCTTCTCGTATGCCCGCGGCGATTCGTCTTTGAGAAACTCGTTCACTTCCTTTGGCGAAGGCAGAAGGCCGGTAAGGTCGAGCGTGACGCGGCGAATTAGCGTCGCTTTGTCCGCTTCGAGCGAAGGCTTTAGCCCTTCCTTCTCAAGTCGCGCGAAGGTGAACGCGTCAATCGGGTTTGGTGTTTGGTGTTTGGTGTTTGGCGGAGTCGGGCGCTTCGGTGCCACGAAGGCCCAGTGAGGTGGGTACTCGGCGCCCTGATCGATCCATGCCTTGAGTTTCGCGATTTGATCCGGTGTGAGCCGGTCCGCGACACCGACGGGTGGCATCCGCGCCTTGTCGTTGTCCTCGAGCAACACGCGAACGATCAGTTCGCTGTTCGCGTGCTTGCCCGGCAAAATCGCGTCCTTCTTGATGGCCGTATCGCGGTCGTCGAGGCGGAGCTTCGACTTTTGCACCGCGGGGCCGTGGCACTTGAAACACTTGTCGGAAAGGACTGGGCGGATGTCGCGTGCGAAATCGACCTTCTCCGCGCTTTCAGCAGAGCGGGCGAATGCCAGGAGTGCGACGGCGGCAGCGAGCGAGAGGCGGGTCAACGGCATGGCGGCTCCGGTGGCAGTCCGAAGCTTGGGAGAGCTTCGCGGGCGAGAAAGTAATTGTCGTGGATGCGATCACGGAGGGCAAGCAAAAGACGGCGCGAGGCGATACACTTGACGGTATCGCGTAACTCACCCGGAGCTGCCGTGACCCTGCTCGCTTCGTTCAAACTTGCAAAGCGCGTTCTAATGGAGACCGACAAGCGGCTCCTCTGGAAACTGGCGTACAACATGGGCTTCAAGGGCGCGCTGTCGGTTCACCGCCACAAACTGCGACTGAAGATGGGGCAGGTGTTCCCGCCGTTCCTCTACGTGAGCATCATCAACACGTGCAACCTGCGGTGCCAAGGGTGCTGGGTCGATGTGTCGATGAAGCAGGAAACGATCAAGCCGGAAGCGTTCCACCAGCTCATTCGCGAAGCGAAGGCGATGGGGAACGTCTTCTTCGGCATCGTCGGCGGTGAGCCGTTCATGCACCCGCACCTGCTGGACATGCTCAAGGAACACCCGGACTGCTATTTCCAGATCTTCACGAACGGCCACTTCATCACGCCCGAGCGTGCGAAGCAGATGTGGCGGCTCGGCAACGTGACGCCGCTCATCTCGGTCGAAGGCACGGAAATCATCTCCGACGAGCGCCGCGGCCGTTCGGGGGTGTTAAGCAAAACCATGCAGGGGCTTCACAACGCGCTGGACGCGGGCGTGTTCACGGGTGTCTGCACGAGCCTCGCGCGAACGAACATCGACGACCTGCTTCGCGAAGAGTGGATCGACCGGCTCGTGGAAATGGGCGTCCTGTACACGTGGTTCCACGTCTACCGGCCGATGGGGCCGAACCCGAACCCGGCACTGTGTCTCACGCCGGAACAGGCTCTCCGCGCGCGGAAGTTCGTGGTGGACATGCGCGCGAAGAAGCCCATCGTGATCATCGACGCGTATCACGACGGCGAGGGCAAAGCGCTGTGCCCGGCCGCAACCGGGATCAGCCACCACATCAACCCGTGGGGCGATATCGAGCCGTGCCCGATCGTACAGTTCAGCACGGAGTCCATCCACGCGACCACCGATGCGCGCCCACTGAAGCAGAAGTTCCTCCAGTCCGCGTTCCTGGCGGACTTCCGCAAGCTCGCGGCGGAGACGACGCGCGGGTGCATCGTGCTGGAGCGTCCAGACCTGTTAAAGAAGCTGGTGGAAGCGCACGGCGCGAAGGACGCGACCGCGCGCCAGTCGGCGCTGGCGGAACTCGACGCGATGACGGTCCGCACGTCGCAGTACAACCCGGAAGCGGAAGTACGGGAGAAGAACGTGTTCTACCGGTTGGCGAAGCGGTTGTTCTTCAACGACTTCGGCGCCTACACCGGGCACGACGCGAAGCACGCACAGACCTCCGCGCCCGCAGTGCTGGGGAAGTGAGGCGCATCCCATTATTGGGTGAGCCTCACCTGGCAAGTGTGGTCGTTTGCGGGGGAACGACCGCGGGAGACGCGAACCGGCGCCGACCCCAGGAGATGATCGCCAACTGGCCCAGCCCGATACAGAACAGGATTCCCGTCAGCACGGCCGCACCGGTGTAGACCCACGAGTTGAACGTCCGGCGCACCTCCGGCAGTTCTCCGCGTAGTCTCTCGGATTCTTGCTTCACGTCCGATAGAGCGGTGGTCATCCGGTCCAGTGGCTTTCGCGTTCGCCGGGCCAGGCTCTCGACTTCTTTCGCGCTCATCGCCTCTTTACTTACACGAAACTCGGCGGCGTGATCGCGGAGGTCGTCCAGTTCCTTTGCGGCTTCACGCACGCTCCCGGCGGTCACGCGGAGCCGGTCCGCACGCGGTTCGTTTCCGCTGTTCCCAGCCAGGTCCGCGGCGTTGTCGAGCAACTCGGCGATCGGCGGGAGCGCCGTGCTCATCATCTCCGTTCGCTCGATAAGCGGAAGGAGCGTCGTTCGCAAGCGATCGGCTTCGGCTTTCGCGGCTGGGGTGTTCGGTCGCTCACCGGCCGTCGCGGCCGCCTCGCGCACCTCTTCGACGGACTTCGTGGTTGAAGCCACCGGTTCTTTTAGAGTGCTGAGGCCCTCTTCGACCTGGACAAGCGCCTTGTCCGCGTGGGAGGTCGCCTTCTCGGTTTGCGCCGTGATCTTGAACGCGCCCCACCATACCAGACCGGTGACCACGAGTGCGATGAGGGTTCCCACGCCGCCTAGAAGGATGGCGAAGCAGCCGGTGAGTGTCTTCATGTGTGTGGTGCGATCCTGTGGCGGAATCGTTTGAAGTGTTCGCTCGCCGCGACGACGCGACTTCAACCCATCGTATCTCTCAAACAGTGTTCCGGCACATTCGACGAGCATGTCCACGACGCGAAGCACGCGCAAGCCTCCCGTCGCGTCGAATGCCCCTGGCTACGCCTTGCCCCTGAGCACCGCGAAGTCATCCACGCAGTCGAAGTTGGAGTTCCAACTGCGGACCACTCCTGTCGGTGACGTGCTTGTTTTCGTCATCGAGAGTTGCGAAACCGCAAGCGGCGCGCTACACGCCGTCGCCCATGCCCACGTCGGCGATGTAGTTCTCGTAGCGGTTGTACTCCTTCCGCCACGTTAGTGTAATCTCGCCCGTGGGACCGTTGCGCTGCTTCGCGATGATGATCTCCAGCACGTTGTCATCCTGCGTGCCGTCGAACCTCCCCGGCCGGTGCAGCATCATGCACGTGTCCGCGTCTTGTTCGATCGACCCCGACTCGCGTAAGTCCGAGAGCCGCGGCTTGTGGTCCTGGCGATCTTCGGATGCACGGTTCACCTGCGCCAGCGCGATCACCGGGAGGAGCAGTTCGCGCGCGAGGAACTTCAACCGGCGGCTGATCTGCGCGACCTGCTCCTGACGCGGGTCGCGGCGGTTCTCAGGCTCGATGAGTTGCAAGTAGTCGATCACGACGAGCTTCAACCCGCCGTCGCGCTCGTGCTTCTTGTGGAGCCGGCGGGCGCTCGCGGCGATCTGGATCATGGTGCGGCTTGGCGTGTCGTCGATGTACAATCGCGCTTTCTTGAGCACGTCGCCCGCGTCCATCAACTTTTGAATGTCGTCCGAGTTGAGGTGGCCCTTGCGCACCTTGTGGCTGTCCACACGCGACTGGCAGCACAGCAGACGTTCGGCCAACTCGATGCGGGCCATTTCGAGGCTGAAGAACAGCACCACCGGCGAGTTCCCGTTCGCGACGCCGTCCATCACGATGTTTCTAACCATGTTCAGAGCGAATGCTGTCTTCCCGACACCAGGCCGCGCGGCGATGATGACGAGTTCGGAGTTTTGCAGCCCCGCAGTGATGTTGTCGAGGTCCACGTAGCCGCTCGCGAGGCCGCTGATCGAAAGGTTGTCTTTCCCGATGCGCGAGTCCAGACGCGTGAACGCCTCGCCCACAATCTCGGTCAGTGTCTTCGTCTCGCCGACCATGCTCGCCTTCGCGATGTCCATGATCTTGCGCTCGGCCTGTGAAACCAGTTCGTCTGCCGATTGCGTGCGGTCGTAGGAATCACGCAGGATCTCGTTGCTCGCGTGGATGAGCCCGCGAACCATCGCCGTGTCGCGCACGAGTTTCGCGTGATACTCCGCGTTCGCCCCAGTCGGCACCGCCTCCCACAACTCGACGAGATACGCCTGACCGCCTACGTCCTCGAGTTGCTTGTTGCGGCGCAACTTGTCGTAGAGGATGACAAGGTCGATCGGCTGCCCGTCGGTCGCGAGGTCGCACAGCGCCTGGTAGATCTTCTGGTGCGCGTCGAAGTAGAAGTTGTCCGCGACGATCACCTGCTGAACGGTGGACAGCGTTTCCGGGTCGCGGAGGATGCCGCCGATGACGCCGCGTTCGGCGTCGCGGTTCTGGGGCGGGAGGCGGTCGGTCAGTGGATCGTTGGACATTGCGAGTAGCTCACGGCTTGCGGCGAGTGTGGTATACGCTTTTATAGTAATCGCGTTCCGGCCAGCGCGTGATTGATACCAATGGGCGCGCAGAAATAGAAGCCCACCGGCACCGGGTTGGGGAAGGGCGGGACGAGGAGAGGAGCGGGCTAATTGGGAGAAAGCGGAAAGGGTGGGAAGGGCGATTGTGCGGCCCGCGGTTATTCCGTGCTCATCGCTTCGATTCGCGCCCACAAATCATCCGGCACGGGCATCACGGACAGGCGTGCCTGCTTCACCAACTCCCAAGCGGCGAATGCCTGGTCCGCTTTGATCGCGGACAGTGTCACGGGCGAAGCGAGTTTGCGAAGTGGTTTCACGGTCACCGCGACGCACTTGCCGGTTCCGTCGGTCGGGTCCGAGGTGGGATCCGTGGACACTTCCATCACGCCGATGACGGCTTTCAACTTGCCGGTCGCGTAGAAGAAGGCGTGGTCGCCCATCTTCACCGCACGCAGATGTTTTTGGGCAAGCGCGTTGGTAACACCGGTCCAGGTGGTAGAGCCGTCACGTTCGAGGTCCGCGAAACCGTACGTTTCGGGCTCTTCCTTGAACAACCAGAGTGCCATTAATTTCGTGCCCCAAGTGACAGGAGTGGGCGTCTGGTTCCGTAGAATCGTGTGGCGTGGCTCCGGCGGTTCGCTTCCATGCTCTACACCATGTGCGCCGGGGTCACGTCGCTCGTTCAAGTTGGATGGCTTCACGAGCCTTAGCGTCGGAGTAAACCCGGTTCGCGGAAGAGTACCTTCCGCGCGGCGTCCACTTCTTCGGCCGACCAGCGTGTGATCTTCCCGTTTGCGAGTTCGAGGATCGTCTTCGCGGTTGCGGCGGTGTCCATCGCGTCGGTGTGGCTGACCTGCGCCAACACGGCCGGCACGCCGAGTTGCTGCAGGTCTTCGGACCACTGACTGCGGGTGGACACGAGACCGTCCGTCTCCAGTCGCTTCAACTTGCACACCACGCACGCGAACTCGACGTCTTTGCCGAGGGCGAGGTTGTTCGCCTTCGTTGCTATGGTGCGCGCTTCGGGGGTGAGCGACTCCACGAAGGGCGCTTGCACTTTCCGATAGCCGAGCTCAAGCGTGGCCATTTTCACGCCCGTGAACGGGGACGCGACCGCGATCACCTTCGTCACGCCCGCGTCTGGGTTCTCTTCAACGAACAGCCGCGAGATGACGCCCCCGGCCGAGTGCCCGACGAGAACGATCTCGGTGTATCCGGCTTTGCGGATCTTCGCGACCGCGTCGCGCAGCCCCGGCGTGCGTGCGGTATCGTCCACGCTCGCGATCTGCGCGTACCCGAACGCGAACACATCGAAGTCTTTCGCGAGCGTCTTCACCAGTACGCTGTTCGGCTGTTGCCAGTCACGGAAGAACGGTTGCGTGGCCTTCGCCGGACGCACGGGGTGAAGGTACAAACCGTGCAGGAGGACGATTGCTCGCGTCTTCTCGCTGGGAACCGCGGGCGCGACCCACGCCTTCGCGCCCCTGTCGGGTGCTACCTGTCGAAGTTCGGTGGCGGGCGCGACCCACGGCGCGGCGATTGTCCCGGCAATCGCGAGCAGGGTGTGGATCATCGCGTTCCTCGCTCTGGGGTGGAGTTGCGTTGCTTACAAAGTATATCGACTGCGGGGACCGCGCTTCTCGTGCTGTTTGGGCAGGTTTCGTCAAGCCAGGTGGCGATGGTAGTCGATTGTTCCGGGGGGGAAGTGTTTTGTAGGAGGCAGGTTAATGGGCGTGTTACCGGACTGGATGATCGAACGCGACGTGAAGATCGTCCCGTTCGCGCCGCAGCAACACCGGCCGGGGATCATTTCCTACGGCGTCACGAGTTACGGGTACGACGTGCGAGTGGACCGGCACTTCAAGGTATTCACGAACGTGTGGGGCAGTACAGTCGATCCGAAGAACTTCGACCCGAAGTCGTTCGTGGACGTGGACGCGGACTTCTGCATCATCCCGCCGAACAGTTTTGCGCTTGCGGAGACGGTGGAATACTTCGAGATCCCGCGGGACATCCTCGCGGTATGCCTCGGGAAATCGACTTACGCGCGTTGCGGGATTATCGTGAATGTAACGCCTTTGGAGCCTGAATGGCGCGGGCGCATCACGATCGAGATCAGCAACACGACTCCGCTCCCGGCGAAGATCTACGCGCATGAGGGGATCGCCCAGATCCTCTTCTACAAGGGCGAAGCGGTGTGCAAAACGAGTTACGCAGACAAGAAGGGAAAGTACCAAGACCAGGTTGGGCTGACGCTCCCTTTCGTGCCCGGCACGAGCGGGTGAGGTGAGTTGCGCTGTCCTGGCGAGCGGGGAGCTTAAGATCCCTGTTAGAGATCAAAGCGAACAGTTGCTTTGATCTCTAACAGGGATCTTAAGCTCCCCGCTCGACTTCTCGAATTGCGAGAACTCAGCGCAACTCCAATCTTGACAGCGGCATGCGTTAGTGTATGCTTGTCCACACACCTCGTGGGGTGCAACCTTACGGGTTATTCCGGTTCTACCGGAGGCGCATCGTGCGCCGAGGCGCACGCGCTGTGGCGCCGAATCTTGTTCGCGACTCACGGTCCTCACCTGTCGATCACTGACAGGTTGAGGCATTATGAGGTTTGGTTCACGGACGGCCGAACTTCCTCTTCATCTATCTCGCCGGACCTCGTGCTATGCAGATCACCCGCCGATTCACCCGCGAAGGGCAAGACCCGTTCGCCGGCATTGAGTTCACCCCGCGGACCTCGGCCATTCGCAACCCGAACGGCTCGGTCGTCTTCGAGATGACCGGCGTGATGGTTCCCGCCAAATGGTCGCAGGTCGCGGTCGATATCCTCGCGCAGAAATATTTCCGGCGTGCCGGTGTGCCGGCGCGTCTCACGCATGTTTCCGAAGAGAACGTGTCCACGTGGATCCAGAAGAGCACGCCGGAATCGGCCGACACGCCCCTCGGCGGCGAAACGGATTCGCGTCAGGTGTTTCACCGGCTCGCGGGGTGCTGGACCTATTGGGGGTGGAAGGGCGGATACTTCACATCCGAGCGCGATGCACGCACGTTCTACGACGAGACGTGCTACATGCTCGCGATGCAGATGGCGGCTCCGAACAGCCCGCAGTGGTTCAACACGGGTTTGAATTGGGCCTATGGCATCGAAGGGCCGCCACAGGGACACTCCTTCGTCAACCCGCACACCGGGCAACTCGAACTCTCCACGAGTGCGTATGAACGACCGGCACCGCACGCATGCTTCATCCAACAGGTCAACGACGACCTCGTGAACGACGGCGGCATCATGG
>SXID01000204.1 GCA_005772955.1 Planctomycetia bacterium
CCAGAAGCCGAACATGTTCGCGGTGTCGATGCCGAACTCTTTCACCTTCGCCGCGTTCGTACTCACCGCGACGAAGTGCTTCGCGACCGAAGCCTTGTCCTTCAGCGTCGCCAACGACCAGTTCCGCGCGCTCTCCGCGTTGGTCATCGTTTCTTGCGTGGTGAACGTCTTCGAGCAGACGATGAACAGCGTTTCGGCTGGGTCGAGATCGCGCACGGTCTCCGCGAAGTCGGTGCCGTCCACGTTCGAGAGGAACCGGAAGTTGAGTTCACGCTTCGCGTAGAAGCGGAGCGCCTCGTTCGCCATCACCGGACCGAGGTCCGACCCGCCAATGCCAATGTTGACCACGTTCTTGATCGGTTTCCCGGTGAAACCCTTCCACTCGCCGCTCCGAATACGATCGGCGAACGCGCCCATCGCGTCGAGGACTTCGTGAACCTCCGGCACGACGTTCTTGCCGTCCACGACAACGCTCGCGCCTTTCGGCGCGCGAAGCGCCGTGTGCAGCACTGCCCTGCCTTCGGTGATGTTGATCTTCTCGCCGCTGAACATCGCGTTGATGCGGCCCTTCAGGTCGCATTCGTTGGCGAGTGCGAAGAGCAACTTCAGCGTTTCGTCGGTGACGCGATTTTTCGAGTAGTCGAGGAAGATGCCGACGCCTTCGGCGGTCATGCGTGTGCCGCGAGCCGGGTCCGTGGCGAACAAGTCTCGCAGGTGCGACTTCTGCGTGCTCTGGTAGTGCGACTGCAGCGCGGCCCACGCGGGGCGCTTCGTGAGCAAGGTGCGTTCAGCCATTTTTGGAACTCCTGGGGAAGTCGCACGCGGTTTAGCGCCGAACCCGAAGGGGTCGAGCTTGATATCGCCAAACGCGCTGGCATTAAGTAGGTTCCGATGATACCTTAGAGACAGTTCGACCTGCCATTACCTACCGCGCCTTTTCCCGCCTTCGGGGTTTTCTCATGCCCGCCAATCAAATCGGTTGTGAAGAGTTCCGCCGCACGCTGCGCCGCCCGGACCGGCGCGCGTTCGTGAAGGCCGGTGCGCTCAGCGCTGGCGCCCTTTCGCTCGACGGCCTGTTACGCGCCGAAGCCCGCGCGAAAGACGCGATCCCGACTTCGCAAACCAAGATTAACAACGTCATCCTGCTCTGGATGCGTGGCGGGCCGAGCCACCACGACACGTGGGATCCGAAACCGGACGCGCCCGCGGAAGTGAAAGGCGAGTTCGGCGTCATCGACACGAACGTGACCGGGATCCGCCTTTCCGACCTGCTGCCGATGTCCGCGAAGATGATGGACAAGTGGTCCATCGTCCGCAGCCTGCACCACGGGGACGCGGGCCACAGCGCCGGCGACCAGATTTGTTTCACCGGCTACAACCCCGGGCCGAACCCGGACACGAACATCTACCCGTCCCTCGGTTCGGTCGTGTCGAAGCAACTCGGCCATCTTTCGACGCAGATGCCGCCCTACGTCATGATCCCGCGAATGCTGCCGGGCGCCGGGAGCGCGTACCTGGGTGTCGCGCACAAACCGTTCGAGACGGGTGCCGACCCCGCGACCCCCGGCCCGTTCAAACTGCCGAACTTCAACCTCGCGGAAGGCGTGACCTACGATCAGGTGGACGACCGCAAGGGGCTGCTCAAGAAATTCGACACGCTCCGCCGCGACGCCGACAAGACCGGACAAGTGGACGCAGCGGACAAGTTCCAGATGCGAGCGTGGGACATCCTCACATCACCGACCGCGCGCGACGCGTTCGATCTCGATAAGGAACCGTCGAAGGTCCGCGAGCGCTACGGCTACATGCCCGCGTTCGACCCGAAGGCCGCAGACCGGTGCGGTGCCCCGAACTGGGCGCAGCGCATTCTGCTCGCACGCCGATTGGTGGAAGCCGGTGTACGGATCGTCACCGTGGACGTGCGGTGGTGGGACACGCACGTGAAAGGCTTCGAGTCACTGAAACTCGGCTTCTTGCCTCGCTGGGACCGTGCGTACACCGCACTCATCGAAGACCTGGAAACGCGTGGTCTGCTCGAATCGACGCTCGTGGTTGCATGGGGTGAGTTCGGGCGCACGCCGAAGGTGAACAACAACGCCGGCCGCGACCACTACCCGAACGTGTTCAGCGCGGCGCTCGCGGGCGGCCCGATCAAGGGCGGTCGCGTGGTGGGTGAGTCCGACAGCAACGGCGCGTTCCCGAAAGCGAACCCGAAGACGCCGCAGGACGTACTCGCGACCATCTACCGGCACCTCGGCGTGGACACCGAAGCCTCGTACCTCAACAACGGCCGACCCATCCCGGTGTTGTCCAGCGGCAAGCCGATTGACGAGTTGTGCTAGCAGTTGCGAGCAGCGAGTTCCGAGTTGCGAGTTGAAGACAGGCTCCCTGGTGTGCCGCCTTCAACTCGCAACTCGCGCAGTAGTTCGGGTTGATTTCACGTCCGCAACCCGCGAACATTCCCGAATGCTCTTCGAGTTTGCACGCTCTCCGGCCGCGAGGCGCGAGACATTGGTCTGGTGGATCGCGCGTTCTGCGCCCGTCGCGCGAAGATCGAACTCCGCACATTCTTGGACGAACTTGAACGCACGCCGCGCGTTCGCGTGTCTGGGGTCTTGTGGCACAGACTTTCCAGTCTGCGCGACACCGACAGACCTCGCGGTTCTGTTCGCACACGGCTTCCTCACACCGCTCGAAGCAGAGCAGATGGGCGTTCTCGCGAAGCCGCAAGCGGCCGTGCCTTCACATACCCTCCGCCGGGCCGCGTGACATGGAAGAGTCCGCCACTCCCGCACCGAAGTTGCCGCCAGCACGCGAGCGCGTTGGGCCAATCAACCAACGCCTCGCCGCGCTGTACCCTGAGTTCGAGGGGCTGAACCACGACGGCTCGTTTCAGTTGCTCATCGCGGTCATCCTGTCGGCGCAGTGTACCGACAAGCGCGTGAACCTCATCACGCCCGCGCTCTTCGCACGGTTCCCGACTTCGCGCGACTTCGCGGAATGCGACATCAAGGAGCTTGAACAACTCATCAAGCCGTCGGGGTTCTACAAGAACAAGGCGAAGAACATCCGCGCGTGCTGCGTGGGAATGGTGACGCGATTCGGCGGCGAAGTGCCGCGCACGCTCGACGACCTTGTGACGCTCCCCGGCATCGGCCGCAAGACCGCGAACGTGATCCTCGGCCACGCCTTTGAAACACCCGGCGTTACTGTTGATACGCACGTCGGTAGACTCTCGCGCCGCCTCGGCCTCACGCGCCACCGCAACCCGGTGAAAGTGGAATTCGCGCTGTTGGAAATCGTCCCGCAAGAAGAACGCTTACACTTCAGCGGTCGGCTGATCATGCACGGGCGCAAGGTGTGTGTCGCGCGCAAGCCGCGGTGCGAGGAGTGTACGATCGCGGACCTGTGCCCGAAGATCGGCGTGAAGGGACTCGCAGCCAAGCGGAAGCGGAAGAAGAAAACCGTTGCACCGCAGAGAACGCAGAGGGCGCAGAGCAAGACAGAGAGTAAATAGATACTCTGTTCTTCTCCGCGTCCTCCGCGTTCTTTGCGGTGAAACTCTTATGGCTTTCCCCACACACACGTTGTTAGAGCGATTCCTGCGCTACGTCCGCATCGACACCAAAGCGGACGAGAAGTCTTCCGCCTACCCGAGTTCGCCGGGGCAGCTCGTGCTCAGCGCGATGCTGCGCGACGAACTCCTCGCAATTGGCATTGCGGACGCGATCCAGAACGAACACGGTCTCGTGTTCGCGACCGTACCCGGCAACGTGCCGGGTGCGCCGACAATCGCATTCAACGCGCACGTCGATACCAACCCGGAGAACAGCGGCAAGGACGTGAACCCACAGGTGATTCACGACTACAAGGGCGGCGACATCACGCTTCCGAAAGACACTACCAAAGTCATTCGCGTCACTGAGAACCCGGAGTTGAACGGCCTGATTGGGAGGACGATCATCACGACGGACGGCACCACGCTCCTGGGTGCCGACGACAAGGCCGGGTTGTCGGTCATCATGGAAGCCGCGCGCATCATGATGGATAACCCCAGCATCCCGCGCGGCCCAGTGCGAATCGTCTTCACGTGCGACGAGGAAATCGGCTTCGGTGTGAAGCACCTCGAACCGGCACAAATCGGCGCGGTGGTCGCGTATACGCTCGACGGTGCGGCGAGTGGAGAGATCGAAGACGAAACGTTCTCCGCGGACGGCGCGACGGTCACGATCACCGGCGTGAACATTCACCCATCCATCGGCAAGGGTCGGATGGTGAACGCGATACGGCTCGCGGCGATGTTTATCGACCGCTTGCCGCAGCGCACCCTCAGCCCCGAAACTACAGACGGGCGGCAGGGGTTCATTCACCCGCTCACGATTGAGGGTGGGGTGGGTGAGGTGAAGATCAACTTCATCCTGCGCGACTTCGACACGGCCCAACTCGCGGTGGAGGCGGACCTGTTGCGCGAGATCGCGCGCCAGGTCGAACGCGAGTATCCCGCGGCGCGTGTGAAGGTCGAAACGCGGAAGCAGTATCGCAACATGCGGGACGGGGTCGCGAAACTGCCGGAGGCGATCACGCACGCGGCGACGGCGACCCGCCGTGCCGGGATGGAGCCGAAGCACAAGATCATCCGCGGCGGCACCGATGGCTCGCAGTTAACGGAGAAAGGCTTACCCACGCCAAACCTCTCAACCGGCGAACACAACCCGCACTCGCCGTTGGAATGGACGTGTCTCGAAGAGATGGAAGCCGCGGTGCGCGTGGTGCTGGAGCTATGCCAGGTCTGGGCCGGGAGGTAGTCTCCGATGGTCTACCTTTGGCTCCTGGGCGTGTTTCTGAGCTTGCTGGGCTTGTTTCTCCTGCTCAGTGGCTTGTTGTTTTTCCTATCCGGCAGTCTGCTTCGTAATGCCGGCGGAAACATTGATCCTGAACGAGGTGCACGCGCTGCTTGGTATGGTCGGGTGATCTTCTTCGTGGGAGTCGCGCTCGTCTTTCTCGCCATCCTACTTTCTTGACCAAGTGCCGAATCGATGGGCAGGAGAACCGCATTCGTTGACCGGTTCTCCTGCGTCCGCAACAATGCACTCGTCCTTTGCGCCCCTCCCTCTTGGAAAGACCTGCGGAGCCGTCGACGGACGGACGCCGGACGCGGTCGGGTGGTACAATGTCGGGAACCCATTCGCCGAGGATCGTTCGTTGCCCGCCCTGGAATGCATGTTGGCACACCTTCGCCAGGCAGTCGCACTGGTTCGCGCCACGCCCGGCCGCCGCGGACACACCGTCACGCTGGAGGACTGCACGTCGGTGCTCGTCGCCGGCGATTTGCACGGCCATGTCGCGCACTTCCAGACCATGCTCGCGCTCGCGGACCTGGCGAACAACCCGAATCGGCACTTCGTCCTGCAAGAAATCATTCACGGGAGGTTCCGCTACCCGAAGGGCGGGGACAAGTCGCACCAACTGGTCGATCTGTTTGCGGCGCTGAAAGGCCAGTTCCCGAAGCAGGTTCACTATCTGCCCGGTAACCACGAAATGGCGCAGTGGACGAACCGCCCGGTCCTCAAGACGAACGAGAACCAGAACGCAATCTTCCAGGAGGGCGTGACCGAGACCTACGGCCCGGTGCTCGGCCCACAAATCTACGCCGCGTACCTCGAGCTGTTCCAGACGCTGCCGGTCGCAATTCGCTCGCCCAACGGCGTTCTGATCTGTCACAGCCTCCCGAGCACGCGGGCTCTGCCGTTGTTCGACCCGGCGCGGTTGGAGCGCGAAACGTACCAGGACAAAGACCTGCAACCGGGCGGTTCGGTCCACAGTCTGTTGTGGGGTCGCGACACCAGCGCCGACGCCGCCACGAACTTCCTTCGCAAGATGGGCGCCGAGTTGCTCGTGAGCGGGCACATCGCGTGCGACACAGGGTTCGCGGCGCCGAACGACCGGCAACTGGTTCTGGACTGTGCCGAATCGCCGGCCGGATTCGTGCTGTTCCCGACCGACCGCAAACTCACGCACGCCGAACTGTTCGCGTGCGTCAGAACTCTCTGAAACACAGGACTGGTCCTTCTTCTCGTAACACATGCCGCCGCGATTCCACTGTACTCCTCCCGAAGCCGTTGCCGAAACCGTGCGCGACACGGTGTTCGTTGGTGATTACACGTTCCTCATCGACCGCCCGATCGACTCCGACAAACTGCTCGATCTCCCGTGGTGCCGCTCCGCGTACGCCACGGACGAGTACGTCCCGTATTGGCCGACGCTGTGGCCGAGCGCGCGAATGCTCGCAAAAGCCGTCGTGCGCGAACCGTGGGAGAACTACCCGCAACCCGTGGAAGTGCTAGAGGTCGGGTGCGGGTTGGGATTGGCCGGGGTCGCGTGCCTCTCGCGTGGGCTGCGCGTCACGTTCTCCGATGTGGACGAAACCGCGCTCACATTCGCGGCTGCCAATGCTCGATTGAACGGTTACACCAGCGGCTTCCGCACGCGACCCATCGACTTCCGCTGCCCGCCGAACGACGTGAAGTACCCGGTCGTGATCGGCTCCGATCTCATGTACGAGGAGCGGCTCGTCGGGCCGCTCGTGCAACTCCTCGAAGCAGTCCTCGCGCCAGGCGGCGTGTGCCTGATCGCCGACCCGGATCGACTTCCGGCTCGCGTGTTCAGGTGGAAGCTCGAAGAGGCCGGCTACAGCGTGACGCCTGATTTTGCCCGCGCCGGCGAACCAGGCGGCGAGCGCACCAAGGGCACCATCTACCGCATCCGGCACACCGGCTGAACACCCGGTTCGTAAACGGCCCGGACAAGCCCGCCGTGCTGGACACCGCGACCGTGGGCATCAAGCCGGGCGAGTGGCACACGCTCGTGGTCGAACTCCGCGGGCCAGACATCCTCGCAACGCTCGACGGCGAACACACCGCGTTCGGCACACACGACGCCATCGGCACCGCGAAGACGAACCTGGGGCTAACCGTCGCGGGCGAAACTGGTGGCCGCGCGCAAGAAGTGACCCTTCCCGGTGGTTCGCGCACTCCCTACAATCACTTTTCCGAGTTTTTTCGGCCGTGCGCATCGGCGCGCCCGGTTCCGCGAACGACCGCTCGGACCTTCGGGACACCTCCCGAATGAGGTCGTTTCACCTGAGTGCCACGGGAATCAAGCCGGAGGCTACGCCCTCCGCCCCTCAGCACGGAGCATTCGGATCATGGCTACCAGGAATAAGACGAACAAGAGTGTCAAGAAGCGGGTCCGCGTGACCGGCACCGGCAAACTGAAATACGGCAAGGTCGGGCGCCGGCACTTGAACGCGCACATGAAGGCCAAGCGGAAGCGTCAGCTCCGCAAAGCCGGCATCATCGGCGACCGCCCCAAGGTGCAGAAGAAGTACAAGATCGCTCTTGGACTTCTGTAAGCCGACACCCGCCCACACTCTTAATTCATCAACATTCTTCATAAGGGATCACGGCCATGGTTCGCGCTCGTAGTAAGGTAACGACAGCGGCCCGCAAAAAGCGGACACGCAAACTGACGAAGGGCTTCCGGCTCGGGCGGCACAACCTGTTCCGCATGGCGATGACCACGCTCATTCGCTCGCGTGTGTACGCGTTCCGTGACCGCAAGGACAAGAAGCGCCAGTACCGCCGGATCTGGATCGTGCGCATCAACGCGGCATGTCGCATGCGCGGACTGCGGTACAGTGAGTTCATCCACGGGCTGCAACTCGCGAACATCATGCTCGACCGCAAGTCGCTGTCGGAAACCGCGATCCACGACCCAGCCGCGTTCGACAAACTCGTTGAACTCGTGAAAAAGACCCTCGCCGAAAATGCACCGAAGGCGAAGGCGTAAGAACGAAAACCCGGCTTCACGCTGCCGATGCGGTTTCTTCGTCGGGCCAGTCCTCGAACCGCATCGGCAATAGCCGACTGATCCCGCTTTCCTGCATCGTCACACCCCAAAGCCGGTCCGCAGCGGCCATCGTTCGCTTCTTGTGCGTGATGACGATGAACTGACTGCGGTCGAGGAATTCGCGCAACACGCCCGCGAGCCGCGCCGTGTTCGACTCGTCGAGCGCCGCGTCCACCTCGTCGAGGATACAGAACGGTGACGGCTTGTTGCGGAAGATCGCGAGCAACAGCGCGACTGCGGTCAGTGTCTTCTCGCCGCCGGAGAGCAGCGATAGCGCCCGCAGTTCCTTGCCCGGCGGCCGCGCGGTGATCTCGATGCCCGACTCCAACACATCCGATTCGTCTTCGAGAATGATGTCTGCCTGCCCGCCACCGAACAGTTTGCGGAACAACTCCTGGAAGTATCCGCGAACCGCTGCGAGCGTGTCCGTGAAAAGCTTTCGGCTGTTGCCGTTGATCTCGTCGATGACCTGCTGAAATGACTGCCGCGCCGCGTTCAGGTCGTCGTGTTGCGCTTGCAACCTGTTGAACTCGGATTCGACGCGCGCCAACTCTTCAAGCGCTTCCATGTTCACGCTGCCGAGCCGCGCGAGTTTGCGCTTCAGGTCGTCGATCTCCTGCTGCGACTCAAAGTGACTGGAGGCGAGCGGGGACGTGAGCCGCCCTGTTTCTTCTTCGATGTTCGCCAAATCATCCAACTCCAGACCGTAATCTTCGCGAATGCGCAGCGCGACGGCGTCACGATGGGCGCTCAAATCGTGAACGGCGAGTTCGCGAGCGTGGGCAGCGGATTGCTTCTCCTGCCAGCCGTGGCGGAGTTCGTGGAGTCGGTCGCGGATCCGCTCGCGGTCGGCGCGGTCGGTCGCAGTCTTCGTCGCGAGATCGGTCACGAAGCGTTCGCGAGACTCCTTCTCGCGATACGCTTCCGCCTGGCCCGCCGAAGCGCGGAGAGCGGAGAGCGTGCAGTCCGCGAGCCGAACACGTGCGTTGTGGTCCGCGGACGACAGATCGACGGCCTCGATCTTCCGCTTGCGGAAGTCGGCGTCGATCTGCGCGAGACGCTCTCGCGCGCGGTCGCGATCGGCCGCGGCGCGGCTGAGTGCCACCTGCGCCGCGGTGTGGTCCTGTTCGCGCAGGGTGCGTTCGACCGCGCCAGCCGCGAGTGCGAGTTTCACCTCCGCGAGCCGAGCCGTGAGTTCCGTCGCGACTTGTTCGGCCCGCTCTGCCGCCAGCCGCGCCGCGATCCACGCGGCCTCGCTTTCCTGAACCTGCTGTTCGAGAAGGCGGCTTTCGCCACGATTCAGATCGATCTCGGCGTCGAGGTTCTCGACCTGCTGCCGCTGCCGGGCGATGCGTTGAAGCAAGTCGCCGGCCTCGTCGGAGAGTAGCGAGATTTCGGCTTCGATGGCTTCGATCACGCCTTCGGCGGATTCGGCCTGCCGCCGCAGGTCCGCGAGTTCGACCTCGGCGCCCGTGACGAGTTCCGACGTGGCGCGGAACTGTTCGCGGAGTTCGCGCAGTTCACTCTTGCGCGACACCAGCCCGATTTCCGCCTTCAGTGGACCAACCGTGAGCGTGCCATCCGGTTCGAGTAGTTCGCCGTTCTGCGTGATGATCCGGTGCGAAGGGTGAAGGGCCGCGAGCCATCTCGCGTCCGCGAGCGTGTCCGCGAGCAGCACACACCCGAGCAATTGCGTTGGCAGCGCGGCACAATTGGGGTGATCGCAGGTGACGAATGAGGCGAGGGAACTGTCTTTGCCCTCTCCCCTTGCGGGAGAGGGTGCCGGCGCTTCGCCGGCGGGTGAGGGGAAAATCTCAACGGCGCGTGAAACTTCCCCCACCACCCGGCTCGAAAACTCGCCATCCTCTCCCGCGAGGGGAGAGGGCAAAGACAAAGGCACGAATCCCACGCGACCGGTCACCTCGCCCACGGCCGCGGCAACCGCGTCCACGGCTTCCGGCGACCGCACCACGAACCGCTGTGCGGTGTCGCCGAGCGCGAGTTCGACGAGCGGGGCAACCTCGCGTGGCACCGTGAGCAGGTCTGCCACCAGCCCGATGACGCCATCGAGTGAGGTGTCCGGGTCGGGTGCCGTGTTCAGCCGCCGCCACACGGCTGCGACGCCCGTGCCCAGGCCTTCGAGCGCGCGCTCCAAGTCTTCGAGCACGTCAATGCGCCCGCGCAGGTCTCCCTGCCGGACGCGGAACCCTTCGAGACGCGTCTGCACGTCGCCGAGTTGGTCGATGAGTGTGTCGCGGTCAGTGGTCAGGTCGTCGATTTGCTCGTGCGCCGCGATGAGCCGTGCCTGCACGTCGGCGTCGGCCTGCGAAAGTCCATCAAGCGCGTGCGCGAGGGCCGCGCGCTGCGCCGATTTGTGTTCGCGGTCCGCGAGCTTTCGCGTGTACTCCTTCTGCAATCGATGGACTTGCGCGAGGTGAGCTTCCGCAGTGGACTTGCTCGATGCCGCGTCGCGGATCAACTCCATCTGCTGCTGCTGATCTTCGGCGTGTTCACGCTCGAGTTCAGCGAGTTGGGCCGTGATCGCCGCGAGTGCCGCACTCACTTCGTCGGCGTGGGCCTTTTCTTCGGTCACGCGCGATTCGGCCGCCGCGCCATCGGCCGCGGCGCGGGCATCATCCGCTTCAATCACCTTCAGGCGGTAGCCGAGGTCCGCACGCTGCCGTCCGACTTTGAGCAACTCGGCTTCGAGGCTCTGTGTGATTGCGCGCTCGTGCTTCAACGTTCCGTCGAAGCCTGTGATTTGCTGTCGTGCGTCGGCCAGTCTCGCCTCGTGGTGCCGTTGCGATTCTTCGCCGCGGGTCACGGCCCAGTCGAGTTCCTTCGCCTGCTGTTCGAGTTGCTCCGCCTCGGTCGTTGCTCCAGAGACTTCGACCTTGAGTGCCGCCAGCGCCTCCTGCTCCGTGGTCAGCGTGCTGGTGAGAGAGCGGTACTCGCGCACACTCAGCCCGACGCGTAGCTCGCGCAGGCGGTCGGAGTGTTCCTTGTATTTCTGGGCTTTAGCCGCCTGCATGCGCAGCGTGCGGAGTTGGCCGTCGAGCGCGTCGAGTTTGTCTTTCGAGCGCGTCAGGTTCAGTTCGACGGTCATGAGCTTGCGAAGTGTCTCGGTCTTCCTCGCCTTGAACCGGCTGATACCGGCGGCCTCGTCAAAGATTTCGCGCCGGTCCTTCGTGGACGCTTGCAGCAATTCATCGACGCGACCTTGCGCGATGATCGTGTACCCGCCGCTGCCGGCGCCGCTGCCGAGGAGTATGTCCTTGATGTCCTTCAGCCGCGACATCTGGCCGTTAATGAGGTATTCACCGTTGCCGTCGCGGTAGACGCGACGCGTGAGTTGCACCTCGTCAGCATCGACCGCGAGCAAGCGCCGCGAGTTGTCGAACGCGACCGTTACTTCCGCCATGCCCAGGCTTTTGCGCGAACTGGAACCGTTGAAGATGACGTCGGCCATTTCGCCGCCGCGCAGGCTCTTCGCGGACTGTTCGCCCAAAATCCACCGGACCGCGTCAACGACGTTGCTCTTGCCGGACCCGTTCGGCCCGACCACGCCCGTCACACCCGGCGCGAAGTCGAACCGCGTCTTGTCGGCGAAGGACTTGAAGCCAATGAGTTCGAGTCGCTTGAGCATCGTGTTTGGTGTTTAGTGTTGGGTGTTTAGTGTTGGGTGTTCGAGCAGGAACTTCCAGGTCGGTCGCGCTCAAAACGCGGCACGCGGTCCCGAACCCAGGCTCCCAAACACTCAACACCAAACACGAAACACGAACTCATTGTCCCCCTGCGGGAACCACGGTCGAGTCGAGGATCGGGGCGTCAGTGACGCGCTTCGGCCCGAACAGGCGACCGGGGTCGCGGTTGAGCGGCTGCTTCGGCAGAACCGCGCCAGCCGGCGCGATCAGCGGGTCTTGCCCGACGGGCACCTCGAAGCCATTCGCGTCGATGGCCGGGCGCACTGTACCGACCTTCGCGACTTCCACGTTGGCCTTCGCCAGCGTCGAGTCGATCTTGGAGAACCCGGAGAGCTGTTGCAGACTCATCTCGCGTGGGATCGCGTCCACCACGAGCGGCGCGGTGAGCACCTCCGTGCGGGCGGCGCGGCGAACCAACTCGATAGCCTCGGAGTAGCCGCCCCCGAGGTTCGCCAGTGCGGTGAGCACCACGCCCAGTTCCGCGGAACAGCGGATCTCTTTCACTTCCGGTTCGCCGCCCTTGAGACGCACGACACGCGTTACTTTCGCGATCCCGTCAGCGGTCGGCACGGACACGGTGAACTCGTTGCCCACCGGCACCGGCGGCATCGGCCCGCGAAGTTTCACGTTGTCGCCGAACACCAACACCTCACTGCGACCGCCTGCGGTCAGGTGAACCGCGGACGTACCGCGCCCACTGATGCGGTGCAGATAGTACGACTTGTTCATCAGCGCTCCGCCCAAAGCCGGGTGCCGTTCGTCGGCCAGGCGAAGAGCAATGAACGCGCCCTGCCGCAGTTCGGGGTCTGAGTGCGTGAGCAGCTCCACGAGGCGGTCGGTGCCGGAGGCATCGTCCACGGACGCGAGCGCCTTCAGGCACTGCGCGCGGAGTGCAGGGTGATCTTCGGCGAGCCGGGCGAGTTCGGATGTGCCATCCGTTTGGCCCAGATATGCGAGCGCCTCCGCAGACGCGAACCGCACCCACGGCGACGCGCTCTCCAATCCGACCTTCAGGCTCCGCCGGCTATCGCCGCCAAGCGCTTCGAGTTTCACTGCCGCCGCCAGCGTGGTCGAAGGGTCCATCAACTCGTCTTCAATCTTCAGCCGGTACGCGCTGGTAGCAGTGACCGGGTTGTACGGCACCTGCCGCGCGACGAGCAGGAACCGGTAGTGGTTGTGCCGGTACGCGGTCGGCACGTTCACCAGGATGAGTTCGCGGTTCTTCGCGTCGGCAACCTTCAAGTTTGGGTCGGCGGTGCTGTGGAACGTGGTGTTGAGGCGCTCGGCGATCGCGGCCCCGATCCGCGGGTTCTGGTCGTTCGCGTTGAGAAGCAGGTAGTACGGCCGGTTCATTGTGACGCGGCCACCGCCGGCGATGAACCCGGCGCGGTACAGTGGGCGCCCGTCGGCGTCGGTGTCGGCCTTGCCATCTTTCCCGTCGCCGGCGACGAAATTTCCCGCGACGAGCGCGCCCGCTGCATGTGCCCACGCGTAACCGTCCAGGATCCTCCCGCCGGCGCCCGCCTCCCCGGTGTGAACCTGCGAACTCACGTTCCCGGTCGTGTCGAACGTGATCAGTTCCGCGGGGAACAGTTCGCCTCCTTGCAGGCTCGTCGTCTTACTGTCATCCGGCAGCGTGACCTGAACGTCGATTGGTTCGCCCTTCCGCGCGCCCGGTGGGATCAGTGCGGACACGAGGACCAACGACGTGGTGCGGGTGGGACCGTCAAGCAGTTCCTTGAGGTTGATCGACTGGTCCCGCTTGGTTTTCTTGAGGCTGTTCTCGAGCCGGGTGCGCCACCCGCCCGGGGTCGCGCTACTTCCCGTGCCGGGAAGATTGAACACCAAGCCGACGCCGCTGACGACGAGCGACTCGGTGTTGCCGACAGTGGTCTTCGAGCCGATGGTGGCAACGGACTCCGGGTCGGCCGGGTCTTCGCCGATCTGCGGTCTGGCCTGGAATTTGGCGGCATCCGTGCTCTTGCACCCGACTACCCCGGCAGCGCCGACGGCGGCTGACAACGCGAGGAAGTTGCGCCGACTGATCCCCGCCGCGAGTTTCCACGCCCGGTTCATGCGTTCGTCCTTGAACGATGGCGATCGGCTGCACGGTTCCCCCGAACCGGGCCGCCCCCGCGAACAGTGTGTTTCGATTGAGCTGCGGTAGATAACCGCTCGAAAGGGTGAGTCAAGTAGAAAGTCTCAAGTCGAGAAGGTCTCAAGTCGGAAAGTCGAAGACCTCAACCCCGCAGGTTGTGCATGTCTTCGACTTTCCGACTTGAGACTTCGACTATGTGGTTCGTTGCGTCTCAAGGTAGGTCACTCGCTCCGCGAGTGACCTACCTTGAGACGCAACGCACTGCGGCTGACCGCCAGCGCGCAACTCGCGGAGTGAGTTGCCTACCTGGAGAGGCAACGAACCGCTACGGGTGTTCCCACACGAGCGTGACGCGGGGCACCGGTCCAGGGGTTCTGAGGCGGATGTGGTGGACCGGGTCGCGCCCGGTGGGGTCGGGGAGTGGGTCGAGTCTCACGTAACTGGGGTAAACGCGTAGTCCCTCGAAGGCGTGGAGACTGAGGTGGATTTCGCCGTCCGCGTTGGGGTACACGTCGCTCAGCACGATCCGCTTGCTGTCGGCCGATTCCCAAACCGCGCGCCCGCTGAGAACGAACGTGTGCGCGCGGTCGATCGCGAACAGCACTGCCGGTTGCCCGCTCTCGGTGAGGCGCGCGACCGGCTTCGCCGCCGGGTACTTTCCCCACCGCTCAGCCGTGCGCTCGCCGCGACACATCACCCAACCCACGTTGTACCACCGGCAGTACGCGGTCAGTTCCGCGTCGGTCCACTCCGCGAGCGGGCGCCCGTTGAGGCGCTGGTCGCCCAGCGCGCAGTGCCCGTGGTCGATTTCGGCGTAGGTGTCGAGGCCACCGAGGTACGCGCGGTTCGTGTACACCGGCAAGAGCGCGGACCAGTTCCAGCCGGGCCGCGGTTCGGCGTCATCCCACAAGATGCGCGCGTCGGGCGTGGTGTGTTCGTTGATCGCGTCGAGCAGTTGTTTCTGCTCCTGGGTGAAGCCGAGAACGAACGGCGGCGTGTGCACGCCGGTCGCGTGAGCGAGCGGCGCACTGGGGCCGTCCGCCCAGCCAACAAGCAGTAACCCCACCGCCGCGACAATCGCCCCGGCGCTGGCCGCGCGGGCGCGCCGCAGAGTTTCCCACACGCCGAACGCGGCGGCCGGCGCCAGCAGCGCCAGCACGAGCGGGGCCACACGCCCGGGCACGTCGGACGGCACCCGCGGCCACGCCGCTGCGAGCCGTGCCGCGCTCAGAGCGAGCACCGCCGTGAAGAGCGCGAGCCACGCCGCCGCGCGGTGGCCGGTCGCCCACAACAGCACCAACCCGCCCGCTGCGATGAGCGGCACCACCGGCCCACCGGGCAAGCCGGCGCACAGGTTCGCGTAGTCGTCTGGACTGCCGAGGACCGCTTCCCATCGCGGCAGCGGGATGTGGTCGGTCGACGACGGTTGTCGCAGCCACCAGTATTTACCCCAGTCGAGCAGCCACCAGACGTTCGGCACGACCCCGGCCGATGTGATCCCAGCCAGCCCGAGGTGCCAGCCTGGGCCGTGTTGCGGCGCGAACACGAGGTAGAAAACGAACATGACTGGTAACAGCCCGGCCCACACCAGCGGGTGCGCGTACCAGCCCACCAGCGCCAGCCCCGCAAGCACCAAGCACGACTCCGGGCCGGGGTGCTTTGCATAACGCCCGAGCCACGGCACGAACACCGCCGCCGCCAGCCCCGCCGCGAGGAAGTCGAGTTGGCCCTCTTCCAGCATGAGCCGCACAGCCGGGCACCACCCGATCAGCACGCCAAAACAACCTGTCAGGACCGCCGCGCCCGCAGGGAGTCCCGCGCCTCGCGCCGCCGCGATGAACCCGACCGGCACCAGTAATAGGAACGCGAACACGCCGAACTTGTACGCCGCGGGGCGGTAGCCGCGTCCTCCGAGGATCGCGAACAATTCCGCGGGCCGGCTCCCGCCGTCGAACACCGGCGTCTTCGGGTAACCCGCCTGGAATGCCGGGTCGTAGCAGGTCGCGGTGCGGTGGTCGCGAAACGCGGCCGCGCCGAGCATACCGTGGTAGAGGTGTAGCGGGTGCCGGCCCGAGAGAATCGGTCGGTCGTCGGTGACGGCCGACCACTGACGTGACGCCCCGAACAGCGTAAGCGCAAGGCCCGCTTGCGCGATCACCACGACGGCCGCGGCCACCAGCCACGCGGGCCGCTCGCGAAATCCGCCGGTCGGTGTGTCGGTCATGGGTGCGCACCTTCGCCACTATCTGCAAAGAGCGCGAAGGGTAACAGGAGTGGGGCAAAGGGGACAAGATGGGTTTCGTGGTCGATCGCGTAGCCGCGACCCGAAGGGGAGCGTTCATCACGACCAATGACACTGACAATAGTGGCGTACAGTGTTAGAATGCACATCACGAGGGTGGAGGGGCGGTCGATGAAGTGCCTGCGGTGTCCGAAACAAGCCACGTACCACATTACCGAAGTACTCCCGGAGGACCGGTTCGAAGAGGTCCATCTGTGCGAGGATTGCGCCAAGAAGTACCTGGTGGAACCGCACAAGAAGGCCGCGCCCGGCAAGGCCACCGACGTGCCCGAACCGGCTGAGGAGGTCTTCGCCGGCCCGACGTGCGAGTCGTGCGGACTCTCGTACCTGGAGTTCCGCAACCACGGACGGTTCGGCTGTGCGCACGATTACGATGCGTTCAAGGGGGAACTGCTCCCGCTGTTGGAGAGCATTCATGGCGATGTGCGACACGTTGGGAAGACCCCGCGCCGGCTGCCACGCACGCAGGGCGAACAGGTGGAACTTGCGACGCTCCGGCGCCGGCTCCAGCAGCTCGTGACCGAAGAGAACTACGAAGAAGCGGCCCGCGTCCGCGACCGCATCAAGGAACTCGAAGCCAGTTAACCGCTCGCGCGGAAATTCGAAATTCGAAGCACGAAATCCGAAAGAAAGCAGTCCCGATGCGTGGTGTCCTCGTCTGCTTCTTTCGAATTTCGGATTTGAGGTTTCGAATTTCCCCCACAGGGGGTTTTGGGGTGAAGTGTCAGATTTGCGATAACCCGGCCACTGTTCACCTGACCGACATCGTGAACAAGAAGAAGCGGGAACTGCACCTGTGCGAACGGTGCGCGCGCGAACGCAACCTCATTCCCGAACCGCCCGGCCCGCAGATTGACCTGAAAGCGCTGCTGAACCTGCTCACCAACCCGTTCCCGCAAGCGGGTGCCACCGAGCCGACCACGGCGGAACCGGTCGCGACCGCGTGCGAGGCGTGCGGCATGACGGTCGCCGAGTTCAAGGCCACCGGGCGCCTCGGCTGCCCGCACGACTACGAATCGCTACGTTCCACTCTGGAACCGCTGTTGGAGCGCATCCACCGCGGGATGACACATGTGGGCAAGGCGCCGCGGGCTGTGCGGGTCCGCGACTGGAAGACGCAGATGCACGCGGCGATCGCGGCGGAAGACTACGAAGAGGCGGCCCGGCTCCGCGACCTGATCCGCACCGCTGGAGAATAGTTGCGAGTCGCGAGTTGCGAGTGATGAGTTGAAGACGCGCACTCTGTCGTCTTCTGCTTTTCAACTCGTGACTCGTGACTCGCGACTCGCAACTTGGATTTACTCATGAACCTCGACAGCCTGCTCCCCAACCTGGGCGAATGGCTCCGCGGCACCGGCCCCGAGTCGGACGTGGTCGTGTCGACACGCGTCCGGCTCGCGCGCAATCTCGCCGACCTTCCGTTCGCCACCCGCGCCACGGCTGCGCACAAGGCCGAAGTAATCACCCGCGCGAAAGAAGCGCTCGCGAAGTCGGACACGCAACACAAGCTCGAATACACCGACATCCCGTCGATGGCGGTCCTCGACCGTCAGTTCCTCGTCGAGCGGCAACTCATCAGTCGCGAACTCGCCGGTGGTCTCGACGGGCCGCGTGGCGTCGCGTTCGACCCGACCGAAACCGCCAGCGTGATGGTCAACGAGGAAGACCACCTGCGGCTGCAAGTATTGCGCAGTGGGTTTGCGCTCGACGAGGCGTGGCAGGACATCGACCGACTCGACGACGCGCTCGAACAGCGCCTCAGTTATGCGTTCCACACGCAGTTCGGCTACCTGACGGCGTGCCCGACCAATGTCGGTACCGGAATGCGAGCCAGCGTGATGCTCCACCTCCCGGCGCTTGGCCTCACGAAGCAAATCGATAAAGTGTTCCGCGCGCTTCAGAAGATCAACCTCGCGGTCCGCGGGCTGCACGGCGAAGGCTCGCGCGCGTTCGGTGACCTGTACCAGATCTCGAATCATGTCACGCTCGGTAAAAATGAAGCGAAGATCCTGGGCGAGATTCGCGAAGTCATCGTCACCATTCTGCAATACGAGCGCCAGGCGCGGAACGCGATCGTGAAGGAGCGTCGGCAGGCGGAACACGATCGCGTTGCGCGGGCCATTGGCACGCTCGGCAGCGCGACCATGATCACAGCGGAAGAGACGATGGAGTTGCTCTCCGCGGTGCGGCTCGGCATCCATCTCCATTTGCTCGACAGCATCCCGGTGACCGCAGTGAACCAGCTCTTCATTCACACGCAGTCGGCGCACCTGCAAAAGCTCGCGGGACACACGCTCGATGGCGAGGAACGCAACTCCGCCCGCGCGAAGTACCTGAAGGCCAAACTTCGCGAACTCGGCTCGCACAAGTGACGCGAAAACTCATTCCGTTTGTCGCGTTCGCGGTGTTCCTCGGCCTGTGGACGTGGAAACTGCTCGAACCGAACCCGGTCCCCGAAGTTCTTTCCACGCGCCTTTCCTTCGGTGACTGGCAGTTCTGGATCGCGAAGTCGGTTCACGCCGGCGTGTACGCGTTCCTCACGCTCCTGGCCCTCACGCTCCCGCTGTCGCGTTCCTGGCGATGGCGCTTTGTGGCGATGCTCGCGCTGCACGGCGCGGCCACCGAGATCGGCCAAACATTCGTGCAAGGGCGTTCCGGCAGCGTCCGCGACGTGCTGCTCGACTGGGGCGGAATTGGGTTGGGGTTGTTGTTCTGTTTCGTGGCGAGCGGAGGGCGTAAGCCCCCCGAGTGACCCAAGGCGTTCACGCTACCTGCTTCATGAACTCCGCGCACCGGCGGTACATCTCTTCGACGGACACGTCTTCGATGTGCGTGGCGAGCGTCCACACGTGGCCAAACGGGTCGGTGACGGTGCCGCTGCGGTCGCCGTAGAACTGGTCCTGAACCGGCTTGAACACCGTCGCGCCGGCCGCGACCGCGTGCGCGACCGCCGCGTCCACGTCCGGCAGGTAGACGCACAGCCCGCCACTCGCACCGCCGAGCGATTCCGGTCCGCGGTTGCCCCACGCCGGCATCTCGTCGCCAAGCATGATGCGCGAACCACCGATCTCGATTTCGGCGTGCGCGACGCTGCCATCCGGCCCCGCAAACCGCATGATCTCGGTCGCGCCGAACGCCCGTTTATAAAACTCGATAGCACGCGCCGCGTTGCGCACCGTGATGTACGGGACGATGGTGTGGTAACCGGCTGGGACGTGACTGACGGGCATTGCGCGAACCTCCTGTAGGTGGTAAAACCACGCCGAAGGTAGCTGTCTACCAAAGTGTACGCAAGGCCCGTTTCACCCCGCGCTCTTCCGTGGTGGCACAGACAGGAATGTCTGTGCCACCAAGAACCTCACCCCGCGACCGCCTTCTTGCGTGCCTCCCATTCGTCGGGCGAAATCATCACCTGGCGCGCGTTGCTGCCATTGAAGCCGCCGACGATGCCGTCTTCCGCCATGTAGTCGATCAGACGTGACGCCTTGCCGTAACCGATGCCCAGTGCGCGTTGCAGCAGCGACGTGCTGCCACGCTGCTCGCGAATGACGATCTCCACCGCCTGCTCGTAGATCGGGTCACGCGCGCGGAGTTTCTCGCCCACTTCGCCTTCGTCGTTCGTGGCGGCTTCCATCTGCGCGCGCGTCTTCAGATTCTGAAGCTCACTATCGTAGGCTGGCGTGTCGGTCGCGATCGCGTTCGTCACGCGTTCGATCTCTTCGTTCTCCACATACGCGCCTTGCGCGCGTGTCAGTACGCCAGCCTGGAGGAACAGCATGTCGCCCATGCCGAGCAACCGCTCGCCGCCTTTCTCGTCGAGTACCACCGCACTATCGGAACGGCTCGTCACGCGGAAGCAGATGCGTGCCGGCAGGTTCGACTTGATCAGGCCGGTGATCACGTCCACTGTCGGTTTCTGCGTCGCGAGGATCAGGTGAATACCCGCGGCCCGCGACTTTTGCGCAAGTATGATGATGTTCCCTTCAATCTCCTTCTTCATCTTCATCATCAAGTCGCCGACCTCGTCGATGACGATGACGATGTACGGCATCTTCCGCGGAATCGCGCGTAGCTCGTCCTCCGTGTCCGGGTTCACGCGGCGGGCGATCTCCCCAAACGGGAGTTCGTTGTACGACGCAATGTTTCGCACGCGGGCGCGATGCAGCCACTCGTACCGTTCCTCCATCTTCTCGACCGCCCATCCCAGAATCGCCACTGCCTTGTCATCTTTCGTCACGACGGGCGTCATCAGGTGCGGAATCTTTGCGTAGTCGGTCAACTCCACCTTCTTCGGGTCGATGAGGATCATCTGGCACTCGTCCGGCCGGCGCGTGAGCAACAGGCTCACGATGATCGTGTTCAGACACACCGACTTGCCCGTGTTGGTGCTGCCCGCGATGAGCAAGTGCGGCATCGTCGCGAGGTCGAAGGCGAGCGGGCGGCCTTCCACATCCTTGCCAATAAAAAGCGGCAAGCGGAACTTGCTCACCTTCGGCGTTCCCGCGAGTGCGGAGACGAGTTCCTTTAGTTGAACCGTTTGGCGGATCTCGTTCGGCACCTCGATGCCGACCGTATTGCGGCCCGGGAGCGGCGCGACAATCCGAACCGCGGCCACCTTCAGGTTCAGTGCCAGGTCGTCCGCGAGGTTCGTGACCTTGTTCAGTCGCAACCCGGTTTCGAGGCTGATCTCGTACTGCGTGATGACGGGGCCAGTGTGAATGCCAACCACCTTCACGTTTACGCCGTAGTCCAGAAACGCTTTCTCCAGAAGCACTGCGACCTCGCGCAACTTCTGTTCGTGGTCCTCGACCGGGAACGGTTCCGGGTCGTTGAGCAGCGAGAGCGGCGGCAGTTCGTAATCGACGTTCGACAACTGCTCGTCCGGCGGCGGTGCGGCGTGCAACAGGAGGGCTGGCTTCGGCCCGGCGTGGACGTGAATCGGAATGTCTTCGTACGCCACATCCTCTTCTGGCTCACTCGTTGGCACGGCTGGAATCGGCAAACGCGCCGGAGACGGGATCGCAGTGGAAACGGAAACCGTCGCGATCTTCAGTATCGGCGCGGTGTGCGCCGAGGGCGCGACCGGCGTCGCAGCCGCCTTGCGCGCTGGTACGACCGCAAGAGCGATCTTCGCCACGCCCATCGCGCCGCGTCCGACGGCTTTTGCCGCGGTCGCGACGCGGTTGAGTACCGCTTCCATCCCGTTGGCAATACGATCGTTCGCCCACACCGTCCTCTTGCACACGGTGCGAATCGCGATCCACGCGAAACGCGCGAGACGGATCACGAACCAGTCGGCCACGAGCATCAACCCGACGACAATGGCCAGCGCGAACACGATCAGCGCGACGGTCGGCTCGGTCGCGTCTTCCAGACCGAAGCGGAGGTACGCGCCCACCGACCCGCCGCGACCGGCGACTGAGGGCGAGGCCAGGCCTCCGCCGAACCAGTCCACGCCCACCGCGGACACGGCGGTCACGACACACCAACCGACAACGCGCACCGCAAGCCGGCCCGGAGTGCGCCGGATGACGAGCAACGCGACCACTGCAAACCAGCCCGCTAGCAGCACGACCGCGGCCCAGCCAAGCGGTTCGAGAAGCCACGCGGCCACATACTCGCCCCATGTCCCGAACAGGTTCGGCCCGGATGTGATCGTGCGTGCCGACCCGACCGCGACTGCGAGCAAGAGGCCCACGACGAAGAGCGTGATGGCAAGGGCATCGACCCGCCACGGCGACTGAAGCGAAGGTGAGTTCTTTGCCGTCATTTGTCCGGCCCCGAAACCGTGCGCACTGCACAACCCACATTGTCATTCGTAAGACGCGCGCGATGAAACCCCGCGCGCTTGGTGCGAGGTCGGTTTTCGTGTTCTCCACGCGGCAGCGCCGGTACAACACGAACGGCCGGAGCAATCGGATAAGTCGCATCGTCCGAGCCGCTCGCGGCTTCGCGGACGACGCGCCGAACACCCCGAACACCCCGCGAAACCGCAAGTGGCTTCAACACACATGCTACACGTCGCGCTGTGGGAACCTGAGATACCACCCAACACCGGGAACATCGCGCGGCTGTGCGCCGCGACCGGGACGCGTCTCCATCTCATTGGTCGCCTCGGGTTCAGGCTCGACGACCGCTCTTTGCGGCGTGCCGGCCTCGATTACTGGCACGCGGTCGATGTGGTGCGCCACGTTACATTCGAGGACTTCGAGCACGCGACTGCAGGGCTGAGAATCTGGTGTGTGGAGACGCCAAACGAGAAGCCGTACACGCGCGCCGACTTCGCGGATGGGGACTGCCTGCTGTTCGGCAACGAGTCGAGCGGGCTGCCCGCGTCCGTGCGCGAGCGGTACGCGGAACGGCTCGTCGGCATCCCAATGCCCACCGGGGCGGTGCGGAGCCTCAACCTCGCGACCGCTGTCGGCATCGTTCTCTACGACGCACTGCGCCGTCTGCACGGCTGGTAGAACCGGAACAGGATCTCCGGATTCCCCGTCATTCAAGTCGAGTTCGGCGTGACAGCGTGCCCGCAAAACGGTGGGATAGGGGACACAGCGGTTTAATGTGCAGCGTGATTGGCGGGCTGAGGTGCCGATGTCGCAAGTTGTCGTTGCGTTTTCGGCAGTCGAGGAACTTGCCGAATTCGTTCATTCGGTGTTGTGCGATAAGGACGCGCTCGACCCAACCCAGGCACCGCTGTTCCGCACGCCGCTCAAGCGCAGCGGTCGGGTCTGCGGACTGGTGTTCCACGTCGAAGGACCGCGCCTGTTGCGAACGAGTGCCGTCTGGTCGAGCGACGACAACTGCATCATCTTCTACGACTCGTCAGGGCTGCGATTCCGGGAAGTGACGCTCTCGGAGAAGTGACGAGTTGCGAGTTGCGAGTAAAGGCAGAAGACCAGAAGCGATGGTGCCTCTGGTCTTCTGCCTTTACTCGCAACTCGCA